>QWPV01000062.1:2515-17306 GCA_003671055.1 Planctomycetota bacterium
CCGAAGGCGTTCTCGTTCTGCGTTGCTGTGAGTCTGTTGCCCTAGCATTGCATTCACTCCAAGCGGAACACATGACGAGCACAACGAGTTCCATCCGCTGGTCCCCAACAACTCCGCTTGCGCGCATTCGCGTGGAAGAATTGATGGACGATCCTGCGCTTGATCCGCGCGAACATCATGCTGCACTTGCGGGTTTGAAGCGCTTGAATGCATGGTCCAGGAGTGCGCGCATTCTCTGGCCAAGTATTGCAAAGCTTGCTGTTGATGTGAATGCGCAAGGTCGGCCGCTTCGTGTGATGGATGTTGCGACGGGTTCTGGCGATGGTCCGATGACAATGGCGAAGCTGGCGCGTCGTCAAGGATTGAAGATCAATTGGACTCTCTGCGATTGCAGTTCTCTCGCACTTGAAGTTGCTCAGCAGCATGCGCACGCAATCGGCGAGCGCGTCGATCTGCTTCGTGTCGACTTGCTTCGCGAACAACTCCCAGCGCGAGCAGATGTCGTGATCAATTCGCTCTTCATGCATCACCTCGATCATGACACTGGCCAAACGGTCATTCGCACGATGGCAAGCGCGGCGGATGTCGCTGTGGGAATCGCGGATCTTGATCGATCTAATGCGGGATTAGCGCTTGCGTGGATTGGATCGCGAGTGCTGACACGATCTCGCGTTGTGCATTTCGATGCAATTGCAAGTGTGCGTGCTGCGTTCACTCTTGATGAAGCGCGCGCAATGGCACACGAAGCTGGATTGCATGGCGCTTCTGTTTCTCGTGCGTGGCCCGCGCGGTGGAGACTTTGGTGGCAGCGGCCCTCTGCGCGAACTGCAAGCGAGGTTTCAGTATGAATCTCCTCGCTACAGATTTAACTGCAATTGAAGACCAATTCGATGTGATTGTCGCAGGCGGGGGACCAGCAGGATCGGCCGCTGCAATTGCTGCAGCGCGTGCAGGTTGTTCAGTACTTGTCGTTGATCGTGGCATTCATCCACGCCCCAAAGTCTGCGGATGTTGTTTAGCGTCCGCAGGAATCAAAGTGCTTGCGCAGCTTGGAGCATCTTCAGTTCTCAATCAAGCGCAACCATTATCCACAGTGCGATTGGAATGCGGTGATCAAACAATCCACATGCGCCGAGAGGGCGGCGTTGCGATTGGTCGCAATGAACTTGATGGGTCCCAACTGGTGAGCAGCACCTCACCGGCGCCGAGTTCCGCGGCCCGGCATGCCCAAGCGACGGCGTCGATCGTCGTCGTACCCATCCCCGATCGAACCCTCACCACCCATCGTCCGAGGTTCTCCGCCGACTCCGCTGCGTCGATGGCGATGACGATGCACTGCGCTCCGAAGAGGTTTGCGCATTCGGTGATGAGGTCGGGGCGCGCCACGGCGGCCGTGTTCACGCCGATCTTGTCAGCGCCTGAATCCATGAGTCGCGCGGCATCCGCAACCGCGCGGACGCCGCCGCCCACCGTCAGCGGTATTGAGAGCACGCGGCGGACGCGGGCGACTGTCTGCGCTGCCGTCGCCCGCCCCTCGGGCGTCGCCGAAATGTCGAGCAGTGTGATCTCATCCGCTCCTTCGGCCTCATAGCGAGCGGCGAGTTCTGCCGGGTCGCCCGCGTCCCGAAGATTCTGGAAGCGAACACCTTTGACGACGCGGCCATCGCGGATGTCCAAGCACGGGATAATCCTGGAGCTCAGCACGTTAACGGCTCCTTCGTCGCGGCGAGCGAAAGCCAACGCTCGATCAACGTCAGCCCGGCCGCGCCCGAAAGTTCGGGGTGAAACTGGCAGGCAAGCAGCGGGCCGCGCTCGAGCGCCGAAGCAAACTCGCCGCCATGATCGGTGCGCGCACCCTCCCAGCCATCGGGCACGCGTGCCAATCGGTAGGAGTTGGCGAAGTACACCCAATCCGAGCGGAGCAGAGATGCGGCAGGCGTCGGAGAGATGGAGTTCCAACCCATCTGAGGAACCCGCAACGAGACAGCGAACCGAGTAATCCTGCCGGGCACGATTCCCAATCCCTCCACGCCCGGCGATTCATCGCTCGCTTCGCACAAAACTTGCATCCCCACGCAGATGGCCAGCAGCGGGCGATTGTTCGCGATGCGATCGCGGAGCGAAGCGTCCAGACCTCGCTCGCGGAGATGCTGCATGGCTGCGCCGAACGCGCCAACCCCCGGCAGAACGACAAGCGGGGCGCTCGCTACGAGCGAGGCATCCTCGCTGATGCGGGGAATCGCGCCAAGCCGCTCGAACGCAGCGGACACCGACGCGAGATTCGCACTGCCCGTGCGAATGATGACGACTTCCGGGGGGGCGGGCTTCATAAGACTCCCTTGGTGCTGGGTACGCCCTTATCAACGATTGCCGTGCCCGTGCAAATGAAAATGAATGATCGCGCGACTTTGTTTCGACGAACGCGTTGGCGGCGCGCGCGAGATCATCGACGCGGGCGTCAACGGCTTTCCTTTTCCCCGTGAGCACCGTTACGATCCATGGGACTGTTTGCTCACCCGGCCCGTTTCACGCGGACTCCCGTCTTCGCGCGCCGCCTCATGCGCGGCCAGGCTAACTAGGCGTCGCTACCGGGACAACTCTTTTCCGCACTCGGGGCAGGTTTCGCTGGACAGTCCATGCAAGTCGTAACCGCAATAGCCACACATTCCAGGCGCGAACTCGCGGTCTCGGACCCGCCAGACTCCTATCAGTGCACACACTCCGACAAAGCACGGAACCCACCCCGCGTTCAGCAGCAGGAGACTCGTTACCTCTCCGAGCCACTCCTGCCGCCAGGCGAAGGTACGCCGACTGAACATGAACCAGACAACCATTGCCATCCACACCACGGCGCACGCCAAAAACACCGCAATCGCGCGAAGACACTTACGAACAGACCAAGTGGCGTTAGGAAATTTCATAGAAGCGTTGCGCGCGCCGCTCAGACCATCAGGTGCCCGCCGAAGATGAATAATGCAGCAGCTGCTCAGGATTGAGTCCTGTTAGGGCGTCATGACCCACTGCTCTAAGCATCCCTCAAGTCCGTTGTAGCAGACATCCACCGAATTCTCGTAGGCCAGCCGAGCGTTGCGGACACACAACCAGTGGGCGCCGAGCCCGCCAGAAAAACCTCCTGTGATGATGCCGAGTGCGCCGCCAATACAGTTACCAATTCCAGGAAAAATCGTGCCAATCGCGCAGCCAGCCCCAAGTCCCCCGCAGGCACCGACGCCGACACCCACAATCAGCGTCGACCAAGAGTTACACTCAGCGATCGCGTTGTTATAGGTGGTCGCCGCATTGACCATGCAGGTGGCATGCGCTGTCCAACATGCTTGCATTTCTGCGCAATCCAGAGGATCAAGCAACAATGCTTCGCAATCGACACGGTGGAGGTATATGTCGAGATCCTCGCTCGGATACAACAGACTCTCGTTCCCTGGCTCATCCTGCACCACTTCAGCAATGAAGACAGTCGTGGTGCTATTGCACTGAATATCACGGCGGCTCACTGTAAGCACCAACCATGTCCCTTGCATTCGCAATTTTTCGCCGCCCGCTGTCGTCACGGTCGCAGTGATGGCCTGAGCGCTGGTGCTCACGGAGTAGTCGACGGCAACGAGCTCTGGGTTTGGATTTACAAAATCAACCATGTTCTTCGCGCTTGCCGTCAAATGCGGAAGCGCCTTGAAACTTCCGGGGAGGACTGTCCCAGCGTCCTGCAGCACCGGCGACCCACTCGAGGTGTCGATTCGCTGCAACAGATAGCCTCCAGAAGGCAACTTTGCGCCGACAACCAGTGGAGTGACATCATTGCCTGTAAACGATGGGCCGAACTTCGACTCGAAATACGTTCGATCAACCACCTGATAGTTCGGCCGCCTCGTTTCGGGAGGGATCACGCTTTGTGCCGACTGCGCGTGGGTGGAAAGTGCAATCACAACCAAAGGGATTGCGAAAACAATCAGGCGGAAAGCCTGACAAAGCGACATGCTGTTCATAATAGTTTCCTTTGCTCGATGGATTGGAAACAGTTGGGGTTTGTCACGGTTGCGCTTCGTGTCTGAATCTTCGTCGACAACTCGAATGGATGCACTCCAATATTGATTTGTCATATCTGATGAGAGACTCAGGTGCCCGAACAGGCGAGCCGATGACTGAACGTGACCTGCCCCCGATCTCTGGTCCCGTGCTATGAGAGTCGGGGTGGTTCTAGGTCTTCCCCCCATCTTGATGCCACTCGAATGGTGAGAAGTTCGGCTCTTCAACGGCCTGCATTCCTCTGACCAAGTTCAGCGAATTCCGTGGGGGGTCAGCATACCCAGGGCGCTATGTGGACGCACTGCATTGTAATCACGCCGCCACGAAGTCAAGATTCTGTCGGCATCGTCGAGCGATTCGAAGATATGCGCGTTCAGACACTCCGCTCGAAGCCGCGCGTTGAACGACTCGACGTACGCGTTGTCCGTCGGCTTTCCCGGTCGACTGAAATCGAGCCTCACACCCTCTCGATAGGCCCACGCATCAAGAGCGCGCGAAGCGAACTCTGTGCCGTTGTCCACCTGGATCACCTGCGGTTTGCGATGTGACCTCGAAAGGTGCTCGAGGACGTCGATCACACCTCTCGCCGTGAAGGAACCGCGCGCTTTGGTCGCCAACGCCTCGCGCGTGTACTGGTCGACCACCGTGAGTACGCGGATCTTTCGACCGTCCTCCAACTGATCGTGCATGAAGTCCATGCTCCATCGCTCGTCCCGCTTTGTTGCGCGAACCGACGCGGCGCGCGTCACCACCGACTTGCGGCGTCGTGGCTGTTTTCGGGGTGGCAATTTGGGACAGGCACAATTCTGATTCGCAGGCTCGAACCGCAAGGCGAAAAGTAGTGGGGTTGTAGAGGGCACGCGTTTGCGCGAGTGCGCCTCCTCGAATGGAACCAGACGGCCTCGACGACGATCAGCGGCGCGCTGCGGGGAATCTTGCGGAAGATTTCCATTCCACATTACTGAGAATCAATAAGACTGCGTCCGACTTCTTTGCGAAGAGCGTGTGCACGCTTGACGGCCGCGCCTTCTAGCGTGATCGCTTTGATTAGTGCAGCATCCATTGCAAGTTGAGCGGTTTTGCATTTCTGATTTGCGGAAGCGCGAAGATCTCCATTCGCTTTGAGAGAGATGATTGGTTCGGGATTCACCAAGCATTTGGTTCTGCCGAAGGCGTTCTCGTTCTGCGTTGCTGTGAGTCTGTTGCCCTAGCATTGCATTCACTCCAAGCGGAACACATGACGAGCACAACGAGTTCCATCCGCTGGTCCCCAACAACTCCGCTTGCGCGCATTCGCGTGGAAGAATTGATGGACGATCCTGCGCTTGATCCGCGCGAACATCATGCTGCACTTGCGGGTTTGAAGCGCTTGAATGCATGGTCCAGGAGTGCGCGCATTCTCTGGCCAAGTATTGCAAAGCTTGCTGTTGATGTGAATGCGCAAGGTCGGCCGCTTCGTGTGATGGATGTTGCGACGGGTTCTGGCGATGGTCCGATGACAATGGCGAAGCTGGCGCGTCGTCAAGGATTGAAGATCAATTGGACTCTCTGCGATTGCAGTTCTCTCGCACTTGAAGTTGCTCAGCAGCATGCGCACGCAATCGGCGAGCGCGTCGATCTGCTTCGTGTCGACTTGCTTCGCGAACAACTCCCAGCGCGAGCAGATGTCGTGATCAATTCGCTCTTCATGCATCACCTCGATCATGACACTGGCCAAACGGTCATTCGCACGATGGCAAGCGCGGCGGATGTCGCTGTGGGAATCGCGGATCTTGATCGATCTAATGCGGGATTAGCGCTTGCGTGGATTGGATCGCGAGTGCTGACACGATCTCGCGTTGTGCATTTCGATGCAATTGCAAGTGTGCGTGCTGCGTTCACTCTTGATGAAGCGCGCGCAATGGCACACGAAGCTGGATTGCATGGCGCTTCTGTTTCTCGTGCGTGGCCCGCGCGGTGGAGACTTTGGTGGCAGCGGCCCTCTGCGCGAACTGCAAGCGAGGTTTCAGTATGAATCTCCTCGCTACAGATTTAACTGCAATTGAAGACCAATTCGATGTGATTGTCGCAGGCGGGGGACCAGCAGGATCGGCCGCTGCAATTGCTGCAGCGCGTGCAGGTTGTTCAGTACTTGTCGTTGATCGTGGCATTCATCCACGCCCCAAAGTCTGCGGATGTTGTTTAGCGTCCGCAGGAATCAAAGTGCTTGCGCAGCTTGGAGCATCTTCAGTTCTCAATCAAGCGCAACCATTATCCACAGTGCGATTGGAATGCGGTGATCAAACAATCCACATGCGCCGAGAGGGCGGCGTTGCGATTGGTCGCAATGAACTTGACGAATCGCTGCTGCGAGTCGCGGCGGAATCTGGTTGTGTCATTCTGATGGGATCCGCCGCATCATTCGATGTTGATGGATCGGTCGTCGTGCGTCAAGATAAAATCGTGCGAACGATTCGCTCTCGCGTGCGCATCGCAGCGGATGGATTGCAGGGGACTTCGCTTGACGGCATGCCCAAGTTTGCGTGGCGCATTTCCAAATCGAGTCTGATGGGATTTGGCGCGACAGTTGATGGATCCACACTTGATCTCTGCCGCGAACAAATTCTCATGAGCGTCCACGAAGGTGGTTACATCGGAGCAGTTCGCCTTGCAAATGGGCGAATCGATATCGCCGCCGCTGCGCATCCGAGCGTCATTCGCAGCGCAGGTGGAGTTGCACTTCTTGCAGCGCAGTGGCTTGGTTCCCATCTGCGCGCTGGCGCGGGGTTTGGTGCGGCGGAGTGGCGAGGGACACCACTCTTGACGCGTCGGCGCAATCAACTTGCTTGCGAAAATGTTTTGGTCGCTGGCGATGCAAGCGGATATGTCGAACCATTCACCGGCGAGGGAATGAGTTGGGCGCTTGCAACCGGTCTTGCGGCGGGCACCCATGCGAGTGCGATGATTCTTTTCAGCGCATCGTCAAACCAGTGGCCGCGCATTGCCAACCGAATTGTTCGTTCGTCACGCATGCGGTGCTTGCTCACTGCTCAGCTTCTTCGTCACCCTCGATTGCTCCGAAGTGCAATGCACACTGCTCGATTTTTCCCATCGCTTGCAGATCGAGTTGCAAGTGCGTTTGGTTCGAACATCGATGCACCTGCTCGCGCTCGCATTTTTACGAACCCCGCACCATGACGCACGCATGTATTCATTCCATCGGATGCGCCAATCCTCCGCAGCGTTTGACCCGCGCTCAGTGGGTCGAGATGGCATCATCGGTCTCGCCAAAATCGCTTGATCGCGCAGTGATTCTTCGACTCGCAGAGCGAAGTGGAATTGATGGTCGGTGGTGCGCTTCGGCACAGGAAGTGGGCAAGCCGCCGTTTTTTCAAGCGGATCCCGAAGGCCATGGACCGACTACCTCGCAGCGCATGCAACTGTGGGGAAGTGCGGCACGACAGATGAGCACGCAGGCATGCTTACAAGCAATCGATCGTGCAAAAATATCGGCAGGTGCAATCACGCACATCATCACCGCATCCTGCACAGGATTTGAAGCTCCTGGACTGGACGCATGGCTGATCGAAACTCTTGGACTGTCCTGCCATTGTCGCAGAACAAATGTTGGATTCATGGGTTGTCACGCGGCGGTGAATGCCTTGGCGATTGCGCGCGATGTGATATTGGCTAATCCCGACGCAGTTGTTCTGGTGTGCTGCGCTGAAGTTTCGTCAGCACATTTGCACTATGGGATTCGGCTTGACCAGTTGATCGCCAATACGCTTTTCAGCGACGGATCTGCTGCGGTCATCGTTGCACGGGGAGATCCACATACGCATCCATCCATCGCAGGAACGCACAGCATCATGATGCCTAACACTGCAAGTGAAATGGCGTGGCACATTGGAGATCATGGATTTGAAATGACACTCGGCGCGCGTGTCCCAGAAATTATTGAATCCCATGTTGGCGAATGGGCGCGAAACGCGCTTGCGAAACATTCGCTCGATGTCCAAGACATTCGAGGATGGGCGATTCATCCAGGTGGACCGCGTGTCATCGATGCTGTCATTGCATCCCTTGCGATTGCGAACGAATCAGGCGATGCAAGCCGCTGTGTTCTTCAAAACTTTGGGAATATGAGCAGCGCGACTTTGCTTTTCATTCTGAGTGAATTGCTTGAACGCAAGATTGCGCGCCCTTGGGTCGGACTCGCATTTGGTCCAGGACTTGCTGGCGAGATGTTGGTGGTTGAGTGAAAGTCCCAGCACTTTCACCGCAGAGAAGTCCCAGCTTTTCAGATCATGATCAGAGGCTTGATCAATTCAAGTCCGCCCAAGGTGGAACATGATCGCGTTGTCCATGCGCGTCTTTCAGCGCCGTCGGCGCCAACGACGCCGCGCAAATGCTGGAAGCAGCGCCAGCCGAAGGGGACTTGTCAGGCGGAGCAGAATCAGCCGGATATCCCATACAGGCGTCGCCCGTCTGGCGAGAGAGGTCTTGGTCGTGGCCAGCGCCTGAAGCCCTTACCGTCGGAAGATCGGCATACGCGGGCTGCTAAATTGAAGCGGATTTTCCCAGCCGCGATAGAGAATGATGAGCCGCGTGATGAGCGCGCCCAGCAGTGCGACGAGGATGCCATTTCGCACCTGATCCATGCTGATCTGGCGGACTTGCACTCCGAGAAACAGGCTTAGGGCGAGCCCCCAGACCAATGCGACCTCGGCATAAAGACCGCGCTTCAAAGCCGAGTTATCCGAATGGAGAACAATATCGCGCAGGACGCCACCGCCCGCGCCCGTGAGCACCGCAAGCAGCGGCCCCCACAACCAAAGCGGATCGCACTGCATCTCAACTGCCACCCGCACGCCCATGACGGTGAACGCCGCGAGGCCCACGGCATCGAAGAAGCCGAAGAGTGTGTCGAAAACGCGCATGTACCTCGCCGACCGTTGCCATCCTTCCGGAGCGCGGTCGGCAAGTTTGAAAACTACATAACCCACCACCACGAGACCTGCGACGAGCAGGAGCGGCACGGGCGAGCGAAGAAGGGCCACCGGCTGGCGCCCTGTGATCAAGTCGCGCAGCAGGCCGCCGCCGACCGCGGGAAGCGCGGAGAGCACAAAGGCGCCCACAAGGTTGTAGCGCCCGCGGTGCGCGAGGATGACCCCGGAAAGAGCGAAGGCGATCGTGCCGATGATGTCGAGCCAGTAGAACCAGCGACCACCCACGGCGATCTCGAGCATCGGCGACAAATGATAGCCGCGCAAGATGCGATCGAACTCACCGCTTGCCTGCACCGCGTGCAAGGCACGGTTGAAATCCTCTACGTCTTTTTCCGTCGTCGACACGCGGCTGAACATCGCGCACACGCCCATTTTACCGAAGTGCGCCGGATGTTCCGTGATGGTCATGCCATAGCCGAGCTGGGTCGTGATCGTGGCGGCGGCGAGCCGCTCGGAAAGCGCGGCGTCGACATCGCCGTGCAGGAGCGCCTGGAGATTCTCGGCGTCAGTGTCGCTCGCGACGAGAAACCGAGCGTTGGCCGGATCGCGCACAAACGCGTCCACCTCGGGCAGTAGGTAAGCCGTGGCCTTGACCACGCCGAGCCGCAGGCCCTCGCTGCGCACCTGAGCAAGAAAGGCGGCGGCATCCTTGAACGGATAGCGCTGCATATCGCTGATGCGGACGTAGAGGGCGTTCTCCTCCTGGCGATAGGGGGCGGAGAACCGCACGAAATTTTCCCGCTCGGCGGTCCACGCCGCGCCAAACGCGAGCTCGCAGTCCCCGCTCTTGAGCAGCTGCTGGTGCCGCTCCCACGGGATCTCTTCAAGCGTCAGCAGGTGTCCCGCTTCGCGCGTGATGGCGCGGATCAACTGCACGTCGAGTCCGGTCACCGTTTCCACATCGCCCTGGCGCGCGCGGAACTGGAGTGGCGGTTGCGCATACCAACCACAGCGCCACACCGGTGTTTCGGCCGACGCAATGGAGACGAGCAGCAGTGATAACACGAACATCAGCTGCCATACGGATTGTTTTGATTGAGACATGAGGTTCACAAAGCTGGGTCCCGACTTCGCAGACGATAGTGATTTTCGGAAGCGAGCATCCGCAATCTAATCTCCGTTTTTTCCTTGCTCCACCAAGGCCCGATCACTCAGCCCGCCCGTGGGAACTTGCGAGCGCGGCACGTTGGAGCATGCGCGGCGTTCAGCGCTGACGACGCCGCGCCGCTGGAAGCAGCGCGAACGCGAGCATTGTCGCGGGCGCTGGGATCGCGGTCACCGTGAGCGAAATCGTCGAGGCGAGATAGGTCGCCGACGATGTGCCTGGATCGAAGATGAACAGGTTGAACGCCGTCGTCCCGTACTCGACGGGGTTGTAGCTCGGATCGACGCCGTTGGAGATGAAGTAGTACGGCGTCGGGCCCGTGTCGGCGCCGCGGGTCTGCGCGTCGAACGACGAAAGGTTGAGCGTCGACGAATCGAAGCCAACGCGGAGGAATGGGTCGTACGACACGCTGCTCGACACCGAGAAGCCCTCGGCGATCGTGCTGCCGAAGCGGAGCACCGACAGGTGGAGCCACTCGACATACTGCGTGGCGAACGGCGCGTCGGGGAAGTTCGGGTTGCTCTCAATGAACGACGCAGGCGCGGAAGCCCTCGTCTCGATCACGCCCTGCACCGAGTAGCCGTTGTCGAGCGTGCTATTGAATTGGTAGAAGTCGGCGTGGGTGGCCGCGGCGGCGAGCGAGACGGTGGTGGCAAGCGCGATGATGAAGTTGCGAGCGGACATCAGTTGTTACCTTTGGGCCTGGATCGGTAGCGTCACGGACGACCGGTCCAGCCGTTGAGCACTTCGGAGAGGTCGTCGCCGTTGGTCATTCCGTCGTTGTTGAAGTCGTACACCGAATGACCGCCCCACCAGTTGAGGATAGCCGAGATGTCCGCGGAGTCGACAACGCCGTCAAGGTTTCCGTCGCCCGGAACCGCCTTGCCCGACGCGAGCAGATTGCGCGCGTAGGTGTCAAGCACAGTGAATGCAGCCTCTGCCTCGAGTGTCAGCTGGGTATCGGTGCACGCCGTGTCGGACAGCAGGTTTGCGCTCGAGTAATCGATGCCTCGCCCGCCGAGTGCCTTGGCGAAGGGCGCGGTGGAGAGGTCGTAGAACTCGTAGGCGCAGACCGTGCCCTGCTCGCAGCTCGGCAGTTCCTTCACGATCAACTTGTAGCGTCCGTCGGTCACGGCGAGGGCCGCGGGAGAGACGATGCCCCAGTCCGTTCCAGCCTCGCCAGAATTGCGAAGGTCGCAGCAGCTGGCGTAGCCGTCGTACCACACTCCGCCATGGAGTTCGCACACGGTGGCTCCTGGGAAGATCGCGTCGGTGCAGGTCTGCAAAGACTTCAGCACGCAAGCGCGGAACATTCCGTCTGGGAAGGACAGGTTGGTGCCGTTCTGCGTGAAGTTGAACATGCGCACTGCGGGGGCGTTCGCGTCGCGGAGGTAGCCGATCATGCTCTGCGCGTCGAGCGCGTGCGACGCTGGAACGGTGGCGCGGACATTGATGTTCGCGACCTCGCCGAAGAGCTGGTAGAGGTCGGCGACGTTGACCATCGCGTCGACCGAGCGGTTGGGCGACGCCACGCCTGAACCGGCGATCACAAGGGGGACGCACACGCCCGACTGGTTCACATAGCCCTTGGCCTGGTACTTGTTGTACGGCAGGCGCACGACGGGTCCGTAGCTACCGTTGTCGCCGACGACCACGACCAGCGTGTTCGGATCGGTGAGCGTGACGCCGTTGCCGGACCACGCGGCGAAACCGCCCTGAACAAGCAGACGTCCGATCTCGCGGTCCGATGCCGAGAGCATCTGGTTGGTCATGCCCTTCTTCGACGGATCAGTGTTGGCATCCTCGAAGCCGACCTGCGTGTCGCAGATGTAGGGCAGCGCCGCTGGCCACTCGGCGTCGGCCGGCAGCAGATTGGCGGGCGCAGGCTGGTAAGGATCGTGAACATTCACGAAACCGACCGTGCACATCCACGGCGTTCCCGCAGGCTGCGCGCTGATCCATGTGAGTGCGTGGTCGACATCGCTGCTCGGCGAGTACTTGTGTTCGGTTATCGCGGTGGGCTTCTGGCCTTCGACGGCGAGGATGCGACTGTTGACGAAGTAGCCGTTGTCGACCGTGAAGTCGACGCGGGCAACTGCTGCAGCCGAGCCAACGAGGACGGGCGTGCCCGCGGCGTCGACAAGCGGAACGCCGCCGACGGCGAGACACTCGACCGCATCCATGCCGTCGACCCAGGTCTGGTCTGGGAATCCGCACGAGCAGACCGCCGGAGCATTGGTGGCGCTGTCGACGGGGAATCCGCACGAGTAGAGGGGCGCTGTGCCGCTCGCCGGCGCCGGCATCTGCCTAGCGAGGGTCGTGTCAAGCGGCGAAGCGCCTCCGAGCGGCGTGCCGTTGAAGTAGGGGAAGCCGAGCCCGTTGGCGTAGCCGGCACCCTCAGGGTTGAGCACGGAATCACCCAGATGGAACTTGCCGATGTAGCCCGTCGAATAGCCCGCCGTCGAAAGAAGCCTCGGCAGCGTGTACTCGTACGGAGAGGCCTGCGAACGCGGCGGCGCGCTCCCTAGGCAAGCGTTCATCACGCCGGTGCGGAACGGATAGCGGCCCGTCATCATCGCGACGCGCGACGGCGAGCACTGCGGCATCGCCCAAACATTACTAAAGCGCACGCCTTGATCGCAGAGCGAGTCGATCACGGGCGTCTGCGGAAGCGCGATGCCCGCCGGGTTCCAGCGCGTGAACGAGTCGGAGCCCGCGTCGTCGATGATGACGAACACAATGTTGGGCTTGGTTGGCGCGCCCGTGGAGCGCTGGGCGTTCGTCGCCTTGCTGTCGGCCTTGCCGTTGCTACTGAGCGCAGGTGCAGTCTTCGCGGGCGACTTGGTGTCCGGCACGGTGCGATCCTTCTCCGAACCGCCGTGGGATGGAAGCGTGAGTGAAGTTGCCATGAGGCACATAGCGACCGAGAATCGGAAGCGACCGGAAGTGGCGACGGAGTTGTTTGCAGGAATCGACATCTGTTTGGATCCGAATTTGGACGAGTTGAAGTATGCGGGCAAGCACACCAGTGCGAACTGCGCTAGGCGCGAGGAAGACGAAGCCCTTGGAAGCGCGGGATGCTAAGCTCCGTGATCGACAAGATGCCGCGACTGCACGCTCTGGCAAGCTGTTTTTGAGAACTAGGGTCAATCTTTCGCGGTGCTGTAGCATTGCCGCGCTACAGGGCTTGGTACAAGAACTCTCGTTGGCCGATGGGTCGCGAAAATTCAGGGCGTCTTAACACACCACGAAGCAGTTGTGTGGCATTATGCGCGTTATGCGTCAGGGATCCGAACAGCCACTCGATATTCGGGATCCCCACCTTTTTCTCGCACTTGGTAGCACGACCAACCTCGTGATCTGGGAGTTGCTGCGTCGTTTCGACCGACCATCGAAGGTGGAGGATCTTGTAGCCGCGTCCCAGTTGCCGGCCGCCGCGGTGGGGGCCGCGCTCGAGGCGTTGAAGCGCGTCGAGCTCGTCAGTCGCAAGAGAGCTTCCACCGGCAACCGGGCGTTTGGCTGGGTCGTCACCCAACCTGCGATTGTGGTGCAGTTTCGCGCGGGCGATCCGCAGGACCAGGCGCTGCTCGCCAAACTCGACGGACTCTTCGACCAGCGGCGACGCACGGAGGTCGAGACCAAGGTCAAGCCCGAGGCGACGCGCAACAATCGCGACTACTCGTGGGTGAGCATGCACGCGGGCTCGTTCAACGATGCCGAGATTCAGGAGCTTTGGGGTTTGCTGCAGGGCCTCACGAGGTTCTTCACGCGCACGGGCGAACGCTTCAAGGGTGCCTTGCCCGGCACCGACCACAGTTGCACCCACCATGTCTGCGTAACCGTCGACCCACTCTTGCCCGGAGTGCTGCCGCTGCCAAACCTCCAGATCCTCGGAGAGCAAGCGGCGGCGGACGTTACCGCAGCACTCGCGTCCGACTGGACGCAAGTGCTCACCAAGCGCGAGGCCGAGATCGCGCTCGGGCTTGCACGAGGGACCAAGTCCAAGGTGCTTGCCGCGGAGTTGAAACTTTCCGCGCACACTGTGGTTGAGTACACGCGGCGCATCTACAAGAAGCTTGGCGTGAAGAACCGCGTCCAACTCGCGCGGCGGATCCAAGCGGGTTAATGCGCGGCGCATGGCCTTGGCTAAGGATGATCATTCTGTCCCTCGAACTTGCTACAGCCATGCCCGATCTTCAGAGTCTTCCTATTCCCACACGGATCGCGCTTGAAAGGTTGTGATTTGATTGCATGATGCAGCTACTTCTTGTTTGAATGTTTTTTCAGCTTCCCAAAGGTCATCCCTTCGTGTACTCCATCCGAATCGTCCGAGATTCCGGCGTCGTCGCCTTCGCTGTACTTGCTGTTGGCTCGGTTTTGGCGTGCCCAGTTTCGCCGTCCGCGCCGGGTGACGCCGCCTCGCCGCCGAACATCCTCGTGATTGTGCTCGACGACATCGGCATCGACCAGATGTCGTTCCCCCCATACAACTGGAACGCAGCACCCGAGGCGCCTGCGATGCCCGTGCTCGCGGAGATCGCGTCGAAGGCCGTCAGCTTCCGCAACTTCTGGGCGACGCCAGAGTGCTCGCCCTCGCGCGCGGCGATGCTCACTGGGCGCCATTCCTTTCGAACCGGCGTCGTGACGGCGATCACCG
>QWPV01000063.1 GCA_003671055.1 Planctomycetota bacterium
GGCATTCTTGTGGATGATCTCATCGCAGGTCTCTACGCGCTCGGACTCACGCACATCATCGTTCGATCCGCGAGCCTCTAACGACTACACTCGATTGCATGCAGGAGTTTCAACTCCTTGAACGCGTCTTCGCGCACAACGTGAGCCTTCCGGCGTGCGTTGTTGTTCCACCTGGCGATGACATGGCCGCGCTGCGACTTCCTCCGCAGACGTCGACAATTCTTGTTGCTGCAGACAGCGCGGTTGAAGGTCGGCATACACCAGTTGGCGTAGATGCCTACATCCTTGGGCGCAAAGCTGTGTTGCGCAATCTCTCGGATGTTGCAGCGATGGCGAATGCGCGTCCTTTCGCAACACTCGCGTGCGCGATGATTCCTGTGGGAACGGAGGAGGCTCGCGTATGGCGCTTGTTTGAAGGGCTTCGCGAGACTGCGCTCCAATGGAATGCGCCGCTTGTCGGTGGGGACATGACTTCGGTGAGCGCAGAGAGCGCGTTGAGTGTTGCGGTGACGATTCTCGCGACACCGACTGATTCGTCGGCTGCACTTGCGACTCGATCCTCGGCGCGCGAAGGCGACGGCGTGTATGTCACTGGTGTTCTCGGTGGCGCGTGGGATCGAGTCACAGGACTCGGTCGCCATCTCGACTTCACGCCAAGGCTCAACGTCGCGCAAGCACTCTTCGCACAACTCGGTTCGCAACTGCATGCGATGATCGATGTGAGCGATGGACTCATGCAGGACTTGGGTCACATCGCGAAGCGATCAGCGCACACGCTGGAGATTGAACTTGCGCGCGTGCCGATTGAAAATGGTTGGGCGCCGATGGACGCGATTGCGCACGGTGAAGACTACGAACTCGCGTTTACTGCGACTGGCGAAGTGCCCGCGCAACTTGCTGGAGTTCCGATCACGCGCATCGGAACGGTGCGAGCGGGTGATGGCATCGTGCAACTTTTCGATGGCGCACGCACCGTGACCGTGTCGCGGGCTGGTTGGGAGCATGGAACATGAGTACGGAACATTCGTTTCTTCTGTCGTTCAACGCGCGAAGTGCTGAGGAGACGGAACAACTCGCATTTCTCATGAGTGATGTGATTCGCAGCCGACCCAGCAGCGCGCGAGACGCAATTGTTGTCGCGCTCACTGGTGAACTTGGCGCAGGCAAGACAGCCTTCGCACGCGGACTTGGCGCAGGCTTCGGCGTCAGTCACTCGCAAGTCTCGAGTCCGACGTTCACACTGCGGATGGATCATGTAGTAACGCGAAGTGAGGGTCGCGCGGAAGAACTATTCGCGCATCTTGATTGTTGGAGGATGGAACCGCGCGCGCTGGAGAGCGTTGGATTCGCTTCGCTTCTGCAGGAACCGCGTGCACTCATCGCGATCGAATGGCCGCAACGCATTGCGTCGGTTCTGCCTGTGTCACGCATCGATGTCACGCTCGTTCATACATTTGACGACGGCGACGCTGAAACGATCGAGAGTCGTCGAGTGCATCTCGATTGCAGCGGACTTGCGCGCACCGATCGTCCGCTCGCTGTGCGGATTGTGGATGCACTTCGTTTACTTGCGCTCGCTCCGGCAGTCAGCACATTGACTTGCGCGCGATGTGCAGTTGCGCCAGTGCAGGACGCGTTTGCGCCGTTTTGCTGCGCGCGATGCCGATTGCTCGACCTCGGCGATTGGTTGCGCGGAAGTTATGTGATCGAAGGCGAGCCGTCGTCAGGAGCCGATGTATCGGGCGAGATCGCGTAGATCTGAAATCGATGTCCCACTGCGCTCCAGCCGAGTTCGGCGCAGAGTCGATTGCGCAACGCAACAAGTTCTGCGGAGTGAAACTCCAGATGACGGCCTGTCTTCATGCAGACCATCGAATCACGCGGCACCTTGCCGTAGATAAGTTGGTAGTGACTTTGCTTGGAGTCAAAGAGCATCTGCTGAATGATGCCTGCGTCGAGCAGCAATCGAATGGTGCGGTAGACCGTTGCCTTCGACACTTGATGCGCCTGACTCTTCAGATCGAGCAGCAGTTCTTCTGCTTCGAAACTTCCATCACGAGCGATGATCGCTTCAAGGACATCCGCGCGTTCTTGCGTGTACTTCAAGTCGCGTGATCGGAGGAACCGACGGAAGACGGAGCACAGCGGCGCCCATGGCAACGGCGCATCGATTGGAACATTCGCATCAGCGTTTGACGCAGCAAGCGTTTCGAAGCGCGTTATGTCCGGTGATTCAAGCACGGGTTCGATCGTATCAGCGCCGTCTAGAACTGCCTTGTTTCGTAGAATCGCGTGGATTCGCGGGGGCCTTTCCCGACACGCAAAGTCCGATAATGTGCATTATGTAAAGTCGGGCACGGCAGAGATCGGAGGGGCTGTGGGATGCAAGCTGTGCCCTTCACGCAAGACATCCACTCAGCCCGCAGTCACATTCTGCAGCGAGACACTTCCGAGCCGCTCAAGACCGAATGCCGAGTGCACTGCTTGCAGCGCCTTGTCGCCATCCTGCTTCCGAATGATGCACGAGATCTTGATCTCGCTGGTAGTGATGTTCTGGATCGCGATCCCTGCGTTGCCGAGTGCGCTGAACATTCGGCTCGCGACTCCGACGTGCGTCTTCATGCCCGTGCCGACCACCGACACTTTCGATAAACCAATCTCGACCGCAAGTTCGCCAGTGCCGATGCCATCAAGCACTTGGCTCGCCACGATCTTCACGTCGGACAGATCGCCGTGGTCGACTGTGAAAGACAACGTCGCGACTTCGCCGAACTCTGTCTGCACGATGTCATCCACGATGATGCTGGCTTTCGCGATGGCTTCGAAGAGCATCGCTTGCATGCCCACATTGTTGGGGATCCGCCGCAAACTCACGCGACCGAGATCTGATTTGAGTGCTGCGCCTACAACAACAACATCTTCCATCTCAGTAGTCTCCTTGCAGATCATCGTTCCTGCGTCACCGCGCTGGCTGTGACGCACATGAATCGGGACGCCGTACCGTTCGCCGAATAAAACGGCACGCGGGTGCATGACTTGCGCGCCTTGCAATGCGAGCTCAAGCATTTCTTCGTAGCTGATGCGCGGAAGTTTCACCGCTTCAGGCACGCGACGCGGATCTGCTGTGTACACGCCTTCGACATCGGTAAAGATTTCGCATGTGCCGCCAGTGGCCGCAACATTGAGCGCAGCAGCAAGCGCAACGGCAGTCGTATCCGAACCACCGCGACCAAGTGTCGTGATCTCGCCCAACGCGTTTGCGCCTTGAAATCCAGCCACAACAGGCGTGCGCCCTGCAGCGAGTTCGATGTCGAGACGCGTGCGAGGCACCGAGAGAATGCGCGCCCTTCCGAACACACCATCGGTCACGATGCCCGCTTGTTGACCTGTGAGACTGACGGCAGGAACTCCGATCCGCTCAAGCGCCATCGCCATGAGCGAGACGGAAACTTGCTCGCCAGTTGCCATGAGCATGTCAAGTTCGCGTCGAGGCATCGCGGGTGCAGATCCCGCAACTTTCTCCGCGAGTTCGATCAGTTCATCGGTGCAATGGCCCATCGCGCTGACGACAACGACAACTTGATGCCCCTCTTCGCGGCGTTCACGAACCCGCGCCGCAGAGCGTGCGATGCGCTGTGGATCGGCAACGGATGTACCGCCAAATTTTTGGACGAAGAGTGCCATGAATGAGTCGTCCGTTCAGTCGTACCTCGAATACACGAGGATAACGAGTGCTCGAAGAACTCTCAACGCCTACTCGGCTTCGCTTAGGAACTCGCGGATGCCATGCGATCCTTGTCAGAGCGTTCTGAACGCTTGCGCGCGCTCTCTTCGAGAATGCGCTTGCGGACGCGGATCGATGTTGGCGTCACTTCGACAAACTCATCTTCTTCGATGTACTCGAGAGCCATTTCAAGAGTGAGTGTTCGAGCGCCCTTCAGGACGACCGTTGCTTCCTTGACGGTTTCGCGGAAGTTTGTGAGATGCTTCATGCGAGTGCAGTTCACAACAATGTCGTTGTCGCGATTGTGCTCGCCGACGATCTGCCCAGCGTAGACCTGATCGCCAGGCTTCACCGAGAAGTATCCGCGATCGGAAAGACCTTGCAGCGCGTGCTCGGTGATGCGACCGCCTTCAAGTGAAATCATCACGCCGTTCTGTCGCTTTCGAATCGCACTTGAGCCTGAGCGATAGCCGCTAAAGGTGTGGTGCATGGTCGCGTCGCCTTGAGTGGCGGTGAGCATGCGCGTGCGCATGCCGATGAGACCGCGCGCAGGAATATCCGCTTCGATATGCATGCGAGTGCCCCGCTGATCCATGTGCTTGATGTCCGCACCACGCGAACCGATGAGTTCGAGTGCCGCGCCGAGTGCAACTGTTTGCACATCGAGCGAGAGTCGTTCCCAAGGTTCCTGCGTCACGCCATCAACTTCACGCTCGATGACTTCAGGCTTGCCCACGCAGAGCTCGAAGCCTTCGCGGCGCATGTTTTCGAGGAGCACACCGAGATGCAACAGGCCACGACCCGAGACGTGAAACTCTTCCTTCGAATCACCTGGGCTCACCTTGAGCGCGACGTTGGATTCCAATTCCTTCTGCAACCGGTCGGAGATTTGGCGGGTCGTGACGAACTTGCCTTCATTGCCGGCAAATGGACCATCGTTGACGCGGAAGAGCATGTGCAGCGTCGGGTCATCGACCTTGACGCGTGGCAATGGGAGAATGTCTTCGACGCGGCAAATGGTGTCGCCGATTTCAATATCAGGGATGCCTTCAATCGCGCAAAGATCACCCGCAAGAACCTCGGGAACTTCGTAGCGACCGAGTCCTTCGAAGCGATTGACCTTTGCGATCTTGCCGCGGCGCGTTGAGCCATCGCTCTTACAGGCAACGATGTTGCCAGGCTTGAGGCGACCACCGAAGACGCGGCCGATCGCGATGCGACCGACATAATCCGAGTAGTCGAGATTCGTCACGAGGAACTGAAGCGGTGCTTCGGTATCGTTGGTTGGTGCGTTCACGCGCGTCACGATCTCTTGGAAGAGTTCGTCAACGCCGCGGTCCTTCACGTTGCGATCCCGCGAGGCCCAACCATCGCGGCCTGCTGCGTAGATCACAGGGAAATCAAGCGCGTGATCGTCAGCACCGAGGTCGACGAGGAGATCGAAGACTTCATTGATGACTTCGTCGATACGCGCATCAGGTCGATCGCACTTGTTCACCACAACGATGGGCTTCAGTCCGATTTCAAGCGCCTTCGAAAGCACAAAGCGCGTCTGCGGCATCGGGCCTTCCATCGCATCGACGAGAAGCAAGCATCCGTCCGCCATGCGCAACACGCGCTCGACCTCTCCGCCGAAATCGGCGTGGCCTGGCGTGTCGAGGATGTTCACGCGGAACACTTCGCCGCGGTTTGCCCCAGCTCGAATCGTGTAGGTGACTGCGCAGTTCTTCGCAAGAATCGTGATTCCGCGCTCGCGCTCAAGTGGATTCGAGTCGAGCAAGCATGGATGTTCGCCCTCAGCAAATTTCACCACACCCGACTGGGAGAGCATCGCATCAACGAGCGTCGTCTTTCCGTGGTCGACGTGCGCGATGATGGCAATGTTACGAAGGTTCAGATCAGCTGGCATAGAAAGTCAGTTCGGAGGGAAACCGACAATCGTAGCCGAACCGAAGCGCAAAAACCCCGTTTCAGTAGTGGATCGGACTAGATGCCATACAACGGACGGAGTTTGCCTTCGAGGTGTCGCATAAGAGGTTCTGCGGAGAGCGGCTTGCCTGTCACGCGTTGCACCAACTCGCTGGGCGAGAACTGTCGGCCATGCTGATGAATCTCACGATTGAGCCATGACTTCAGCGCGCCGAAGTCGCCCTGCTCGATGCGTGCTTCGAGATCTGGAATCGCAATGCGCGCAGCGTCGAAGAACTGCGCCGAGTAGAGATTCCCAAGCGTGTATGTCGGGAAGTAACCCATTGAGCCCATCGACCAGTGAATGTCTTGCAAACATCCGCGGCGATCGTCAGGCACAGTGAGTCCGAGGTAATCCTTGTAGAGACGATTCCACATCGAAGGAATGCCCGCAACTTCGAGGTCGCCGCGCAAGACGGCGCGTTCGATTTCGAATCGCACCATGATGTGCAGGTTGTAGGTTGCTTCGTCGCTCTCGACGCGAATGAAGCCTGGCTCGACGATATTCGCGGCTTCATAAAGTTCATCGAGCGAGAAACGCTGCGGATCGACGCCGAGTTCTTGCTTGAAGGTCCCCTGCGCCCACTTCCAGAATCCGCGACTTCGTCCGACTTGGTTTTCCCACATGCGACTCTGACTCTCGTGAATGCCGAGGCTCACCGACTTGCCGCTCGGAAGTCCAACCTGCGAGAAGAGAAGCCCCTGCTCATAGATTCCGTGGCCAGATTCATGCAGCGTTGATCCGAGTCCATCATTCAAGCAGTTCAATGCGTAGCGCGTCGTCATACGAATGTCGTTGCAATGTGAACCGCCGCAGAAGGGATGCGTCGAGCGATCGAGCCGACCACGCGAGAGATCGAACCCAACTTTGGCTGCGATGAAGCGACAGTAATGCTCTTGTTTCTCGAAGGGAATCTCAAACTCATTGAACGCGTTGGACGGCTTGCGCGGCGCGGTCGCGAGTTCCGCGACGAAGGATTGCAGTCGCGCACGCAGCGGCGTGAAGACTCCTTCCACCATGCGAGCGGTGCAGCCAGGTTCGTACAAGTCCGCGAGCGCATCCCACGGCTCGCCCGATGCACGATCCCATCCGAGGCACGCAGCTTGTTCACGCAGTAACGCAACGAGTTTCTCAAGCCACGGCTGAAATCGCTTGAAGTCGCTGTTCGCGCGCGCCTGTGCCCACTCATGCTTGGCGATACTTGAGGTCTTCGTAAGTTCTTCAACAAGCCGTGGTGGAACTCTGACCGCACGCTCGTAATCACGGCGCGCCTCGCGGACAACGCCAGCGTTCACGGGGTCGCTCAAGAGTTCCGAATCTGCTTCGCATGCAGCGATGAGCTCGCCTCGCGTGGCAGACTGATCGCGCTCAGCCACCATGCGCGCGAGGATCGCGAGTTGTCGGGAGCGATACTCGACGCCGCCTTCGGGCATCATCGTCTCTTGATCCCAATCGAGAATTTGTCCAGTGCTGCCGAGCAAATCTGATTCGCGAAGATCGATGGCAAGGTCGTCAAATGCTGTGCGCGTCGCAGTTGTCATGCGTGCACTGTAGTGCGATATTCAGGCAAGAAAACACCCTTCGCATTGCGGCAAAGGGTGTTTGCATTCGAAGAAGAAAATCTCACTCAATCATGGCTGCGCTGCCGCACCGGTTGTCGGAGCAGCATCTGCAGGGCGTGGCGCGGGCGAGATTGGCGTGAGGATCGCAATGATCTTCGCGCGCTCGGCATCGCCACGGACGGTTGCGTAATCAAGTGCGCTCCAACCCTTCGCATCAAGGGCGGCTGGATCGGCCTTTGCGCTGAGCAGGAGCTGCAACTTCTCCGCGGTACCGCTCGAGGCAGCCGCATGCAATGGAGTCATGCCAACCTTGTTGCGGACATTGGGGTTCGCGTTTGCGAGGAGGAGCAGTTCGATGCTCTTCGCGCTCGTTGCACGCCGTGCTGCACGGTGCAGCGCAGAGTCTGCGGTCTGATTGTCGACAAGGTTTGCATCGCAACCAGCAGCGATCAGAAGTTCGACTGTTTCTGGGCTGCCGATGTTGGTTGCCCAAAGCAATGCACTCATGCCATTGACATCGATGATCTTCGGATCCGCGCCCTTGCTCAGCAAGAACTCAACAGTCTTCGCATTGCCAAGTCCTGAAGCCCAGAGCAACGGGTTGCCCTTGAGTGCGTCACGAACATTGACGTCCGCGCCGCTCTCGACGAGGAACACGCAGACATCCGTGAAGCCAGCTTGCGCTGCAAACGAGAGTGCTGTCTTGCCTTGACGATCGCCCGCATTCACATTCGCCTTCGAGGCGATGAGGATGCGACACATATCAAGCTTGCCTTCTTTCGCAGCCCAGTGCAGTGCAGTCTGACGCTGAATTTGATCCTGCTCGTTGATGTCCTTCGCAGAAGCGATCGCTTCAGCAAGCTTGGCTGGATCACCGCTCTTCACAGCAGTCACCATTGGTGGCATGCTTGCGGAAGTTGGTGGCGCAGGTGGCGCGACTACAGAGCGGTCATCGAGTGAACGCTTCACGATTGCAGTGAGGTTTGGAGCCTTGGGGTGATCCGTGCGGATCGACAACTTTGGTCCCTTGCCAGTTGCAGCCCACGCGTCCCAATCGATGTGCACGACATGCTTCAGCGCAGCATCTGGTGACGCATCCTTGATGATGGGAGGCGCGCTCTCGAGGACTTTGAATGGAGTTCCATCAACGCTCTCGAGCACGATTTCGCCGCTCTTGAGGAGGACTTCGGCGTTCTTCTCGGTAGGTGCTGGTGCTTCGATGAGATCGGGTGCGATCGTCACGAATGCAATGACATTACCTTCGACGGTGAGTACTGCTGGTGGCGCGCCTTCGATTTGGAAAGTCACGCGCTTGCTGAGTTTGATGCCGGCCTTCGCGCCTGGCTTCAAGGTGATCTCAGTTTCGCCGTACTCGCCCGGAAGGATTGGCTCTTTCGTCCAGGTTGGAGTCGTGCAACCACAACCTGGGATTGCCTTCGTGATCGTGATCGGCTTGTCAGAGATGTTGAGAATCCTGACCTTGCCGGTCTTCGCAACATCAGCAGTCATTTCGCCGAGGTCGAGCAACTCTGGTTCGAACCGCACGACGGCGGGTCCCGATGGAATTGCTTGAATGGGTGGCGGTGCGGCGCCGAGGTCTTGCACTGAAGGGCCAATTGGCGCATTCGCGGAAAGCGCGTCGCTCCCACGCACAGGCACGCGACCTGATGCAGTCTTCGTAGGCGCATCCACCAACGGATGGTTGGGCGCGATCACCGTCGGCTTCTGCGCAGGTGCGAGTTGCGGATTCAAAACTGGAGGCGTTGCGGTTGGCTTCACGCCATCCTGCGCAGCGCACAATGGAGAGGCGAGACCAGCAACTGCAGTGCTGAGTGCCAAGAAAGAGATCAGATTCCGGTGCAACTGGCGCATATGTATCTCGCGAATCTCAAGTCGGCGCTGGACCAATTTCCAGCCACCACATCCTCCGGTGGTAAGTTCCACACGGATCACCTGTAAGCACTGCTAACAGGTCTGTCATCCATCGGTTCAACCGCGGTCGGAAGTTCGAAGGATCGTCGAACGGGAGGGAAGATTGTACAGACCGCATGCATTCTTCGGTTGCACCGTAATCGCAACCGCGGATGGAAATTGTTCCCCGCTACAATCACCCCTCCATTTGAGGCAATGAACCGCAACGACCCAACGGAGCGACAGATGAGCGACGACACCGGTACCCAAGAACTCCCCCCGCACCTCCTTCGACCGGAGCTTCGCCCGATCCGAATTATGCCCTTTGGCGACGAGCAAGGGAAGTTTCTCGGACTCCGGCTCATGGACCCCTACCACGGTCAGGGTCTGGATGTGCAGATTCCGTCGCAGCAACACCTTCAGGGTGTGCAAGCGCTTTTGCAGGCGTTCCGTGGTCAAGCGACGGTGCACGAGATTGCAGAGCAGTTGAAGGCCCCCGAAGTGAAACCAGTCTCGGAACTCGCGCTTGCGCTTGAGTCACGCGGCTTGCTGTGGGGACCAACGAGCGAGGAACTTGAAACGAAGATGCGCGATCACCTTCGTAAAGAGGGAGCGTTTCCAGCGACAGTGTCGCGCGCGCTCGGTGAAGATGAAGCAAAGTGCCGCGCGAAGATTGAATCGATTCTCGCAGAGGCAGATGATCCAGAACTCGAAGGCGCTCTCGTTGGAATTGTTGCAACGCACCTCGACTATGAGCGTGGTCGCGCGGTGTATGCGACGAGCTACAAAGCACTCAGTGCTGCAGTGGCGAAGGGTCAGCAGTTCGATCGCGTGGTGATTCTCGGCACGCCACACCTTGCGCTCGGCGATGGCGTCACGATCTCTGACGTCGGATTCGATTCGCCACTTGGTCGTTGCCCCGCTGATCAAGCGGTGATCACTGCACTTCGCTCTTCAGGTGGCGAGAGACTCTTTATCGACTTGCTCGATCTTTGCCCTGAGCATTCGGTGCAGTGCCATATCCCTTGGATTCAAGCGATTCTTGGCAATGTTCCCATCTTGGGTGCGATCCTTCCTGATCCAACCGCGAAGCTTATTGCAGACGATGGCAAGCGTGCCACTGTCGCTGAATTTGTGACAGCGTTGCAAGGCGCACTCGGAAGTGATCTCTCGCGCACGCTCTTTGTTTTGAGCGCGGAGTTGGCGCACGTGGGTCCACAGTTTGGCGATGCGAAGCCCGTCGATGAAGCGCGCAAGAAGGAAGTCAATCAACTCGATCGCTCGCTCTTGAAGAGTTTCATTGCGGGCGATCCGCAAGCGTTCCTCGGCGCAGTGGCGACGGATGCGAATCCGATGCACTGGAATTCCTTGGGCGCGCTGTGGGCCGGGCTGTCCTTGCTCAAGGGCGCGAAGCCGGAACTCCTCGACTACTACCAATCTTGCGAAGCCGATGGCAGTCGCATGGTGAGCGCTGCTTCTCTTGCGTTCACGCGATGATCGCGGTTGTCCAGCGAGCGTCTGCAGCAAGCGTGTTGAGCGAGGGCTTACCTGTCGGTGCACTTTCTCCGCAAGGAGGATTGTGCGTGCTTCTCGGTGTGGAGCGCACCGACACCGCGGAACTTGCTGTGCGCTTTGCGGAGAAGCTTGCGAAGTTGCGGATCTTTGACGACGCGCAAGGGAAGATGAATCTGTCCGTAGGCGATGTGGGCGGAAGTGCGCTCGTGGTGAGTCAGTTCACGCTGGTCGCGGATACGTCTGGAGGCAATCGGCCGAGTTTCATCGACGCGGCGCCGCCAGAGTTGGCTGAGCCGATTGTTGATCGCGTTGTCGAGCAGTTGCGCGCACTCGGAATTCAAACACAGACGGGACGCTTTCGCACAGCGATGCAAGTGTCGCTTGTGAACGACGGACCAACGACGATCATTCTCAAGATGTGATCGACGACGAAGTGCTCTCGCGCAATCGTTCGATGACTTGCTTGAGGTCGTTCCACACCGCGCCGCGAATCTCATCGGTGTAGTTGCGGAGGAGATACGCAGGATGGAATGTCGGCATCACTGGAATGGACACCCCACCAACCTCACACGCGCCCCAAGTTCCTCGCAGTCGCGTGATGCCGAGTTCAGTATCCAACAGATACTTCGCCGCTGGTCCACCGAGCGCGACGATCACCTTCGGTCGAATGATCTCAATCTGCGCGCGCAAGTACGGCGCACATTCTGCAATCTCTTCGGCGCTCGGCGCGCGAAGTCCAGCGAGTCGACACTTGAGAATGTTCGCGATGTAGATCTGCGCAGGCTGCAACTTCATCGCGCGAATCATTTCGTCGAGTTTCTCGCCGCTCTTTCCGGCGAGTGGTTTCACGGCGAGTTCTTCTGCTTCGGTGGGCACTTCACCGACGAAGAGCACATCCGCGCTTGCGCTGCCGCTGCCGAAGATGCACACGTTGCTCGCCGAGGATGTGCAGAGTGGACACTGCGTTTGATGCAATCGCGCGAGCGCTGCGAGGCGTTCGTCAGCGCTGTTCCCAACCGGAAGCACGATCGGGACTGGTGAGGATTTCACCGTGACGCGCCGCGTTTCGACGGGAATTGACGAGCTCGGAATCGGTGCATACGGAGTTGCTGTCACTGCGACAGCCAGAGCAACGCTCTTGACTTCAGGCGCTGCCTGAGACTTCACGCTCGAGTTCCTCGGCGCAAGCAATACATCATCTATGCCGAGAAATCGGTCAGTTTCAACGAGCACTCGGCTCGAACCGATATTCGCCGCGCGGTCACTCACTGGGTTGCGCTTAGCTTTCGCGTGAGCGCTTGGTGGTGCTTGGCTTCGTTGGCGTTGCGCCCGCCTTCGGTGTCACGATTTGCAACATCGACTGCGTACGAAGCACGAGTCCGCAATCGCTTCGTAGGTGGTAGCCCTGGATATGCACTTCCGAGCGGAAGCGTTGCACATCGATCACAGACAAGTTTTGCTTGCCGCACGGGTCAGTCCATGAGGTGAACAGCGAGTTGTTCTCTCGCGCATGCTGCATGAGTTCTTTGTAGGTGCCGACGTACAGATGATCGCTCAACTGTTCGGTCTGCATGGTGGTCATGTAGAGAAGATTCTCAGCGACCTTTTCCTCGAAGTCGCGTTCGCCAGCGCATGGAAGCGCAGCAACGAGTCCGCGATCTGGAATCTGATCGATGTGTTCGTAGACAACTTCGCACAGCGTTTGACCACCGAGTTGGAAGCGCACTGCATGGCCACCCTTGAAGATCCAAGACTCAGTCTCGTACTCACCATGCTGCACTCGGCGTCGGCCTTCGATGCCGAAGAACTCGGGGTGAAGTGCTTTGCGGAACAACAGGAGGTGATAGTTCTGCAGCGTTGCGAATCGCATCGATGTCGGAGACGCACCCATGGTCTGGTTCCCCGTGATCGTTTCAGCGGCAGCGAGGATAGGCGTCACGGGAGTAGAGCTGACGCTTGCCCCTGCCCCAGTCGCCTGCTCAACATTGGTCGAAGGAGCGTTGGCTGGGGTTGAAGATGCGGCGTTGTGATTTCCGAGGCGGTCGCGGTTCGTCATAGGGTGGACTCAAAGGCACTTCCAGCTTCAACATCTCTGGCGGGGAAATGCGGTCAATCAATCTCGCTGCGCACGATCGACGAAGATCGAGCATTCGGGAGTGGGACATTCTTGCGTCGAGTTTGTGAAAGTAAAGCACAATCTTTCAACTTCCTTTAACCATATCTTGTGGTTGAGGACAACCCATCGCACAAGATCGGGTTATTCGGGCGCTTGCGTGCCGAATCTGAAAGGGACGAAATGCGTGTTCGGAGGATCAGGCTACAGTGCAACCGGTGTCAGACAGCCGCTCGCCGATCCGTCGGCGGGAGGAAAGTCCGAGCACGGTAGGACAATGGTGGTGGGTAATCCCCACCGGCCCTTGGCTGCGGGTCAGGGACAGTGCCACAGAAAATAAACCGCCACGTTCGAAAGAGCGCGGTAAGGGTGCAACGGTGCGGTAAGAGCGCACCGCTCGACCGGTGACGGGCGAGGCAGGGCAAACCCCACCACGTGCAAGCGCAAGCAGCTCACTTCTCGGTTCGCCGAGATCCCATGGTTCATGGGCGTGGAGCGGGTCGCGTGCTAGATCCGAATGGCAACATTCGGAGTAGAGAAATGGCTGTCAACGAGGTTTCCTCGTTCCAGAACTCGGCTTACGGCACCAATGCAGCCGCCAACCGTCGCCCCCCAAGTTCGCACCACAAGTTCGTACTTGGGGGCGGCGGCCTTTTTTGTCGAAGGTGGAAAAGTGAACGGCAAATCATGGAAGGTTCTGATACGATCGACGATCCACCTGACTTCATCAGGCGGCCAATTAGGATTTTCTCTATGTACGCGATCATCGAAGACAGCGGAACCCAAATCAAGCTCTCCAAGGGAGATGTCGTTGACATCGACCTCCGTGACGCCGAAGACGGCGGAACTCTCATCCTCGACAAGGTGCTCGCCATTGGTGACGGCGTCTCAGCTGCAAAGCTTGGACTGCCGTACCTCACTGGCGCGAGTGTCACTGTCACCGTTCTCGGCGAGAACGATGGCGACAAGATTCGTTCGGTGAAGTACAAGCGACGCAAGGGCTATCGCAAGACCATCGGCCACCGTCAGTCGTACCTCAGCGTTCGCGTTGAGTCGATCACGGGCTGAGTCTGCTGTGTCCGTGCAATCAAAATGTATTGTGGAGGGATGCTCTCAACGGGCATCCCTCTTTTCATTGGCGAGGATCGATCCAAGTGACGCGAGCCGTTCGATCGCAGCGTTGAGCGTTGCGTCTTGTTTACAGAACGCAAAGCGTGCGAGGGATCGTGCGTGTTGTTTGTTGACGTAGAACGCGCCTGGCGGAATTGCAGCAACGCCGACTTTCTCCACGAGAAAACGGCAGAACGCGAAGTCATCGTCGAAGCCAAATGCCGAGTGATCAGCAAGGATGAAGTAACTGCCTTCGGGAATGATCGGTATGAGTCCACTTGCGCGAAGGCCTTGCGCGAGATGATCGCGTCGCGCTCGGTAATCGGCGCGAAATTCTGTGAAGTACGAGTCGGGCGCTTGGAGTGCAGCGGCGGCTGCGACTTGCAATGGCGTTGGCGCGCAGAAGGTTGTGAATTGATGCGCAGCGCGTACCGCGGCAACAAGTGCACTCGGACCAATCGCCCATCCGACTTTCCATCCAGTGAACGAGAACGACTTTCCAAGACTCGAAAGCACAATCGTTCGGTCGCGAAGTTCGGGTTCAATCGCGAGGCTTCGATGCGCTTGTTCATAGAAGAGTTCTTCGTACACCTCGTCACTGAGCACAATGAGATCGTGCTCCACCGCGACACGCGCAAGGATGTTTCGCTCCGCATCGTCGAGCATGTGTCCACTCGGATTGTGTGGCGAGTTGACGAGCAGGAGTTTCGTCTTCGGTGAGATAGCGCGGCGAAGCGCTTCCTCATCGATGCGAAAGTCTGGCGCGTGCAGCGTGACCACTTTCGCAATGCCCCCTGCCATCGCGACCGCTGCGGGGTAACTGTCGTAGAAGGGCTCGAAGAGCACGACCTCGTCGCCTGGTTCGAGCAGTCCGAGCATCGAGTTCACGATCGCCTCGGTGCATCCGCATGTGACGACGACTTGCTCATCAGGCGCGACTTGAATCCCAGTCGTTCGCTCAAACCGTTGCGCGATCGCGGCCGTCAATTCAGGAAGTCCCGTCATTCGCGCGTACTGCCCTCTTCCATCGCGAATCGCGCGAATCGCCGCTTCTTTCACGAACTCGGGTCCGTCAAAGTCGGGAGCGCCTTGTCCAAGATTGACGGCGTTGTGCGCAACCGCGAGACGCGTCATTTCCGCAAAGATGGTGGCACCAAAAGGACGGAGTCTGGAATTCACTCGGCTCATCTGCGCGATGCTACCGCCACACCGACCGCGCACTTAGGGTGAGTTGATTATTGCTACACTTCCCCTCCTTGGAGGTTTCTCACAGATGATTTCGCTTTTGATCGCTGCTAGTTTCATCGTTTCTCCCGCGGCAACGCATGCACTTCAACAAGCAAGTGCCTCGCAATCCACTGGGCCGCTCGCCAATCTCCAAATGGAGTTCAACGCGCTCGGCTCCGTGACCGATACCGCTGGCCGTGGTACTCGCGATGCGAACAAGCGTGTCGAGCTAATGAAGGCCTTCATGGCCACCAATGGTCTCGCGGACGAGTTCGCGAAGCAGACCTTCACCGCGCCGAAGAACCCTGGCTTGACCTTCATGCAGGCGTATCAAGTGGCGCTGCGTCAAGAGCAACTCCAAGGTGTTTCGACGAGCGGCAGTTCTGATCTTGCAACACTTGCGCGCGAAGTCGGCGCACAGTCGACACTCGCACAGGATTCCTTCACCAAGTACCAAGCAGCGCTAGCGGCTGCTGGTCAAGGTATCGGATTCTTGGAGAGCAAGGGTCAGATCGATGCCTACTACAAGTGGAGCGCGGAGAGCCAAGCCGAGAAGCGCAATGCGCGCCTCGCACAAGAAGTAGCCCTTCGAGCCAAGACCGATGCCGCAGCACAGGCACTCGAAGATGCGAATGTTGCAGCAGCACGCAGACTCCAAATTGCGTGGGATGAGAATCCAATCATCACCGACGGTAACGATTACAGCTGGCAGCCGAGCCAGTACAGATCGAATTACGCGTACGGCGTTGGTGATGGAAACAACTACAACAACGGCGGACTTCCCAACTATTGGGGCGGCAGCTACGAGGGTGGCTACGCGGATCCGTACTACGACGTGAACGGGTTCCCCAACGGCATCGATCCGAACCGCAACGCGTGGCATCGCTCGGGCGGCGCAGGTCGCGGCAACGCTGGACCGTTGAATTCGCCCCATGCGCCAAACGGACCAGATGCAGGCGGCGATCGCGGCGTTGATCGCGGGGGCGATGCACGACGGTGAATCATGGCTGATTGAAATCGCTGAAGAATCTCAAAGGCGGGATCCAATGACGGGTCCCGCCTTTTTCTATGGACTTCAACGCTCACAAGTGTGCGATGGTCGAAGAGACTAATCCCACACCGCTTCAACCATGGCAATCCCAGTTCCAAATCCGAAGATTCGACTTTCCATCGTGCATGAAGATGCGCGGGTGATTGTGTGTGACAAGGCGCCGGGTGTGGTGAGTGAACCCGGTCGCTCGCATCCGAAGGACAGTCTGCTGAACGGATTGTTCGCGCGCTATGCGAAGCAACTCGCGCCACTCGGTGAGGTGCGTGACTACGGCGTGCTGCATCGACTTGATCGCATGACGAGCGGATGCTTGTGCTGCGCACTTGATCGTGATGCGTATGACTTCCTTCGCAAAGAGTGGGAGTTGCACCGCGTGCGCAAGAGCTATCTCGCGATCGTTCGTGCGTCATCCAAACTCGGCAACATTGGGCAAGTCGGCGAATGCGCGCGTCCACTTGCGGAAAAGCGCGTGCAGGGTCGACTCGTGAGCGTGGTTGATCCTGCAGGCAAACCAGCGTCGACTCGTTGGCGCGTACTGGATTGCACATCGCGTGCGATCCTTGTTGAGTGTGAGCCCGTGACTGGTCGACTCCATCAGATTCGCGCACACTTTGCGAGCCTTGGTGCGCCTGTAGAAGGCGATCCGATCTATTCCATGTTCGACAAGCTGCTTCCGCAATCGAAGGCTCAGGAGCCGCCACTCGGGCTCCATGCGTGGAAGCTCTCGTTCGCGCATCCCGATGGTGGAATGGTGCATGCCGAATCGCCGCCAAGCCGCAAGTTCCTCGAGTTGATGGAAGCGGCTGGACTTCGTTTCAACCGGTGAAGTGTTCACGAATGAAAACGGGTCGCTCTCCTGCGAGAGCGACCCGTGTGTCTTTGGATTCGAGACTTGTTTACGCCTTCGCGTCAGTTGGAATACGCATGCTGTAGAAGCTGCGCCAGACGAAGATGAGCGCGATGAGCGTGCAACCAACGCCGATCCAGATCTTCGCTGGATTGTCCTTCATCATGATTGCGATCTCCACGGCGAGCAAGCCGAAGAGCGTCGAGAACTTAATGACAGGGTTCAACGCGACAGAGCTGGTGTCCTTG
>QWPV01000064.1:0-9485 GCA_003671055.1 Planctomycetota bacterium
ACTCGCTTACTCGTCGCCGATGCCCTTGCGGACTTGCCAGTACTCGAGTTCGATTGGGGCTTGGCGGCCGAAGATTGTGACAAGCACGCGAACGAGTCCCTTGTCGGGGAGCACTTCGTCGACTTCGCCTTCGTAGTTCTGGAAGGCGCCTTCGTTGATCGTGACCTTGTCGCCCTTTGCGAATTCCATCTTGACCTGAGGTGCTTCCTCGGGCTTCTTGGAATCGAAGAGCATCTTCTCGACTTCGTGCTGCGCCATTGGTGCTGGCTTGCCTGATGTTCCGACGAAATCGCCGACGCCGTCTGTTTCCTTGATAAGGAAGAACACGTCTTGATTGATGCGACCGTCGTTCTCGAGGCGCATTTCAACGAACACGTAGCCTGGATACAGCTTCGTCTCGGTGATGCGTGGCTTGCCGGCCTTCATGGATTTCACCTTCTCGGTGGGAACCATGATGCGGCCGACCCAGTGCTCGATGCCTTCAATCTGAACCTTGCGCAAGAGTGTGCGCTGCACGGAATTCTCTTTGTTACTCGCAACGCGCAGCACGAACCAATTCATGCCGTCACGGAACATCGGGAGATCCGTTGCTGGATCGAAGGTTTCAGTGCCTTCGAACTGCGACTTCTCGCCAGCTTTACCGCGATGCATGTCAGCCATCTGCTGCACTGCAACGCCTTCGACCTTGAGTGCGACCGACATCTGCGCGACAGCTTCGCGGCCCTTCTTCAGAGCGCGCGGAGCCTCAGGCTCTGCTGCTTCTTTCGGTTCGCCTTTTGACTTCGAGTCCTTGGTCATAGTCGTATCTTCCATTGCGTGCGCTGCGAGTCTTCCTCGTCACGCGCGTTGTATTGCGTTAGCCAGCGTCAAGCACCTTGATCGAACCAAAGAACACTGCAAATACGTGGTCGATGCCCCAACAGAACACGGTGATGATCGCCGCGGTCACGATGACAGTCGCTGTTGAACCAATGATTTCACGTCGCGTGGACCAGTTGACCTTCTTCATCTCGCCTTCAGTTGCGACAAGAAAATCCACCGTCTTTGGATACACGAACACAAACCAGTACATGATCGAGAACACCACAAGCCCGATGAGGGTCGCGACACCCGAGGATATGTAGATCGGATTCATATCGAAGAGCTTCCAAGCCTTCGCATAACCCGCAATCCAAAAGAGTCCGAGCAGCGTCAAGAGCGAAACGCCAACGACGGTGCCCATACGGGTGTAGTAGCCCTGACCTGATTTGTACACGCCTAGATTCATTGAATAACTCCTACTCTCATCATGCTGTCATGATGCTGTCATGATGTCATGCGCTCTCGCACTGATTGCATGTTCGCGAAACTCGCGCGCATGCAACCTCTTGCATTCCTGAACACGCCGGGGGGGGATCGAACCCACGACCTGCGGATTTGGAATCCGCTGCTCTACCAGCTGAGCTACCGGCGTCCTAGCAGTGGAAACGTCGCGATGAGACGAGCGCTTCGACTGTGTACGCAAGCAAACGCGAACGCTTACTTGCGCTTGATCTTGTGCAGCGTGTGCTTGCGAAGGCTTGGAGAGTACTTTTGGAAACCCTCCTTGACTTTGTCAGCAATACCGCCCTTCACACGAATATTCGTGCGGTAATTCATGGCACCGGTTTCGGTGCATTGGAGCCAGACCCATTCACGATCCGAAGACTTCTTGGCCATACGAGCACCCTACATTCCAAACACTGCGGTTGAAAATGGTTGGGGTGGACACTGATTGTCCACCCCAACCTTGAATTGCGATTAGAGACTTAGGAAATGATTTCCGTGACAACGCCGGAGCCAACGGTACGGCCGCCTTCGCGAACTGCGAAGCGAACGCCCTTCTCCATTGCGACGCCCTTACCTTCAAAGTCGATGACGACTTCGATGTTGTCACCAGGCATGCACATTTCTGCGCCGACCAATTCGTCGATCTTGCCGGTGATGTCGGTCGTGCGGAAGTAGAACTGAGGCTTGTAACCCGCCTTGAATGGCGTGTTGCGTCCGCCTTCGTCCTTGGTGAGGACGTAGACCTGTGCCTTGAACTTAGTGTGTGGCTTGATCGAGTTTGGCTTGCAAAGCACTTGGCCACGCTCGATGTCGTCCTTCTCAACGCCGCGGAGGAGCACGCCAACGTTGTCGCCTGCCATACCGCTGTCGAGAGTCTTCTGGAACATCTCAACGCCGGTGATGACCGACTTCTTCGTATCTGGACGAAGACCAACGATTTCGCACTCGTCGCCGACCTTGATCATGCCGCGCTCGATACGACCAGTCGCGACAGTACCGCGACCCTTGATCGAGAACACGTCTTCAACCGACATGAGGAATGGCTTGTCGGTTTCGCGGGTTGGCTCGGGAATGTACGAGTCAAGCGCGTCCATGAGTTCGGCGATGCACTTCTGCTTCTCTGGATCACCTGGATTGGTGAGCGCTGGGAATGCAGCACCGCGAACGACTGGGATGTCGTCGCCTGGGTAACCGAACTTCGTGAGGAGCTCACGAACTTCCATCTCGATGAGCTCGAGAAGTTCTGGATCCGCGATATCGCACTTGTTGAGGAACACAACCATGTATGGCACGCCGACCTGGCGACCAAGAAGGATGTGCTCGCGGGTCTGTGGCATGACGCCGTCAGTACCGGAAACAACGAGAATTGCGCCGTCCATCTGCGCAGCACCCGTGATCATGTTCTTCACATAATCGGCGTGGCCTGGGCAGTCAACGTGCGCGTAGTGACGCTTGGAAGTCTCGTACTCAACGTGCGAGGTTGCGATGGTCACGATCTTGGTTGGATCGCGACGACCTTCTGATTCCGAAGCCTTTGCGATTTGATCGTACGAGACAGCTTTGCTGAAGCCGCGCGCGCCTTGAACGGCGGTGATTGCAGCGGTAAGAGTGGTCTTACCGTGGTCAACGTGGCCGATCGTGCCAACATTGACGTGAGGCTTTGTGCGATTGAAAGTTTCCTTGGCCATTGATAGATCTCCGTTGACTCTGCTTGACATGCCAGCGTTCAGCTGGCGTTTTCGAAAATGCTCGGACTGCTCTTGGAAGAGCAGCCCAACGATTGACAGACGGACAGCACCACACGAGTGCAGTCAAAGCCACCGAAGGGGATTGAACCCTCGACCTCACCCTTACCAAGGGTGTGCTCTACCACTGAGCTACGGTGGCGCAGACACCGCGTACGAAGACGCGGAATACTTCAATCACAAGTTGTTTCGTCTCGCGAATTTGAATCGCGCGACGAATGCTCGGTGCGGAATGAACTCCATTTGACGCATCGACCTATGACGGTGCGCACTCATCGGTACACGACCCCAACCTCAGTGAGAGGAAAAGACGTGCCGATGAAAAACCGTCCCGAGCGGGACGGCTAAGTGGGAAAGTGTATCGAAGCGCGTTTTCTTTGCAAGTCGATGCAGCGCACTCGCACCGAATTTACACATTGCGACGCGCATATTTTTGCGCGCGGCTCAAACATCGAAGCCAATCACGGCGCCCAAAACGGCTTACCGGAATCAAGTCCGAGCACGCGAATTCCCTGATCCTCTTCAAGTTCACGCAGACTCGCCCATTCGGTCATGCTCTCTGTGTGCAAGTCAAGCAGCAACATGAGCGTAACGTTGCCTGGATATGGGTACGCGGTGTTGACAAGATTCCAGTTATTAGCCGATGGCGAGGTCGTATCGAGCGGTGCGAGCTCGCCAGCGGTGCTATCGACGAGGTACATCGACTGCGCGGGACGCTTGATCTCGTGGGTCGAGTACCAGCGGTAGGTCTGATTCGTCGCGATCGCACCCAGTTGGTTGAAGAACGGGTTGCCTGCAAAGTAGCCCGGATGGCCGGTCTCATCGATCTGTGCGCCAGAACCGAATGGCGTCGCTTCGGTGCCCTGTGGAACGACCTTCATGTCTTCCGCCGAGCGGAACACGTTCTTGGCGTATCCCGGATCAGCTTCGTAAAAAATTCGATCTGGCGAATCGAAGCGCCATTCGTAGGTGATCGCATCTGACATCAGCGGAATCGGACCCTGCTTTTGTGTTGTCCACAAGATGTCCGCCCAACTTCCAACGCTTGCGGGTCCGACAAGCGGACCAACACCAACGGGCGAGGATGTGCGCACTTTGCCGGGATTCGGAGCGGTTCGGTAGTCGAATGCGCTCGGTGGAATGACCTCGCGATTGTCCGTCGTATACAGCTGAACGAATTGCCCGAGGTTCTTCAGATTCGCCTGACTTTGCGCCCAAAGCGCGTTGCGTCGCGCTGCTTGAATACCTGGCAGCAGCACCGCGAGAAGGAGCGCCATGATGCCCACGACTGCGAGGATCTCAACGAGTGTGACGGCGCGTGCGTTCTTGCGTGGAGAAGTCGTCATGAGAAGTTCCTGAAGGATCGCGGCACTCCGCAAGCAGCATCGTACATACGACATTCAGGGCAGAATAGTGTCGAAAAACTCGGCGGATAGAGGCAACACCGCGAGTTTCACGCCACTTTGCTCAGCCCATACGTAGATCGTCGTCAACCCATGCTCATGGTCATCAAGAACTCAGCGTTCGATTTGGTCTTTGCCACGCGGGTGCGGAGCATTTCCATCGCGTCCACCGTGTTCATGTCGCTCACAACCTTGCGAAGACGAATGATGAGCTCGTGCTCCTTCGGATCAAGCAGCAACTCTTCGCGGCGCGTGCCGGAAGCGGAGATGTTGATCGCTGGGTAGATGCGCTTCTCGACGAGTTTGCGATCAAGGTGCAATTCGGCGTTGCCGGTTCCCTTGAACTCTTCGAAGATGACTTCGTCTGCGCGTGAGCCTGTGTCCACGAGTGCGGTGCCGAGAATGGTGAGTGATCCACCGTTCTCGATGTTGCGCGCGCTTCCGAAAAACTTCTTCGGCTTGATGAGCGCAGAGTTGTCGACACCGCCCGAACCGATCTTGCCGGAATTGGGAAGTGCATTGTTGTAACCACGCGCGAGTCGCGTGATGGAGTCGAGCAGAATCACGACGTGCTCGCCGAACTCAACGAGGCGACGCGCCTTCTCCGCAACCATTTCCGCAACTTGAATGTGACGACCAGCTTCTTCATCAAACGTGCTCGCAACCACTTCAACGTGCGGCGGCGTGTTGCGTCGGAAGTCGGTGACTTCCTCAGGACGCTCGTCGACGAGCAGCACAATCACATGCACATCAGGATGATTCACCGCGATCGCGTTCGTGATCTGTTGGAGGATCACCGTCTTACCTGTGCGAGGTGGCGCGACGATGAGCGCGCGTTGACCGAAGCCGAGCGGCGTGACCATGTCGATGATGCGTGTTTCGACGCGACCAGAGCCAAGCACCTCGAGATGAATGCGCTTGTTCGGATGGAGCGGGGTGAGGCTTTCGAACACAGGAAGATCTGCGAGCACGGAAGGCGATCGTCCATTGACGCTCTCGACTTTCAACATCGCAAAGTAGACCTCTTGATCTTTCGGTGGACGCACGAGACCGCGCACGACGTGCCCCTTGCGGAGCCCGAAATGCCTGATTTGCGCGGGAGAAACGTACACATCGTCCGGTGACGCCATGTAGGAATAGTCTGCGCTTCGAAGGAATCCAAAGCCTTCAGGCAACACTTCGAGGGTGCCCTCCGCGACCATGAGTCCAAACTTCTCAGCTTCGATGCGCATGATCTCAAAGATCAAGCGTTGCTTCGGCTGCGCAAGATCTTCGACACCGATCTTCTTCGCTTCCTTGACGAGTTCTTCTTGCGTGAGTTGATGAAGACGCTCGATGCCGAAGTCAGTCTTCTTCGCGCCCTCGTACTTCTCCTTCAACTCGAGTTCGAGTGCTGCAATCTCCACTTCGAGTTGCTCATCGGAAGGAAGCATGCCTGGCGCAAGATCAATCGGAGGCCCACTGAAGTTGTCCGAGCGGCTGTGACGGCCCTCGTATCCACCCTCATGTCCACCCTTGCGACCACGACCACGACGACGCTTTCCATTGGTACTCATCTCAAACTCCTAATGCGCTTCAACGATCCATTACAGCAGTGCAACGGAACCGATGAAACAATCAAATGACAAACACTTCAAAACGATGCTGAAAGGATGCCGCGCAGAGAGGCGGGGCAAGGCTCATCGCAAAAACTTCAAGCTGCGACCGACGCATACTGACAGGAAGCACTGCGCCCGTCAAGCGCGTTCAATGGACACGAGAAACGCATGAATTGCCGCGCGTAACAGGCGGTCCGCGGTCTCGCCGTCCCCTGCGTTCTCAATCACTGCAGTTGCGCGCGCTCGTTTTTGAGAGAGCGGCAGTTGTGCGGCTTCGCGCACTGAGCATTGCGCTGCGCTCCAACCACGATGGCCCATGAGCCGCGCGCGTCGAACATCTTCGGGTGCGTCGATGAAGAGCACGTGGTCGCATTCACGATCAAGGCCAACTTCGAGCAAGAGCGGTGCGTCAATCACGATCGCACGCGAAGAGGAAGATGCGCCCGCGGTTCGTGCGCGACGCTCACGCTCAATCCACGGATGAACGATGCCTTCAAGCGTCGCGCGCAAACCAGCATCGGTAAAGATTCGCTCTGCGAGTTTCGCGCGATCGAATCGCCCATCCGCCGCAAGGACGTTGGTGCCGAAGTGCAGCAAGATCGCTTCGCGCACATGCGGGTCTTCGAGCGCTTCGTGTGCAATCGCGTCGCTCTCGACGATGAAACACCCTTCCTCTTGAAGGATCGATGCGACATGTGACTTGCCTGCGCCAATGCCGCCGATGAGGCCAATGACTGGGCGCGTGTTGTTGGATTCGTCAGGAGCGGATGGCACGGGCATCAAGATAGGTCATCGAGCAGCATGGTGTGAAGGTCGTCCTGGCGATACTTCACTAATTGCTTCGCGTCGCGGCGAATACTGCACTGGATCTGCTTGCGTCGCACAAGGATCGCGTTGAGGACATCTTCGAGCATCTCCTCTGATGCAATGTGGGTTCGTTCGAGCACCAATCGATCCGCAAGCAGCGCGAAATCGCGGTCTTCCCCGAGACTTTGAGCGATCCTCGCAAGTCGACGACGAAATCGCGTGACGCGTCGAGAGGGCTCCGATGTTCCCTGCCACGCCCCGATGCAACCAGCCACAGCGGCGATTTCCTTGCGCGCAGCATGGAGCAATGCCAACTCGCGCGTGACGATCGCCGCACGCAACGCACCGCGCGCAGACTTCCATTTCGATTCGATGCTCGCGGCGATTTCTCGTCGGCGCAATTCCAAACCCGCGAGCGACTTCACTGCTGTGCGAACTCGATGCGCAGCCTTCACGACTCGTGTCAGGACCGCTTCCTCAAAGGCGCGGTCATCGCCCTTGGTGATTTCAGCGTGCGCCCTCGCGTGCAACAACAGTGCTGTGGACAACACAGTGCGCACGGACCGTTGCTGCTCGTCGGGAAAGAGTGCGCCGGCGAGACGAATGGTGCGGCGCAGCACATCATGATCGCGCAAGGGTGAGAGCAACCGGTTTGCTTCGCCAAGAATCTCGAGCATCGCCTCACACACCGCGCGATCTTCTCCGCGACCAAGGACACCGAGTGCTGCGCGCATCAACTTCGTGCGCTTCCGAAATACTCGAATCGCTTCGCACTTCGCGGATGCCTGCCAACTCTGTGCGGCTTCAGCGGCACGCACGAGTTCTTCCGCGATCACTTGCGTCGTCGTGATAAACCGAGCCGCCATCACGGTTCGCTCGTCAGCACACCGAAGAGAGGATGTGGGAAGTTCTGCCATCCGGCTTCAATGTAGTTCACCCTGCGCGCTTCGCACACATTTACGCTTCATTCTGCACGTTCTCGGGCGTGCGAACGCTCGAAGATCGATCGCGACTGCTACCGTTGCGCCTCCCATGAGCCAGCCACAAAAAGCCCAAGCACCGAAGGCGCAAACCGCCATCACTCCCACGCGCGCCGAGAATTATGCGGAGTGGTATCAGCAAGTTGTGAAGGCAGCCGAACTCGCGGAGGCTAGCGATGTGCGTGGATGCATGGTGATTAAGCCGTGGGGCTACGCGCTGTGGGAAAATATTCAGCGATCACTCGATCGCATGTTCAAAGACACTGGTCACCGCAACGCGTACTTCCCGTTGTTCATTCCGCTCTCCTTCCTTGAGAAGGAAGCAGAGCACGTGGAAGGCTTCGCGAAAGAATGCGCGGTTGTCACGCATCATCGACTCGAGCCAGGCAAGAAGGCTGATGGCCGAATGGGTCTTGTTCCTGCGGGCGAGTTGCAAGAGCCGCTCGTTGTGCGACCGACGTCAGAAACAATCATCGGTGCGAGCTTCGCGAAGTGGGTACAGAGTTACCGCGATCTTCCGTTGCTCATCAATCAATGGGCAAATGTTGTGCGATGGGAAATGCGCACGCGACTCTTCTTGCGCACCACAGAGTTCTTGTGGCAAGAAGGGCACACCGCGCATGCAACGCAAGCCGAAGCCGAAGAAGAGACAGCGAAGATACTCGCGGTCTACACGGACTTCGCAGAAAACTGGATGGCGATGCCTGTTGCGTTTGGCACGAAGACTGCAGCCGAGCGCTTCCCTGGCGCCGTCGAAACCTACTGCATCGAAGCGTTCATGCAAGATCGCAAATCATTGCAAGCAGGAACGTCGCACTTCCTCGGTCAGAACTTCGCGAAGGCCAGCGACATCAAGTTCCTCGATCAGAACTCGACACTGCAACACGCGTGGACAACTTCGTGGGGCGTGTCGACGCGACTCATCGGCGGCATGATCATGACGCACGCAGATGATGACGGCATGGTGCTTCCGCCGCGACTCGCGCCCGCGCACATCGTGATTCTTCCCGTGCTTCGCGATCCAGAAAAAACGGCGATGGTGCTCGAGTGGTGCAAGGCACTCGCGAAGGATCTCACGCAGATCGACTACTACGGACGCAAGATCGAAGTCGAACTCGACGCACGCGACCTCAGCGGCGGCGACAAAGTCTGGCAATGGATCAAGAAGGGTATTCCGATTCGACTTGAAGTCGGTCCGCGCGACATCGAAAAGAACTCCGTCTTCATGGCACGCCGCGATAAGCCCGCGAAAGAAAAGATCGGCGTCGAGCGTGATGCATTCATCGCCAACATCGTGACGTTGCTCGATGAGATGCAGAAGGCGATGTACGACAAGGCGCTCGCGCATCGCGCAGAGCACACCAAGACCTTTACCGATGAAGCAGCCTTCCGCGCATTCTTCACACCATCACAACCAGTGGTCGACAACGAAGCCGCTGAAATTCACGGTGGATTCGCGATCGCGGCGTACAACGGTGATGCGAAACTCGAAGCTCGCATCAAGGATGAACTTGGCGTGACCGTGCGCTGCATTCCCATCGAAGGATCCTTCGGCTACGACGCGAGTCCAGCAACATGTGTGTTCACAGGCACGCCAAACGCGCGCCGCGTGATCTGGGCGAAGTCGTACTAGCTTTGAGCGCG
>QWPV01000064.1:9735-17232 GCA_003671055.1 Planctomycetota bacterium
GCGCTTACGGTGTCGTCGTTGTTGACGTGGTGGTTTCTTCCGCCGCGACTTCCGTTGGCGCTGGCGTTGGATCGGCTGCTGGGGCATTTGCCGCGGCTTTCGCTGCTGCGCGTGCGGCGTCTTGTCCGTCGCGAACTGCTTTCAATTCGGCTGCAGCGAATGCTTCAGCCGGTCGTGGATCGTTCGCGGTTGGCGCGGTGGCGGGAATCACCCAGCGTGTGATCGAATCAAGATGGAATGGGGCGAGCGCGCCGCCAGTGAACTTCACTGTTGCGAGTTGCCACACGCCGCGATCGAGATAGAGAACATCGACTTCAGCTTTGCCGCCGTTGACGCGAATCTGTTCGACACTGAATGCAGCTGTATCGGTTGCGGTCATCGCGCGCACGGGTGCTGTCGTGCGTGAAGTCAGTCGAGTCTGCACTTTGTTCCACACGGTGCTCTGCACGCCTTCAGGAAGATTGAAGGCGATGACGGTCTCAGTGTCTTGCGTTGCATTCTTCGTAGAACGCGCAACGCCGAACATCGCATCACACATCAACTCGGGGCATGGATACACATCTGGTCGCGCAGGCGCCTTGCCTGCGGTTGCCGGATACGTCAATGAAGATGTGCAGCCACCCGTGAGGGCCACGATCGGGGCCATGCCAAGAAGTGCGGGAGCTGCGAACGAAAAGAAACGTGTTACGCGCATGGCGAGGGATCCTATCGTCAACCTAGAGTGATTTCCGCAGGAATTGCCTGAACGCGTCCGTCCCGGTCGAGGCATGCGAGTGTCGTCGACGCTGTCGCGAGGACTTCCGTTCCGCAGCACACTTCATAGGTGTGAAGGATCTTCACCGGACCTCTCGAGAGCAGACGCGTGTGAATGGTCAACTCGTCGTCGTAGCGCGCAGGTCGTCGATACTTCACCTCAAGCGAAACGACGGCAAGGAAATTGCCAGCCTCTTCAAATCGTTTGTAGTTTCCACCTGCCGAGCGCAGCATCTCAGTGCGCGCGATTTCGAGCCAGACGGGAAACGCAGAATGGTGCGCGACGCCCATCGGGTCACACTCGCAGTAACGAACACGCACCGAAGTGAGGTGCGGGGCTGAGACGGGGTCGTTGGAAGTAGAGGAATGCATGTGAGGTGTATCTGGCGAACCTAGCAGCCCGAAGAGGTAGGTGCCTGTCCTCGATTGAGGGAAACGGTGCCCGGGAAACGGTGCCCGGGAAACGGTGCCTGTCCTCGATTGAGGGAAACGGTGCCTGTCCTCGATTGAGGGAAACGGTGCCTGTCCTCGATTGGGATAGTGCCTGTCCTCGATTGGGGGGAAACGGTGCCTGTCCTCGATTGGGAGGGGGGACTCTACTTCCCGATGCAGAAGCGGGCGAAAACTCGGCCTAGGACGTCGTCGGCGTCGAATCCGCCTGAAATCGGGCGGAGGGCTTCGATTGCCGCGCGGAGCAGGGATGCTGTTTCCTCTGGGCGCGTCCAGTGGGTACGCCTTGGCTCGCTTTCTGTGGTGACCGCTGCTTCGATCAAGAGCGCTCGCGCTTCCGCGATTGCTGCGGCTTGTCGCGGGAGCACCGCGGAAAGGGCCGCGCCACGGGAGGGAAGTCGGCGGAGTCTGCGTGCGATTTGTGCTTTGAGCGCATCGATGCCTGTGCTTGCGAGTGCGCTTGTGAAGATCGCATCCACGATGCAAGGCGTTGCAAGGTCACACTTCGTGATGACTCTCAAGACACGCGAACCTTCAACGCCCTGCGGCAGTTCCGTCATCGGCTGATGCGCGACATCGCACATCAGCACAAGATCCGCGTCGCGCACTTCGTCGAGCGCGCGTTGACTCGCAACTGCCGCGAGAGGATCGCCGTCAACAACCTTCGCTGCGTAGCCCGCGACATCGATGAGTCCGGCGGTGATGTCCTTCGCGAACTGCACGCGTTCGACAATCGCATCGCGCGTCGTTCCGATTTCATCCGCGGTCACCGTGCGCTCGTGACCGACGATCGCGTTGAAGAGCGAACTCTTGCCGACGTTGGGCGGACCGAAGAGCACGACGCGACTGACTGCACTCGCGCGATCTTCTCGCGCACCTTGATTCGAGATCGACTCAAGTCTCAGACTCAACGCGCGCAGTTGCGGCGCGAGCGCTTCTGGCGTGATCGCCGTGACATCTTCCACGTCGCTGAAGTCAATGCCAACCTCGACCAGTGCAAGACATTGCATCGCCGCGTCGGCGATCGCGTTCGCTTCAAGTGCGAGTGCGCCTGATGCAAGCATGCGCGCGGCAGCAAGTTCTGCGTCATCCGTTGCTGCGATCGCCGCCGCGAGTCCCTCAGCAGCAGCAAGTTCGAGCCGACCATTGAAGAACGCGCGCATCGCAAACTCACCCGCGTTCGCGTGTCGAGCAGCACACGCTTGCTTGGCTGCACTCGCGAGGAGTGCGTCCACTGCAGCATCAAGAAGTACTGGATTTGAAGGCACAAGCGCTTCGAGGCAGTCTTCGCCGGTGAAACTCGCAGGAGCTGGCATCCACAGCACGATGCAAGGAATCTCACCCGCTGCTGTCATCATCCGATTCGCTTCATGACAGCGCGTTGCTGGAAGTGGATGCGCAAACGCATGACGAAATGCGTGCGCAAGCGATGGGCCAGAGGCGCGCACGATCGCACGCACGCAGCGACCTGGCGCACTGCCGCGAGCAACCACAATGCTCGCCTGCGATGCGCGCGAGGATGCAGCCGTGTTTGTCACACTCACTTATCCTTGAATCGCTTCGGTTGAACGGGCTTCTGCTTCGCACGCTCGAGAGCCTTCTCATACAGCCGGCCCAAGAAGTCTTGCTTCTTCTTCGCGGTTGGTGCGAGCAAGTCCATCTTCTCAACTTGGCGTCGAATGATGCGACCTTCCATGATGCCGAAGCACGTCGACGTAAAGATGTAGAGCGTCAAACCGCTTGGCGCGGTGTACAGCATGATCGGGAACATCGCCGTCATCATGATCTGCATCATTTTCTGCTGCGACTTTTGCTCGTCTGTCATGGTCGCGGATGGTGGCGGGCTCATGTACTTCGCTTGCACCCAGAACACGAAGCCCATCATGATGGGCAACACGTTGATCGACGTCATCGAGAAGAAGTAGAGCGGGAGCGGCGTGCCGAAGACATAAAACTGATCCGCGCTGCTGAGATCGCCGAGGAAGGACCAACCACCAAAGTTCTGGAAAACACCGAAGAATGCAGCCTCTTGTCGCAACGCGATCGCGAAGTACAGCACCGCATAGAGCGCCATCCAGATCGGCATCTGCAAGAAGGTCGGCGCCATACCACCCACGCAACCCGCGGGGCTCACGCCCTTCTCTCGGAACATACGAATCTGTTCCTGCTGCATGCGCGCAGGTTCATCCTTATAGCGCTTCTGCAACGCATCGAGCTCAGGCTTCAATGCCGACATCGCCTTCGAGAAGCGCTGCATCGAGATCTGGGACTTCTTCGTGATGGGATGCAAGATCAATCGCACGACAATCGTGAGCGCGATGATCGAGAGTCCCCAATCAAAGAGGACGAAGTCATGCAGCGTGGTCAACACCCATAGCAACGAACGCGCGAGCCAAGGGAAGGTGCAGAAACTGCAGCAGCCAGCCATCGCGTACACGATGAGCTCGCCCATGTTGAGTGCCGCGTAGGGATCAGTTCCTTCAAGAATGCGTGGCTCGAGTGGTCCTGCGTAGACGCCAACATCGAACGATGCCGTTACGTTCGACGCAATGGTGGTCTTGGGTGACCACACTGTTGTGAAGAGCGCGCTCGTGCCATCTGACCGCGCTGTCGTTCCGCCGGCAACTTCATCAATCGCGATCAACTTCTTCGATGGCGTTCCTGGAAGTGCGTAGGGCGCATGGAGTGCGAGCGTGAAGTATCGATTCGTTGCACCGATCCAACTCAGCGCGAAAGTGCCTTCTTTTGCCGCTGCGTCCGGCCACAACGCGGTGTTGCCTTCTGCAATGAGATCAACAAGTGCCTGTCGCTCGAACGTCTGTCCATTCGCAAGCACGTTCGACTGCTGCGGATCGCGATTGGCGGGAAGGATGTAGCCGAAGTGCATGCGACGCGATTCGGTGTACGCGCCTTTGTCTGCTGGCAGATCGCCAGGTCCGTACATTTCGAGTCGCACATCGATCGGTGCTGCAGAACGATTCGTGATCGACTGCGTAAGCGTGAGGTGATAGTTCGTGCCTGTCGATCGATACTCGCGAACGACGACTGCGATCACAGCGCCTGATGCATCGACGATCTCAGATTCAAAGCGTCCTACCGACGGCGAGTGCCACACTTCACCGAAGAGTGGAACGCTTGTCCCGTTCACGAGAAGTTGACGAGCGGCGAAGACTGGAACTTCGATGCCACCAATCGCGGACTCTTTCGTCACCTCATAAGGTGCACGAGCGAATCCACCGACTGGCATTTCATCGAAATACTTGTTGAAGATGATGCTGCGGATACCCGCGGCGTTGCGCGCAAACTCGATTCGGAATGGGAGGGCTTCGTCACCGCCTTGACCAGGAAGCGCGCCGAGCCCGAGTGGTTCATTCGCGACCGCGTTGCCGAGTGGGCGCGCGGTGAGTGCAGTCAATGGTGTTGCAACGGCGGTTGGAACCGGTGTTGCGGTGAGCGTCGAAGTTGCGGCTCCGGTGGTCGGCGCCGCGGCTGACGCAGCGGTTGCGTCAGTCACTTGCGGCGTTGTTGTCGTGTCGGTCTTCCCAGTCGGTCGACCAGGTCCGAAGATAAGCACTGCGACAAACGCGCCAAGGGTGACAAGTGCAGTAATGGTGAAAAAGAACTTTCGCTTCGCAGGATCCGTAAACATGGGAGAGGGAGAGTAGCCGACCCGCTCATGTGAAGAATCGCCCGTCAAAGCTGAGGATTCAGCGCCCTTCGAGCAGACGTTCTCCAAGCCAACGATCGAGTTGCTCATTGGCGAAAATGCGATCGCAGGTCTTCTGTGCGTCGTACTCCACGCGGTGGAATTCGATCTTGTGCCGTGGACCAGAGGTATCAAGAATCGCGTAGCTCGCGCGGGGATCGCCGTCGCGCGGCTGCCCAACGGAACCTGGATTCACAATGGCCTTGAGTTCTTCAGGCGCTTCGACTTCAGATGCATCGGGCACCATCCACACATTCTCAAGATCCGCAGGACTTTCGAAGACAAAGTCGTCGTAGTCACGGCTAAAGACGCCCGGCCAATGCGTGTGACCGACAAAGAGCGTGCAGCCGTCTGGAATGAGGCTGAAGATGTCGCGCATCTTGCGTGGGTACTGCGCAGCGTCCTGCGGAAACAGATATTCATTGATGTACTTCCGCAACGTGCCGTGCACCGCGACGTAGCGATCGAATCGCTTGCGCACAGGCATCATGTTGATGAAGTCGAGTCGCCGCATGCGATCGCGTTCGATGCGTACGCGCTCTTGGGAAACCATTGGATCCGTCGCCGCAAGGAGACCTGATGAAATCTTCGCGTCGAGCGCAGCGGCTTCAACAAGATGTCGTTGCATGATCGCGTCGCGTGTCCAGTACGCGGCGCGCTTCGCAACCTCATTGAAATTCGTGGGTTCATAGAGCACCGCACAATCGTGATTGCCGAGCAGAGACCAATCACACTTTGCTGCGACGATGTCCACGCACTCGACCGGGTCTGGTCCGTAGCCAACGACATCGCCAAGCGAGATGTACCGCTCGACCTTGTTCGCTTCTGCGTGCGCCATCACTGCCTCGAGTGCAGCAAGGTTCGCATGGATGTCGGAGAGGATCGCAATACGCACGAGAGAGGTACTTTCTAGACGAGAGCTGACCGTTGGGAGCGGAATACTACATCTAATTCTGCGGCTCTTGCGCGCGTGAGACCTCCCCTACAATGTGCGCCCTCTGATGGCTGCGATTCGCGTAGTCATTGAAGCCAATCACGCGCACTTACCTTTTGGAGTCCATCAGTCATGGCAGATACAAAGCATTTCGATCTCATCGTCATCGGCGGAGGTCCTGGCGGATACGTCGGCGCGATTCGCGCAGCGCAAATGGGGATGAAGGTCGCGTGTGTGGAGCGCAGCAAGCTTGGAGGCGTCTGCCTCAACTGGGGATGCATTCCAACAAAGGCGTTGCTGCACAACGCCGAGCTGTATCTGGAAGCGATCCGACATGGTCGTGACTGGGGATTCGATATTGATCCAGCAACAGTGAAGGTTGATTGGTCGAAGGTCATGGGGCGCAGCCGCAACATCACGACGCAGATCAGTAGCGGCGTGGCGTACTTGTTGAAGAAGAACAAGATTGAGCACTTCGAAGGACACGCGAAGATCGTTGCAGGCAAGACTTCCACGAGCCCTTGCCGCATCGAAATCTCGGCTGCAGATCAGAATTACTACCGCGGTGTCGGCGGTGAGAAGCACGGCGAGATAACCGCAGATCGCATTCTCGTCGCGACGGGTGCAGCACCGCGCGAACTTCCCTTCGCGCCATGCGATGGCAAGACGATTCTTTCGAGTTACGACGCGCTCGCGAGCACTGAGCAGCCGAAGTCCATCGTCATCGTTGGCTCAGGCGCGATCGGCATGGAGTTCGCGTACTTCTTCAACGCGTTTGGCACGAAGGTGACTGTCGTTGAAATGCTTGATCGGATTCTTCCTGTGGAAGATGATGACATCTCGAAAGCGGCACTCAAGACGTTCACGAAGCAAGGCATGGACTTCCTCCTCGCGCATACGACCACGAAAATCGAGAAGAAGTCGACTGGCGGCGCAACTGTCACCATCGCGAGTACGCAAGACAAGTCGCAAGTGAAGACGATCGATTGCGATGCAGTGCTCGTCGCCATCGGTGTGAAGGGTCGCTTCGATGGACTCTTCGACGCGAAGCTCGGCGTGCGCGTGGAGAAGGATCACTTGTGGACGGATTACAAGGACAAAAAAGAGCCGACGTATCAAACGTCTGTTCCGGGCGTGTATGCAATCGGTGATGTCATCGGCGCGCCGTGGCTCGCACACGTGTCGAGCGAAGAAGCCGTCGCGTGCGTGGAACGCATGAAGGGTCATCACACGCTCGGCGTGGATTACTCGTCGATTCCGGGATGCACGTACTGCAACCCGCAGATTGCATCGGTGGGAATGACCGAGCGCGATGCGAAGGCGAAGGGCATCGCGTACTCCGTGGGCACCTACCAGTTGAAGAGTCACGGCAAGGCAATTGCGGTGGGTGCAACAGAAGGCTTAGTGAAAATCATCACAAGCAAGCCCTACGGCGAAATCCTCGGCGCACACATCTTCGGCGAAGATGCAAGCGAACTCATCGGTGAGATGTGCCTCGCACGACGTGTTGAAGCGACGATTGAGGATGTCATCTCCACCGTACACGCACATCCGACAATGCACGAAGCGCTGCACGAAGCGGCGCTTGCGACCGAAGGCCGTGCGATTCACGCATAAGAGAGCAACAGCAAGTCAACTGAGAAGGACCCCCGCT
>QWPV01000065.1 GCA_003671055.1 Planctomycetota bacterium
GGCTCGTTCGAGTTCGAGCGTAACAGAGGATTGCGCGGACTCGCCGAAATGTCGACTTCTTTCTCGTGTGATTTCATGGGAGGGAACGGGCTATACTTGCGCCCCCCATTCTTGATGGGTCTGTTCCCCTTCTGGGGCACGTGACCCCCTTTGCTTGTTTGGAGGAGTTCCCACCATGCCATCGACTATGCCCTCGGATCCGATTCTCGCTGCTGCATTCGCTACAGCTTCCGCCCATGATGGATTCGGATCGGTCGAGTCGAGCATCGATTGTGTGCGATGCAGCGCGAAGCATGCAGGCGCGCCGGCGCACTTCGAATTGCAGCGTCGCGGCGATGTCTACTGGGTTCGCATGGTGACCTCCGATCGTTGGCTGAGTGAGTCTGTCGAAGGACAGATTCTCGAAGGCGATCCACTGGATGAACTTCTCGAAGAAGAGCTCGCGGATCTCGGTTGGCGCGGCACGATCGGCGCGCTCAAGCACTTCCGCGATGAGCAGAAGGTGTACGTCTACGAGCATCAAGTTCCAGCGAACAGCACGCATTCGGCAGCTGAATCCGCAGCGCTTTTTCTGATCGCGTACGCCAAGACGTTTCATGAACTCGGCGACATGTCGAGCGGTGCGGGTGACGCGTGACCATGCGTGTGCTCATGCTCGGCTGGGAGTTCCCTCCGTTCATCACTGGTGGCCTAGGAACTGCATGCGCTGGGCTGACGAAGTCGCTCGTGAATGCGGGAACTGAAGTGACGTTTGTGTTGCCAAAGTCGGTTGGTCCCGATAGTGCGTCGCACGTGCGATTGGTCACGCCGCGAGGAATCACTGAACCGCTGCAGAATACGGTTGCTGCACCGAGTGCAAGCGCTGCGTTGAGCGCGATCGCAGTGCCGAGTGCGCCACAGCCTCAAGCGATCACGCCATCGGCCTCCTTTGCAGCGGAAGCTGCAGTGAACACTGCCCGAAGCGGATTCATGCGCATTGGCTCGACAAGCATCTCGGGTAGTGCGTGGCGGAATGAGTTTCAGACGCGTCTCGAAGCATTTCAGCAGACGCGTTTCCTCGAAGTGCCCATGATTGCGCCAGCGGTGTACGCGAACACGAACCCCGAATCAACACTCGAGAGCGAAACCACGAGCGGTGTATTCACCGTGCATGATCGTCAGATTGTTGCGGTAACTCCGACGCTGAAGGAGATGCTCGAGTGGGCAGACTTCAGCGGTTGGAACCCTGATCGTGTGCGCGTCCTCGCAGAGAGCGGCGCGTTTCCAGGACTCGATCCTGTCGAGATCGCGATTCAAACCGCGCTGCCTGAAGCGGGATCATCGAAGTCACGCATGCAAGATAGCGCTGCTGAAGCAGCGGACTACTCCGGCGACCTCCTTGGTGCAGCTGCGCGCTATGCACGCTTCTGCGTTGATGCACTCGGCGGTATCGAATTCGATGTCATTCATGCGCATGATTGGTTGACGTATCCCGCGGGCATGGCGCTGCAGAAACTCACGGGAAAACCGCTGGTTGTGCACGTTCACTCGACGGAGTTTGATCGCAGTGGCGAGACGCCCAATCAACAGGTGTATTCGATCGAGCGTCGAGGCATGCACGCAGCGACACGCGTCATCTCGGTGAGCATGCTCACGAAGAATGTGTGCGTGCGACGCTATCACGTCCCTGCGTCGAAGATTGATGTCGTCTACAACGGCGTTGAACTGCGACCTGAAGATGTCGGTACGCAACCGATTCATTCGAAGGACAAGATCGTGCTCTACTTCGGTCGTATCACGATGCAGAAGGGACCGGAGTACTTCATCCGCGCAGCGAAGCGTGTGCTTGAGTACATGGACAATGTGAAGTTCGTGGTTGCGGGCAACGGCGATCAAGCCCAGCGCATGATCGAGATGGCCGCAACGCTCGGCATCGGGCACAAGGTGCTGTTCACGGGGTTCTTGCGCGGACGAGATATCTCACGCGTATTCTCGATGGCCGATTTGTATGTGATGCCAAGCGTAAGCGAGCCCTTCGGCATCGCACCGCTTGAAGCGATGAGTCATAACGTTCCCGTGTTGATCTCGAAGACATCTGGCGTCAGCGAGGTGCTCGTGCACGCGCTCAAAGCGGACTTCTGGGACATCGACGACATGGCGGACAAGATCATTGCAGTGCTGCGTCACCCAATTCTCTCAGACACGCTGAAAGAGCGAGGCTCATTCGAAGTGCGCGGAATCAGCTGGGACGGAACCGCGACAAAGTGCGTGCAGACTTACACAAAAGCGATCGCTGACCGCGTGTCTTAGCGCGTGTTTGAGCGCGAGAAATGAATTCTGCCCCAAGCGGCAAATTCATCAATCGCTTTCTTACGGCTCTGCGTTTTTTAGCGGTCGCGACTGACCGCGCGTTGGCTCCATTTCGCTTCACAATGTCATGTGCGCGCGGTTTCGCTCGCTTTCGTACGGCTCGCCGGCACAGCCGGCATTCGCCTGAGCGCGTGTTCAAAAACACACGCCGCCTGCGCACTTTTTTGAGTGCGAGGCGGCGTGCGGTTGATCGTGAATGATGGAACAGTCCGCTTGACTGTCAATCGACGGCTTCACCTGTTGGTGCGGCCCACGCGTTGTACATTCGGCGGATCTCCTCCTGCATCGAGTGTGACCACTGGATTGGAAGTGGATTCGCTATCAGGTAGCCCATGACGATTTGCTCTTGCTCCGTCGCCTCGTCCTTGGTCATGAGCCAGGAGCGGAAGCACTTGAAATCAGTCGGACACCATTGCTTTTCCGCCGCAGCACGACCAACAAGGGTGAGGGACAGGATGAATGCCGCAAACAAGCTGAGCATCAGCCCAGCTTGCCGCGCGTCTGTACGCTTCGAACTTGCATTGTGATTGGAACTTCGGTTGTTCATAGGAAGACCATTTCTTTCAAATTGAGTTTTTCAAAATTGTGCCGCATGCGATGCGACACAACAATTTTCTTGCCGTGAATCACGCGCTTGCTGATGATTTCGCGAAAGCGCCAGCGCGTTCGAGAATCGCCCATCCAGTCGGGCGGAAGAGTGGAAACCGACCCATCGCACCCGCGAGGACACGAACATCTTCCTCGTCAAGGGTCCACGCTTCGCTTTGCACACCTTCTTGACTCGCGCGTTCGCGTCGGAAGTGCTCCATCGTGAATGCACGCTCGCGCATCGCCCAGTTGTCGAGACGATCTGCAATCTCTGCTGCCTTGTTCGTGCAAATCGCAAGCTCGCGTTGGTACTGCGAACTCTGCGCGCTTCGCAGTGCGATGTTGCATGCATAGATCGACCACCAACCCCAACTCTCGAGCAAATCACCCTTCGGGAAATTCTCGACATCAACCACATGATCGAGCCCAGAGAGAATCTCGGCGAGGGCCGCTTCCTCGTCGAGCTTTCCAGCGGCTGCATCGAGTTCAAGCAGTCCACCGCGACAGGTGTTCGCAATCGCTCGATACTGCGCGTCACCGAACTCCGTCGCCAGTGCTTCGTATTCACGCTGTGCGCGACGCAAATCATTTGACGCCGCATCAACCGAAAACTCGAACGGCTCATCCGCATTCCAGAGGAGTCGTCGTTGCGCGTTGCCTCGCACTGTCCGTGCGAAGGCGCGTGCAACGCGTTGCAATCGACCCGTCGGCGCGAAGTGTTCGAAGCGACCGAGGATGTCACCCGCGATCGCACGAGCTTCGTGCAGATTCCACAACGCGTAGTGTGCGTTCGCGAGATTGACGAGCAACATCAACCGCAAATCGCGCGGCAAGGATGACTCTGCGAGCCCTTCTTGCACGCACTCAAGCATCCGAACGTACCGACCGAGCCCATCAAACGCGCCCGCCATGCGATTGGCTGCAATTGCTCGTTCAATCGCTGAATTCGAACACTCGCGCATGCGCTCTGCAACTCCGACGAGTTGCTGATATTCGCCCAAACGATGGAACGTCTGCGCCTGTTGATCGAGTTCTGCAAACGATTTCACTGCGCCTTCGAAATGCGCTGGCTCCGCTTGCCACACGCTTTCCGCTACATCGCCGATGCCCCAATCAAGCGCATTCGCGAGACGAGCGATGAGATCGAGCTTTGGATTGCCACTGTCCGGCGACAGCTTTCCAAAGTCTCGTCCAAGTGCTTCAGAAGTTTCAGACTTGTTCCATCCACGATAAACGCGTGCGAGATCAACAAATCGGTCAACTCGCTGCTTTCCAAGAATTGAATTACGAATCACAGTAGCCATCAACATCCTCCGAACCGGCGAAGTGACGTTCGCCGTTGGTAGCACTGCCCCTGTGCCACATGAAGTCTTAACACAGCTTTGGAGCGATGCAACAAAACACCACCTTTTTTCCAAAGGTATTTTCGAAGAATATTTTTTGTACAAAAAGTCTTGCGCGTAACGGCTTGCGCTGCAACGAGGCGCAGCGCAAGAACCGCGCGAAAGGCAAACGCTCGATGCGTTGACGGGCGAGATGGAGGAAAAGCGTCGATACTGTCGCGCGCGGCCTTCAACTGTGCGGACAGTTCACGAGCGATACCGCTCCGTCTTGCCAGACAGCGTTTCGCTCATTTCAGTAGGCTCACGAACGGGGCAGCGTTCGCTGTGTGGGCGCACAAGCGTGGTGAATTCGGTCAGTGGTGACCACTATACTTCTCGCCTCTATGGCACTGTTTTTTAAGAGCAAAGCTTCGAAGCCTGCAGCGGTCGCACCGTCTACCAAGGTCGGCGCGCAAGCACCTGTGGGACGGCTCATTGCGGCGCTTGATCCTGCGACTGAAGTTCGTGCGATTGAGATCGGTACTGACTTCCTCAACCGCGCGCGCAAGGCGAAAGTTGGCGTGCTGGCTGTGTGGAGCGAAGGGCTCATGGATTGGGCGATGAAGGATGAAGCCTTCAAGGTGCAACTCTTTCGCTTCGTCGATTGCTTCCCGACGCTCAAAGATTCAGATGCGGTGTACGAGCATCTCACGGACTACCTGAGCCAGCCTGGCGTCACGCCCCCGCCTTTCGTTGCGACTGCGCTCAAAGCGGGGTTCGTCGCCAAGGGGCTCGTGTCGAAAACGATGTCGGGGCAGATCACATCGATGGCGCAGAAGTTCATCGCGGGAACAGATGCGAAGGATGCGCTTCCTGCGTTGCAGAAGATTTGGGATTCAGGATTGTGCTTCTCAGTGGATCTTCTTGGCGAAGCGTGCGTGAGTGACGAGGAAGCGACGGCGTATCGCCAAAAATACCTCGACCTTGTCATGAATCTTCCGGCGCAGGTCAGCGCGTGGAAACCGAATGCTGTGCTCGACAACGACCATCTCGGCAGCATTCCGCGAACGAATGTTTCCATCAAGATCAGCTCGCTCAGCGCCCGCGTCGATCCGATCGACACCGAAGGCAGCATCAAGGGTTTGCTCGAGAGCATCGACCCGATTCTGCGTGCAGCAAAGGAACGCGGCGTACTCGTCAACTTTGACATGGAGCAATTCGCGCTCAAAGATTTGACGCTTGAGCTCTTCATGCGAGCATGTGAAACGCATGACTTCGAAGCGGGTCTCGCGATGCAAGCGTATTTGCGCAGCGGCGATGACGATGCGCAACGCATCATTCAATGGTCGAAGCGAACCGGTCGCCGCGTGACGGTGCGGCTCGTGAAGGGCGCGTACTGGGATTACGAAACGATCAACGCGGAACAACAAGGCTGGCCGATTCCAGTGTGGGGTCGCAAGTGCGACACGGATGCGTGCTTCGAGCGCATGACGCAAGCGTTTATTGCGTCGACACCGAAATCCACGAATGAAGGTGGCGTAAAACTCGCGCTCGGAAGCCACAACGCGCGATCGATTGCCGCAGCACTCGCAACGCTTGAGAAGCGCGGCTTGCCGCAGAGCGCGATCGAACTGCAGATGTTGCACGGCATGGGTGACCAGTTGAAACTTGCCGCGATCGAACTCGGACTTCGATTGCGCGAATACGCGCCGGTTGGCGAGTTGATTCCTGGCATGGCGTACTTGGTGCGTCGATTGCTCGAGAACAGTTCGAATGAATCGTGGTTGAAGGCAGGATTCAAAGACAACGCGAGCGTGGAGTCACTGCTCGCAAGTCCACACCGCGCATTCGACAGCGATCCTGGCATTGAACGCATCGCACGCGCAGCGGAGAAGCACAAACTCTCTGCAGCGCACGCACATATTGGTGATGGCAAGCCGTTCTACACCGAACCGATGCACAACTTCGCCCTTGCGAAGACGCGTGATGCGTTCCGCACGGAGATGCAGCGTGTTGCGGTGCCGAAGATCGAAAACTCTGGCACGCTCGCAGATGTGCAACGCATGGTGCAAGCAGCGCACGCCGCGTTCCCAGCATGGCGCGACACCGACTACGCAACGCGAGCGAATGTGCTGATCAAGGCTGCGCAAGAGATGCGTATGCGTCGCGACGCACTCAGCGCCGTGATCGTGAAGGAGAGCGGAAAGGTCTGGCGTGAAGCGGACGCCGATGTCTGTGAAGCGATTGACTTCTGCGAGTACTACGCACGCGAAGGCGTTCGATTGTTTGAGAGCGAACGGCTCGGCATGTTTGTCGGCGAACTCGACGAACAGTGGAATCAGCCTCGCGGCGTTGCTGCGGTGATTGCGCCGTGGAACTTCCCGCTCGCGATCTGTTGCGGCATGACTGTTGCTGCGCTCGTCACGGGAAACACAGTGATTGTGAAGCCCGCCGAGCAAACGCCCGCGATCGCGCGCATGCTCTGCGAGATCCTCTGGCGCGCAGGTGCGCCGAAAGATTGCCTCCACTTCCTCGCTGGGAAGGGTGAACTCGTCGGCGCCGCACTCGTGCGTGATCCTCGTGTTGCGCTGATCGCGTTCACGGGTTCCAAGAGCGTCGGCCTCGACATCGTGCAGGCCGCAGGAATCGTTGCGCCAGGACAGCAGTTCGTGAAGAAGGTCGTCTGCGAGATGGGCGGCAAAAACGCGATCATCGTCGACACCTCAGCTGACCTCGATGAGGCAGTTCTCGCAGTGCGCCAGAGCGCGTTCGGTTTCTGCGGACAGAAGTGCTCCGCATGCAGTCGCGTGATCGTCGTCGGAAGTGCGTACGAGCCGTTCCTCCATCGACTCGTCGAAGCAACGCGCGCGCTCGTGGTTGGCGATCCAAGTAATCCATCAACCGACATCGGACCGGTGATCGACGAAGACGCCGCGCGCAAGATTCGCTCCTACATCGAAATCGGCAAGACCGAAGCCAAGCACGAACTGACGCTACCGATCCCTGCTGGACTCGAAGCGATCGTCGGATTGCCCTACGTCGGACCCACGATTTTTAGCGGCGTCAAAGCCGACCATCGCATCGCCACAGAGGAAGTGTTCGGTCCACTGCTCGCTGTGCTTTACGCGAAGGATTTCGACGACGCACTCAGAATCGCGAATGCGCCCGAGTACAAGTTGACCGGCGGAGTTTTCAGCCGTCGACCTGCGCACTTGGCGAAAGCGAGACGCGAGTTCCGCGTCGGCAACCTCTACCTCAATCGAGCCATCACCGGCGCACTCGTCGGTCGACAACCCTTCGGCGGCTTCGGCATGTCCGGACTCGGATCCAAAGCTGGTGGACGCGACTACCTCTCGCACTTCGTCGAGCCACGCGCCGTGTGTGAGAACACCATGCGCCGAGGCTTCGCGCCTGGCTTGGAGTGATCGCGCGAACAGCGCCTGCGATTGGAGCATGCTCTCGATGCACCCCATCCATAAGCAGACTCAAGTCGCAGGTTCAACTCGCCCAGTTCGATCGAGCTTTGAGCGTTAGGTCTGCATCGTGACCTCCGTTTTGTGCCTATCGAGCAATCGATACTGCACCGCTTCGGCAATGTGAATGTCGAGGACATCGCTTGACCCCTCGATGTCCGCAATCGTTCGCGCGACTCGCCGAATCTTGTCGTACGCGCGCGCGCTGAGACCGAGCGCGGTGATCGCCTCGGCGAGCAACTGGCTTGAGCTTTCGTCAAGCACAGCATGCACATCGAGTTCACGCCCCTTCAGAAACGCGTTCGGACGAGCGCGTCCCTGCCGATGCTCCATCCGGTCTCTCGCAGCAGCAACCGCTGTGCGCATGCGCTCGGAGTTCATCCCTTCACGCCGAGCACTCAACGCGGAGACAGCAACTGCGCGCACCGTGATGTGCATGTCGATCCGATCGAGCAACGGTCCAGACAGTTTGCCCATGTATCGCTCTTGATCACGCATGCTCTTGCCTGAGGTTCCAAAGCCACCTGCATGCGAAGGATTCATCGCCGCAACAAGTAATGGCCGCGCTGGAAATCGCACGCGTGCCGCTGCGCGAGCGATCGACACGAATCCATCTTCAAGCGGCTCGCGCAGGCCTTCGAGGACATGTCGTGGAAACTCTGGCAGTTCATCGAGGAAGAGCACGCCCAAATGTGCGAGCGTGACTTCGCCCGGCCGAGGGTTGCTGCCACCACCGACAATCGCTGCCATTGACGACGAGTGATGCGGACTTCGAAACGGTCGCTCGCGCACAAGTCCATCCGTTCGACTTCCCCCAAGCGCAACCGAGTACACCCTCGTGATTTCGAGCGCTTCCTCGTCTGTGAGCGCGGGAAGAATGCTCGGCATCGCGCGCGCCATCATGGTCTTGCCGCTTCCTGCAGGTCCAACGAGCAACACATTGTGCGCACCAGCAGCCGCAATCATGAGCGCGCGCTTGGCAGACTCTTGCCCTCGAATGTCAAGGAAGTCAATCACATCCGTTACAGCGCGTGAGACCCCACGCACCGCGGACGCGTCTTCGGCAACATCCAAGTACGCATCACTTCCCTCCGCCCAAGCGATCGCTTCCTTGAGCGTTGAAACACCCACGACCTCAATCCCACGCACGATTCGCGCCTCCGGCACATTCACCCGTGGAATCAGGACACTCACCGCGCCTCGCTCGCGTGCAAGCATCGACATACTCGTCACCCCACGAATCCCGCGCACACTTCCGTCGAGCGCAACTTCCCCCGCGACAATCGCCGATTGCAAACGCTTGCGCGCTTCCACCGAAATCTTCCCCGATGACCCGAGCAAACTCAGCGCGATGGGCAAGTCATAGACGGGACCTTCTTTGCGAAGGTCTGCGGGGGCAAGATTGACGACGCTCTCATGGGGAAGTCCACCAAGACCAGAAGCTCTCAGCGCAGCATGCACACGCTCAAGAGACTCCCGTACCGCTGCGTCAGGTAATCCAACAACACTGCGTCGGGGAGGTCCCCCGCTGCCTTGTGTCGATGTCGATTCCACGTCGATCGGCTCGGCTTCAATTCCCCGGAGCGCAAAGCTCGTGATCCGGGACATGTCGCGCATTGTGTACACAAGAAAGTGCACACTCCGATTTTCCCGCCTTTTTTCCACTCGGAATTTTTAGCCGTTCAGGCGAAGGCGGCTCTGCCGCCGAGCCGTACGAAAGCGCGTGATGATTTTGCCGCTTGGGGCAGAAATCATCAGAAGCGCTCAACTACGCCTCAGGCGAAGCGGATTCACTCCGCGAGCCGTACAGAAGCGCGTGATGATTTTGCCGCTTGGGGCAGAAATCATCAGAAGCGCTCAACTACGCCTCAGGCGAAGCGGATTCACTCCGCGAGCCGTACAGAAGCGCGTGATGATTTTGCCGCTTGGGGCAGAAATCATCAGAAGCGCTCAACTACGCCCGCTCAACTACGACCGCCGCAGCCGCTTGAACCCGTTCGGCTTGCCATCCGCGTATTCCCATACGACGACGTCCACAGTTCGTACACCCCACGCGCGCGCAATCTCGTGCGTTGTAAACAACACGTCGAGTCGTCGACCTTTGATCGCACCACCAACATCAAGCACAGGAACCGGCACACCGCCGTCATAACCAGGCACGCTCACGAGTGAGCCGAGCGGAAGTACTTTCGGATCCGCAGCAACAAGTGCACCGCCGTTCGTCTGCACGGAGTATCCGCTCGCCGTAATGCCATCCGCGCTTGCGCCGCAGGATTTCGCATCCGGGCTGTAGGCGGTGACCTTCATGCGCATCGTCGCAACTGGTCGAATCGGGCGTCCGTCGTACATTCGAATCTTCGATGTTGACGCAAGCGTCGTCATCGGAATGAGCACGACCGAACTCGCTACCGCATTGGTCGCAGGATCTGGGCTCGGCAAGTTGCCCGCATCATTCGCGCGTGCGAATTCCGACAAATCAGAGTACTGGGGCTCGAGCGGAATCGAACTCTCCGCGCCACGGCTCGTTCCCACTCCAAGTGCAGCAAGCCCAATCATCGCGCCAAACGCCAGAAGCGATCCAACCCATTGCGTTCCACCGCGAATAGCGGCGCTCGTAGGCAATCGCGTCGTCGATACGGTTGAAGAGGTTGATGATGTTGATCGTGAATCGTGCCGCATTGAAAAATGTGATCCGTCCATACATTTTCTCCCAATTCCGCACTCGCCATCACACGAGACGCAATTCAGTACGCGCATAGTAGCCATCCGGTTGGGTAATGTTTGGAATCCACGCGAGATCTATCGTTCACTCGGTTGAACGCGTCAAGGGGCAACACGAAGTCGGTGGAGAATGGTCGCCTCTCCGGCAGAAACTGCCGACGACTGTTGTGCCCGAACCGTTACGCTTGCAGCACATGAGCCTCGAGGAATCACTGTTCGCCGTCCCCATTGGCCTTATCGGCGGACTCTTTGGCGGCATGCTAGGCATCGGCGGATCGGTTGTGATGATCCCGCTGCTCGATCTCACGCAGGGACCAAACCAGCAGCTCTACCAAGCGAGCGCGATGGTCGCGAATGTTTGCTCCGCCTTAAGTGGATCGTTGAAGCATCGAGGTCGCGGGACGATTCGCAGCGATCTGACCTCCGTCATGCTTCCGCTTGCTGCCGTCGGCGCGATCGCAGGCGTGCTTACGAGTAACGAGATGCAGCCAACCCCGTTGCGAGCGATCTTCGGCGGCTTCCTCTTCCTCACAGCGCTCCTCGAATTCAGCGGCGCGTTGCGACATAAATCTCAAAACGAAGAACAGCACACAGGCGCGTTGCAAGGCACGCGATTGAAATGCGGCGCGGTTGCGCTGTGCGGTGGCGTGGTGTCGGGATTACTCGGCGTCGGCGGCGGCGTGTTGATGGTGCCGATGATGCGTAGCTTGTTGGGTATGCCGCTACGCCAGTCGATCGCGACTGCGTCGGTGGTAATGCTTGCGTCGACTTCTGTCGGCGCCGTTGCGAAGAACGCAACAATCACGTCACTCCAAGACTCTCACGGCATTCCACTCACGCTCGCGCAATCGATGTCACTCGCGCTACCGCTCGCAACCGCTGCACTCATCGGCGCTGCGATCGGCGCGAGCATTTCCTATCGATTGCCGCTGCGTGGACTCAAACTCGTGTTCGCCACACTCATCGGATTTGCTGGCGTGCGCATGCTGCTGCAAGCGCTCGCTGAATTTCAAACGATGAACGCGGCGTCCTAGCGCTCACTTCACGCCGACAGGAGCTGAAGGCGCGAGCGATGGAGTTGAGCCCGATGAAGAAGTGACAGGCTTCGTGATTCCAGGAGTGCCGCGAATGGGTTTTGGCGAGCCCACCGCCGGAGTGATCTCCGCTCGTTCCTTGCATGGGAAGCAACCCGTGAATCCTGGATCAACGACTTGACCCCAGAGTTCGAAATCCTGCTGACGCTTCGGCGAATAGATCGATGCATTTACATACACAAGGCCGCGCGTGCTGCTCATCGATGTTGCGCGAAGTGTGACGATCGTGTCGGTGCCTTCGCGCACTTGGGAAACGAGTTCAACCTTGAGATCGGTCGAGCCCGCGCTCGCTGCGATGATGGGTTCATCTGCTTCAAGCTTCGTGCACGTCACGGTGAACTCCACAGACTTCCCCGCTTCCAATCGGTCGAACGTGTGACGGTAATCCGAAAGCGCGATCGCGATCTTCGGCATCGTCGTTTCGTGACGAACAAAGATGTCCACGATCGGGCAATCAGGGTGATCTGTTTCGACGATCAAGTAGCGCGGAAACTTCCCGCTTGGGAAATCTCGTGCGACATCCCACTCGACAACATAGTGATTTGCAGGCTCTTCCTTGGTTGGATCAAAGCCCACGAAACGCGGCGCATAGCCGCCAATTGCGCAAATCTTGAAGGGACGACCATCAATCGACTCGATCACAGTGCGACCGTTCTGCGCTTGTCCTGTGACGATATTCATGTAGTACGGACGCACGCGCACAGGCATCGAAACTTCGCTCTTCAATTGAATCGAAACGATGCGGCTGTAGCCATCGATAAGGACCTTGATCTCAGCCTTCTTGTCACCGGCGCCAGAGGTTGGCTTCATCTTCGCTTTGAGTTCAATGAAGCCGCCCACAGGAATCTTCTGACCAGTGATGTCATCGATGGTCGTGCACTTACAACTCGGTTGCACTGAGAGAACTTCAAGTTCCGTCGTGCCTGTGTTGCGCAACTTCACGACGCTTTCAGCGACATCGGTTGGCGAGAGCACGCCAAAATCAAGAACTGGTGGATCGAGTTCAATCGGTGGTGGAAGGTCTTCGGCCTCCTGTGCTACAGCAGCAACATCAGTCACTGCCCCAGAGACATCCGTCACCGGAGGCGCTACTGCAGGAGTTGCGGGCTGTTGCACTTTCGGAGTTGCGACTGGCGCAACTGCAACCGGCGCTGCAACCGGCGCGACTGCATTATCTCCGCATCCTCCGAGGAGCACGAATGCCAGCGCAACTGACATGGCGCGCGATGCGGTAGTGAGGATCGACGATGGGCGGCTCGTAAACATGAGGTGGACTTTCAAAAGCGAAAAATCTTCAAGTCCCGCAACAAGGCGCAGGAACTCGGGAGGAAAAGTGTACCGATGCAAGGATCGGCGTTGCGTTCGGTGGATTGGAAGGAAGGAATCATCGACAAGTGAGGGCGAGCAGGCGCACATCCCATGACTCCAAACGAGCTCGAAACGAGCCGCGCGCCTAAGGTCAATCCTTGAGTTCCGAAGCACCCGCTCACCCGAGTTCGATGTGCAGCTGCGGATATTTCGAGGAAACTGCGCTCCTCAAAGGTGGATTTATGCGGTTTAACGCACATGGTTGATTTTTTTCAATAAAACTGCTCGCATGACTTGTAAGGCACAATTCTTGGTGTATCTTCTTGGTGAGCCTGAAGCGGAAACGCTGAGAGCTCCTAAAAAAGCCCTTTTCCCTCCCTCCGCCCCCGGCCTTGTGCCGGGGGTCTTTTTTTCCAAACTTCGTTTTCAATCAGCAAGGGTCGAGTTCACTCGACGCAGATGAATTCTCGCGGTTCAGAGGGCGGCTTCTGCTACTCTTCGACCCCTCATTCCAAAGGTTCCGCGACTATGAACAGCAACGATCTCAGCAACGGTATGGCCATCAAGATGGATGGCAAGCTCTTCGTCATCACCGAAACTGAGCACCGCACGCCAGGCAACCTGCGCGCGTTTATTCAGATCAAAATCCGCGACCTCAAGAGCGGTTCGTTCTACGAAAAACGCCTTCGTTCAGGCGAGCACGTGGAGCAGGTCGATCTCGATCGCCGTCCGATGGAGTTCCTCTATCAACAGGGCAGCGCATTTGTGTTCATGGATCTCGAGTCCTACGAACAAACCGAACTGCAAAAGGAAATCGTCGGCGATCTCGCGAAGTACGTGCTTCCCAACACGACAATCATCGTGTGTTGGTGCGATGGCAAGCCGCTCTCCGTCGAACTTCCATTGACCGTGACACTTACGGTCACAGATACGTCGCCAGGTATCAAGGGCGCGACCGCAACAAATCAGTTGAAGGAAGCACTCTGCGAAACCGGACTCGCGACACGCGTGCCTCCGTTCATCACGATCGGTGAAAAGATCATCGTGAGCACTGACGACGGTTCGTATCGATCGCGCGCGTGATGACAGGTTGCGCCTCGAGGGCTACCATCCCTGAATGCGTCCATTGCTCACGAACGCAATAACCTTTGCGCTGATTTCCCTTGCGCTGCACTCCACCGCGCAAGCAGAAGTGCGTGAATACCTCCTGACAATCGCCGAAAGCCAAGTGTCCATCAACGGCACATTGCGCGATGCTATGACCATCAATGGCACCGTGCCAGGGCCTGTGCTTCGATTCACGCTCGGCGACGAGGCGGTCATACACGTGCACAACACCATGCGCGAGAGCACTTCATTGCACTGGCATGGATTGCTTGTGCCGAACAATCAAGATGGTGTGCCTCTGCTGACCACGCCTCCGATCGAAAGCGGCACAACTTTTACCTATCGCTTTCCCATCAAGCAGACAGGGACGTATTGGTATCACTCGCATAGTGGGATGCAAGAACAACAGGGCATCTATGGTGCGTTCATCATTGATGAGCCAACGCCGAAGGAGGATGCAGGCGTGCCACCCATGCGCGACGAAGTCCTGTTGCTTTCGGATTGGACGGATGAATCGCCGAAAGAAGTCATGCGCGCGCTCATGACGGGCAATGATTGGTACCCAAGGCGCAAGAAAAATTTCCCCTCAATCTTCGGCGCGATTGAGGCAGGCGCACTTTCGGACTATGTCTCGCGTGAGTGGTCGCGCATGGCGCCGATGGATATCTCCGATGTTGCCTACGACGCGTTTCTCGTGAACGGACAATCGCGCATCGTATGTGGGGGCGTGCCCGGCGAACGCGTGCGACTGCGCATCATTAACGGATCGGCTTCAACGTATTTCTTCGTGGAGTTCGCACAGCAGCAACTCGAACTTATGGCTGCCGATGGCATGCCTGTTGAACCGTTCAGTACGCCACGCTTGCTCATCGCGATCGCCGAGACCTACGACGCGATCATCACGATTCCAGCGGATGGCTCGTATGAATTCCGCGCGACGGCACAGGATGGCTCGGGCCATGCTTCGGCATTCTTCGGCGCTGGCACAGAGCATCTCGCTCCCGAAGTGCCAGCCTCAAACATCTACAGCATGGATGAAATGTTGGAGAGCGGGATGGACTCGTCGGGAGCAATGCGAATGCCGCACGATGCGCCTCGACCTGCGCCACCGTATCACTTCCTTCGTGCGCCACAATCGACTGACTTTGCAAGCGACGCACCTCGTCGCGAAGTCACGCTTCGCCTGACGGGTGACATGGAACGCTATCTCTGGTCGATCAACAATCGCTCTGTCACGCAAGAAAGCACGATCCATGTGAAGCACGGCGAGATTCTGCGCATGACACTCGTCAATGACACGATGATGCACCATCCGATGCATTTGCATGGGCACTTCTTCCGAGTTGTGGGCGAGCAAGGCGAACGGTCGCCGCTCAAACACACTGTGGATGTTCCACCGATGGGCCGCCGCGTGCTCGAGTTTGAAGCCAACGAAACCGGCGACTGGTTCTTTCACTGCCACATCCTCTACCACATGGATATGGGCATGTCGCGCGTCGTGACCTACGCGCCTATTGGTCACACGCCTGCGCTTGAACCGGATTTGGAGAACACTCCTGCACTCATGATCGACGCAATGTTTCTGAGCAACATGGCGCAAGGCGAAGCGGTTGTGATGGTGGGTCGCGAAGATTTCGGCGTGACATGGGACACGGGCTATCACATGGAGACGGACTACGAAGTCGATCTCTTCTGGGGGCACTACTTCAATCCGAATTTTTCGACGATCGCCGGCCTGCGCATGACGAATCAACTTGAGAACCCTGCGAGTGGGTTCTTCGGTTTCGAGTATCGACTCCCGCTGATGTTCGAGTCGCGCATCGAAATCGGCACCGAGGGCAACGGCCGCTTTGAACTCGCGAAAAACTTTGCACTGACCGATCGAATTACGCTGCTCACCGACGGGTACTACGACACATACTCGCGGTGGGATTGGCAAGTCGGGCTCGAGTACCGACTGTCAAAGGCGTGGTCCCTCACCAGCATGTACAACAATGAACACGGATTCGGCATCGGCATGTCGTTTCGTTACTAAAGTGCACACCACCATTCACTTCTCACCATTCACTTCACGGAGAATCCAATGCCACGAATCCACCACACGCTCACCAACCGTTCCGCAATCCTCGCCAGCGCACTCGTCGTCGCGTCCTCACTGTTGCTGTGCTCGTGCGAAACCACTCCGACGCAGTCTGACGCGAAGACGCAGCAGACACTCGCACCAACCAACACCTCAACTACCGGAGTGAAGAAGTACCCACTCACGGTGTGCATCGTGACGGACAACGCACTCGGCTCCATGGGCGACACCATCTACATGGACTACGAGGGCCAAGAAGTCGCATTCTGCTGCAAGCCTTGCATCAAGATGTTTAACGCGGATCCGCAAAAGTTCCTCGCGAAGTTGCCGCCCGCAACGCCGTAACTTCGTGACGGTCAGCGAGAAGTCGAACGCGCGTTTCAGACTTCTGGACTCGCAGTCATTTTCGCGAGCGCGCGTTCGGCGAACTTTCCGATCCCGACAATCACAATCACGCTTGCCACGATGCCGCCGATCAACACCGCGCGCGGCGTGGTGTCATAGACATTCACAATGTCGGTCGCACCAGTTGCGACAGCGGACGACGCGAGAAAACAAACGATCGCAGTACGCGGCAGCATGCCGATGGGTGTCGCAAGCATCGCAATCCAAAACGGAACCTTCGTCGCACCGAGCGCATAGTTTGTCAACGCAAATGGTGAACTCGGCGGCAACCGAAGCAGCGTGACAATGATGAGTGTGCGAAGCGTCGAACCACGCACGAGCGCATCACGAATCACTCGACCCTTTGGATTCCGATCAATCCAACCATCAACGCTCGACCCCGTCACCATGCGCGAAAACAAATACCCAATCGCCGCGCCACCACTAAACCCAAGGATCGACCCAATCAACCCCCACTGCATCCCAAACACCCACCCCCCAAGAAACGCCTGCGCATAAGTCGGCAACAACCCAAGCCCCGCCGACAAAGCAAACACCGCAACAAACGCCCAAAACCCATGCTCAATATCCGACTGCAAAAAAGTCGCAATCCCCGCCAAGTCATAAATAATGTAAATCCCCGCCAAAGGCGGAAAAGTCACCCAAGCCACCCCCAATATCGTAGAGGCCAAAAGTCGAGGATCCTTCGCTG
>QWPV01000066.1 GCA_003671055.1 Planctomycetota bacterium
TGATCATCCTTCCCGCCAACCTTCTCATTATCGAGGATGCCCGCCGCCTACTTCTTGCGCTGTGGGGAACCGAGTCGAAGCCTGAGGCAGTACGCAAATTCTCTGATTTTTAGAACTCTGCGAACATCCCGTGGTACTGCGCTTGCCTTCAGTTACGCGAAAGGCTTCATGACGGCACCGACCGCGATCACGATCGCTTCCAACGAGCACGCCTAATAGTAGCTGCTACATATTACACTCAGCCCATGCGCTCTTCAACCGTTGCACTGCTGCAGTGGAATCTTCGTAGCCGAGTGTTGGTGTTTGTTCTGGCGTCGACATCCATTGCGTGCCTTCTGTTGGAGATGTATGGCATCGGCGATATGCGTGCGATGTTCTTCGCGGCGTTTCTTCCAGCAACGGCGTTGCTGATTGTGCTCGCTGTGCTTGATCGCAGAAACTCTGCGGCGTACTCGCACGAGCAGTGATTGTCGGCGCGCTCGCTGGAATTCTCGGCGCGATACTGATGGCAGTAGGTATCGAAGCTGCGCTGCTCTTGTCGCCCTACTTAACGTTCTTCGGCATCCACCAGACTGCGAGGTTTGTGGTCGTGACGCTGCTGGCGCACATCGTCTTCGGCGTGGGGCTCGGCGCTGGAGTGTTGTGGCTGCGACCGCACTAGCGCTTCCTCCGCGATAGGCTGCACAACCTAATGACCGCTACGCGACAACCGACCATCCTCCTTCTCGGCTCTGGTGAACTCGGAAAAGAGTTTGTGATTTGCGCGAAACAACTTGGTTGTCGCGTGATTGCAGCAGATCGCTATGCCGGAGCACCTGCGATGCAAGTTGCGGATGCGTTTGAAGTCTTCGACATGCTCGACGCGAATGCAATCAAACGGGTGGCGCGAAAGCACAAGCCCGACTTCGTCGTTCCTGAAATCGAAGCGATTCGCACTGAAGCGTTGTTCGCGCTTGAACGATCAGGCGTCACCGTGATTCCATCGGCACGCGCGGCGCATCTCACGATGAACCGTGATGCCATTCGCTCGCTCGCTGCAGAACAACTCAAACTTCCTACGGCGCGTTATGCGTATGCGTCGAGCCAAGATGAGCTCGCGCGCGCGATTGAGCGCATCGGGTTTCCGTGCGTCATCAAGCCAGTGATGAGTAGCAGCGGCAAGGGACAGTCGGTCGCGCGCAAGGCTGCAGACATCGCGAAATCGTGGAAGTATGCGATCGACGGCATGCGCGGCGACAAGCAGACTGTCATCGTCGAAGAGTTCATCACGTTCGATTACGAGATCACGCTGCTCACCGTGAAGCACCGCGCATCGACGCGACGACGCACGCAGTTTGTGCCACCGATCGGCCATCGACAAGAACGCGGTGACTATCAAGAGTCGTGGATGCCCTGCCCGATGTCACCCGCGCTCATCAAGTCCGCACAGCGCATGGCGAAGAAGATCACCGACGAAATTGCGGGCCCTGAAGGCGCTGGAATCTTTGGTGTGGAATTTTTTGTCAAAGGCAATCGCGTGATCTTTAGCGAACTCTCGCCGCGGCCGCATGACACGGGCATGGTGACGATGATCTCGCAAGACCTCAGTGAGTTCGCGCTGCACTTGCGGGCAGTGCTCGGGCTTCCGATTCCTGCAATCACCATGCGCGGACCGAGCGCGAGTGCGGTGATCCTCGCAACGAAAGACATCAACAGCGAGCCTGCGTATCTCGGCATCGAGAAGGCGCTCGCGACAACTGGCGTCGAGATTCGCATCTTCGGCAAACCTTCTGCCCGTCCTTACCGACGCATGGGCGTTGCGCTCGCAACTGGTTCATCTGTGAAGCAAGCACGACAAAGAGCACGCGACGCTGCTGCGCAAGTCCGCGTGGTCGCTGCGGCGAGATGATTTCACTCACGCCGGTTGCAACGCGCGACCAGCATTCGTGACGATCGCGTTGAGCGTCGTGCTCGGGCGCATTGCGTTCGCGACCAGCGTTGGGCATGGGTGGTAGTAGCCACCGATCTCGATAGGCTTGCCTTGCACGGCATTGAAGTCCGCGACGATGCGCAGCTCGTTCGCAGTGAGTTCAGACGCGATCGGCGAGAAGGTCGCAGCGAGTGCGAGATCCTTCGTCTGCCGAGCGATCGCTTGCGCCCAATACATCACCAGATAGAAATGACTTCCACGATTGTCGAGGTCACCAACTTTGCGCGCGGGTCCCTTATTGTTCGCGAGGTAGGTCGCGATCGCTTCGTCCATCGTGTCCGCGAGCACTTGCGCTTTCGCGTTGCCTGTCGTCGCCGCGAGATGCTCGAAGCTTGCGCCGAGTGCTTGGAACTCGCCGAGCGAATCCCATCGCAAAGAATTTTCCGCCACGAACTGCTGCACATGCTTCGGGGCTGAACCACCTGCGCCCGTCTCGAACAGCCCGCCGCCATGCATGAGCGGCACGATGGAAAGCATCTTCGCGCTCGTACCGAGTTCGAGGATGGGAAAGAGATCCGTGAGGTAATCGCGCAACACATTGCCCGTGACTGAGATCGTGTCTTCGCCTCGACGAATGCGATCGATAGAAAAAGCACACGCTGCACTCGGCTCCATGAAGTGGAACTCGAGCCCGTTGGTGTCGTGATCCTTGAGGTACGCGTGCACTTTGTTGAGAAGCTCGCGATCGTGCGGTCGCTTCACGTCGAGCCAGAAAACCGCAGGCGTCGCAGAAGCTCGCGCGCGCGTGACCGCGAGTTTTACCCAATCACGAATCGCTGGATCCTTTGTCTGACAGGCGCGCCAAATGTCGCCCGCTTCAACCGCATGCGACATCAGCACGAATCCAGTTGCGTCCACAACCCGCACAACTCCTGCGCTCTTCATTTCGAAGGTTTTATCGTGCGAGCCGTACTCTTCGGCCTTCTGCGCCATGAGCCCAACATTGGGCACACTGCCCATCGTGCGCGGATCGAGTGCGCCGTGCTTCTTGCACGAGTCAATGGCTGCTTGATAGATCCCCGCATAGGTGCGATCAGGAATCACAGCCTTCGCATCTTGTGTCTTGCCCGCGCTGTTCCACATCTTGCCGCTCTCGCGAATCATCGCAGGCATGGATGCGTCGACGATGACATCGCTCGGCACATGGAGATTCGTGATGCCCTTGTCGCTATCAACCATTGCGATCGCGGGACCCGAAGCGTATGCAGCAGCGATGTCCGATTCGATCACTGAGCGATCCGCCGGCGGGAGCGTCGCAATCTTCGCGAGAAGATCACCGAATCCGTTGTTCACGTCCACGCCAAGTCGCGCGAGCGTCGCCGCGTGCTTCTCAAAAACTCCGCGGAAGAAGGTCTTCACCGCGTGACCGAAAATGATTGGATCGGAAACCTTCATCATCGTCGCCTTGAGGTGCAGCGAGAAGAGCACCTCCTGAGTTCGCGCACTGTCGATTTCCGTCGCCAAAAACTGCACCAGCGCTCGCGTGCTCATGCACGTTCCATCGAGAATTTCACCCGTGCCGAGTTTCAATCCGTCCTTCAATACCGTAACCACGCCGTCAGCAGCAACGAGCTCGATACGCGCAGTCGTTGCCGCAGGAATAGTCACTGACGATTCATTGCCGAAGAAATCACCACTCGACATCGACGCGACGTGCGCCTTCGAATCTGCACTCCACGCACCCATCTTGTGTGGATTCGCGCGCGCGTAGTCCTTCACGGATTTCGTACAACGACGATCGGAGTTGCCCTCGCGAATCACTGGATTGACGGCGCTTCCTTTGATGCGGTCGTAACGCGTACGGGATTCTTTCTCCGCGTCATTCGATGGCACATCGACATACGCAGGAACCGCGTAGCCCTGCTGCTGCAACTCCGCGATCGCAGATTTCAATTGCGGAACCGATGCACTGACGTTTGGAAGCTTGATGATGTTCGCTTCGGGGGTGAGGCACACTCGACCAAGGTGGCTGAGATGATCTTCGATGCGTTGACTCGCTTGGAGACTTTCTGGAAACGCCGCGATGATTCGACCAGCGAGTGAGATGTCACTCGTCTCCACCCGAATGCCCGCGGTCTCAGTGAACATGCGAAGCATGGGAAGGAGCGAATAGGTCGCGAGCATGGGTGCTTCATCAGTGAGCGTCCAAATGATCGTGGGGCTTGCGGTCATGGGCTTCAAATCTCCGTGCGTTGGTGCGAGCATCCATTTCAGCAAAGGAATGGTTGCGTAGTGTACGCCGCGGACGCGAAACGCCGCAGTCCGAAACTCCCGCGCGTACGATGGCTGGCATGTCGACTTACACAGCACAAATCGCAGCGTACGAAGCAGGTGCCGCAATCCTTCAGCACGCGGTTAGCGGGCTTTCGAGCGAACAACTCAACGCACGCGTCGCACCAGGGATGTGGAGCATTCAAGAGGTGATGGTGCATCTTCTTGATAGCGACCTTGCGTCGACGCATCGCATGCGGAGAATTGTCGCAGAGGAACTGCCGCTGCTCATTGCGTATGACGAGGACGCGTTCATCGCGAAACTTCCAGCCTGCCAACTCGACCTCGCGGGCGCACTCGAACTCTTCGCAGTGAATCGACGGTTCACCGCGCAATGGCTGCGCACACTCAGCGATGATGCATTCGCGCGAGAGGGCATTCATACGCAGCGCGGCAAAGTTTCACTGCTCTTCATTGTTGAGGCGTACTCAAGACATGTCGATCATCACATGAAGTTTGTCGATGGAAAGCGCGCGGCATTGCTCGGTCGCTGAGTTAGAACGCGACGCGATGCCGCAAAGACACCAATGCCTACGATGGGCACCCACGCGAAGAGGAATGGCCAGTGCGCGCTCCATGCTGCGGGTGCGTCGCCGACTTCGAGATCGAATCGTGCCGCGAGAAGTGGACCGCGCGCATCGGGGTCAACTTCGAACGACCATATGCCTGCTTGCGTGAGTTCAAGCGTCGCATGAACTTCGCGCGTGGAGACCGATGGAACGCAGGTCGCGAAACACACCGCGCCCGATGCGTGCGTTGCTGTCACCGTCACCGCGTCGCCGTGCGGACCAATCCATGCACACTCGCATGATCCGATGTGCAGCGCCGCGGGCGCAACAAGTACCGCTACGACTGCGCCATCGCGCTCACCCATCCACACGACGGCGCCACCATCGGCGTGCGCGCCGAAAGTCACGCAGCCTGCGAGAAGAATGGATGCTCGTCGAACGCTCATTCGATGAACCCCGATGTTCCACGCATTTCCATCGGCTGCAAGAGCACCCACACCGACGCCGCCCAAAGAATGAGAAGCACCAACGCACCAGGTGCGGTTGCTCGTGCCATGTTCACAACCGAAATGCGACGTGCCCCCTTCACGATCATCGCGAGCGTGCTCCACCAATGCACAGCAATTGCGACGCTCAATCCAAGCGAGAGGAGCAGAAGTTCGAGCGGTAACAACCATGTCGGTGGAGGCGCGCAGCAACTCATGATGCGATCTGGTTCGACGCCGACAAGCTGAAGATCATGCAACACGCGCAGCACCGCAGCTTCACCAGTTGGCGCACCTGTCACGAGATGGAAGAAGTAGTGCGCGCACCAGAGTGCGGCGCCAAGTGGGATTGCGGCAAGCGCGAGTCGGGTTGCGCGTTCGGAGAACTTTGCGCCAATGGGCAGTGACGCGCCGAGTGCGAGCAACGCGAGACCTGCACACAATCCGAGCACGACGAACGCTGCTTGCGCGATTGCGCTCGACGTCACGTACTCAACAACTGGCGCCGTCATGCCAGCGGCGTTGACAATCGCGCCAATGGTAAACACTGCAGCGAGCGCGCCGAAGTCAACGCGTGTTGCGAGCATTCCAATCTGCGAACGCCATGTCGAAGGCGCGAGATCAACGCCTGGAATCATCGGAAGGATCCCGATATTTCCGTGCGGACACGCGCTGACGCAATCGAGGCAGAAGGTGCAGTCAAGATTCCCTTGTTTCTTCGGCATGAAGAGATCAAGGCCGCATCCAGGTCGATACTCCCCCGCGTCTGTGGTTCGACCCTTCAGGCAATCGTGGGTCTCACAACGCGCGCATACTGATGCATCAATCGCGCGCACTTCGCGTGTACCCACTGTTGCGACGAGCATGTTGTACTGACCGATGGGGCAAATGAAACGGCAGAAACTCGCGCCTGTGTAGAAGAGATCCACTGCCGTTGCGACCACGATGAATCCGAGGATGAGCATCGCCGTCGCCCATGGGCTCGACCAAAGATCAAACGCTTCGTACGCCACGAGCCAGAGCATGACGAGTCCAACCGCGAGCCACTTCGATCGAAGTGCGCGAGGAAATGTGAGCGTTGGCGAGATCCACTTGCGAAGAAGTGATCTTGGTGCGATCAAAGGGCACGCCATACACACGATATTGCCGAGTGCGAGCAATGCGATGACAGTGACGCCGCGCCAATGCGTCCATGGAATCGTGCCCGCGAGATTCATCGGCGCGTCTTGCGTCCCGAAGATTCCATCAAGGACGATCAACAACGCTCCCGCAAGCAGCGCGAAACGAATGCAGAGACGAACGCGCGATGAACGCAATGCAGCGCCGAGCCACGGAGTACGCAGCAGATCGTTTGTCGTCGGCGCGCTCGCAAGTACACGCAGCGAAACGGTTCGCGGCGCGGGCGCGCTTCGCCTCGGCATGAGGTACGCCACCGCAATCGCGATAGCCGCACCGAGATAGATCACGCTTCCCGGAATCCACATCAATCCTGCCGCGAGTTGCTGGTCACGAAGCGCGTCGATGCCATACGCGGGGCTCAAGTCTGCATACCACGCGTACACCGGCGCACTTGCGAATGCGAGGTAGGCACTGACGACGGTGTTCACGAGGTCTGCCGCGATCAACAAACCAACGAGCGCAATCCGCGGCCATCGATCGCGATACGGAAACGGCGCAATGATCGCGAGCCAGAACAGAAGTCCTGCGCCAAGCATCGTCGCGTGTTCGATGCGATGCCACCATCCGTCGCGGAGCGCGAGTGTGTAGAGCGCAGGGGTGTGCCACAGGACCGTCACGAGGGAGAGTGCGACGAATCCTGTCAATGGATGCGCGGCAATTCGCAACGCCGCGCGCACACTCGATGAAGCGAGAATCGGCGCGAGGATCCACTTCCGCGCCGATGCACCGCATCCGAACAGCATCGGCATCGCGGGCGTCGCACACCAGAACAACGGTGGCGCGATCATCGTCAACAAGATGTGCTGCACCATGTGCCAACTCAGCGCACGCTCTGCGAGGAGATCAAGTGGCGACGCGAGTGCAAGCACGACGACGCACCATGCGGCGCAGAATGCCGCAACTCGAAGGCGCGTGAACCGCAGTCGCGCGGCGATCCCATTCGCGCGAATCGTGCGCCAACCAAGCACATAAATCGCGAGCGAACACAACGCTCCAACGCACACAAACGGCGCGTTCGCGAACCAATCGCTCAGGAAAAGTGCGTTGAAGGCCATGCGTCAACCATGTTGAACTCAGCGAGCATCCGATGTTGTCGACGAATCAACTGGCGTCGGTGCCGCGTCAATCTGCTGTTGCGATTCCATCGCCCCAGGAATCGCCGCGCGAAGGGAGCCACCATCAAGCGTTGAAAGAAACGCCGCGAGCGCCTGAGTTTCTACGCTTGACAGCGTCTTGCCATATGCGGGCATGTTGCCGCCGCCCTGCTGAATCTGTCGCACAAGTTGATCCCACGAGAGGCGCGTGGCGACATCCGTGAGATCGGGTCCGCGCATGCCACCCGTGCCACCAATCGCGTGACAGTTTCGACATTGCGCGAATTGGAATTCCAATGCGCCTTGCAGTTCAAGAGGCGTGCGCCCAACAACAAACGCAGGCGCGATTGGCGTTGAAGTCCATGCGTTCATCACAGGGCTCCACGGACTCGCCACACCAAGCCAAGTGAGAACGCCAATGCCAGTGACGATTGTGCAGAAGATGAGCACCGAGAGCGGACGACGCGACGGCGCGCGCTCACCACGCGGCGAGATGAACGGCAATGCCGCGAGTAACGCGATGCCAACAGGAGGACCAACGAGCAAGAGGAATGTTTCAGATCCAGGTGGAAGCAACGCGAGAGCTGCGAAGATCCACAAGAACAGTCCATCTGGTCGCGGTGATGCTTCGATGATGGTGGGATCAGGAAGTCCGCCTGGCCCCATTGGTCCAAACCACGCAGCAACACCAACGAGTGCAATCAATGCGGCGCCGCAGAACACCATGTCGCGTCGTGCGGCATCGGGATAGAACGGCACGCCTGTCTTATGCACGCGAGCTTCGTAGCCCTTTGTGTACGTCGCGGGATCCACGACCTCTCCAGCCTTGGGCATCTCGGAAATGCCCTTGCGCAGCACGGAATACAGGTGCAAACCGATGAGTGCGACTGTTGTGCCAGGCAGAATGAACACATGAAGCGCGAAGAAACGCGAGAGCGTCGCACCGGAAATCTCCGTGCCGCCAAGCATGATCGCGCGCATCTGATTGCCGACCATCGGCATGCGATCAACAATCGCGGCGCCGATGCCGAGCCCCCAGTACGCATCCGCATCCCAACGCATGATCTGCCCTGTGAACGCGAGGCCGAGCGTGAGGATGCAAAGGCCTACGCCGAAGAGCCACGTCAATTCACGCGGATACTTATAGGTTCCGTGGAGGAACACTTGTGAGAGATGCAAGAGCATCATGTAGCACATCGCGTTCGAACTCCATCCGTGAATCGCGCGCAACATCCAACCGCACGGCACCTGCTCATTGATGTAGACGAGGCTGTCGTACGCTTGCGCAGCACTTGGCGCGTAGAACATCGCGAGCACGATGCCGCTCACGACTTGCACCGTGAAGAACATCATCGTCGCGCTGCCGAAGACGTACCACCACTTCGCGCTGATTGGCACACGGTGGAACATCGAGTGACGAAGCACCCACATGACGCCCGTGCGATCATCGAGCCATTGCACTCCATGGAGTGCCACGCGCTTGAGGCCGGTCGGAAGCATCGTCAGGTTCCCTCCTGCAAGCCAGGAAGTCGACCGCTGTGGATCTCTAACTGTCCCTCGCGAATGCGCCACTCGAATTCAAAGAGTCCTCGCGGTGGAGGTCCTGATGCGCGCGAACCATCCTCGTAATACACGCCGCCGTGACACGGGCACATGAAGAGTCGTGATTGCGAGAACCACTCCACAGGGCATCCGAGATGCGCGCAATTCACTGCGAATACTTGAAACTTGCCCGCTTCGATGCAACGCACATAGCACGCGTTTTCTCGGGTAATACCGTCATCTGGCGCACCGCCGGGATTCCTGAACTTGATCAAGACCGTCGTGGCTGCGACCCAATTTTTCGCCGCGCCAAGCGAGATCCATTGATCCTTCTCAGGCAACATGCCAGGCGCAACTGCTGCGCCGATGATCGGTGCCGCAACAAGGACGCCGCCGATTGCCATCAGCGTTGTGCCAGCCGCGAACAAGAAGCCGCGACGGTTCTCGCTAGATGCGGGCGCGTCATTCGACTGTGGAGGAATTTCGCTTTCGCTCATCGTGAAGTCCCTTTGGTCTTTGCGGCAACGAGTGGCAATGTTCGATGCTTCGCGAGAAACGCGACGAGCGCGTCCACATCGTTTGCTGAAAGCACTGCGTTCACCTTCGCGCCATCGCTCGCTTGAAACGGCCCCGCTGCACCTGGCATCCCAAGGTCACTGCGTCCGAACACGATGCTCGTGCGCAGGTGCTGATCACTGACGAGGCGAAGATAGAACGGATCTTGAATATTGCTCGTGTTCGTGTGGCACGATGCGCAGTGATCGGCGAAGAGTTTTTCGCCGAGCGCGACGTCACCCGTGATGCTCGCTTGCAACCATGGCACTGCGCTTGGCTCAGCAGTCTTGGGCATCCACGCGGTTTTCATACCTGCGATGAATGCGCGAAGAGCGTCATCCGAAACACCCGTGATCGCAGCGCCACCGAATCCTGGCATGCGCGTTCCACTTTCGCCATCGCGCAGAATTGCAAGCAGCGAGACTTCGGGGATCGATGCGAGATACGCGCCATCCCGCAGTGGTCGCGCGGGTCCATGCGTGCCATCCACGCCGTGGCAACCAGCGCAGCGATCTGCGTAAAACGCCGTGAATCCTGCAGCGGTGTCAAGCGTTGGAGCCGGCACGCGAGGCGCAGGCTTGCCTGGAAGTTGCTCGCAACCTGCACCGAGTACCAGCAAGCAAACGACCGAGAGTGACTTTGGAAGTGAGTGCTTGCGCATCATGAGCGAGGACTCTCCGACTGCTCGACTTCAAGGCGCGTTGCGAGCGACATTCCCACTTGCAGTCGCACGCGATTGAACTTCGTGATAATCGACCCGCACGCAATACCGAACGCGCATTGGCTTCCAAGAAACCACGCCCAAGAAATGTGCTGTTCAAGCGCGGGGTTCACGACATGCAAGGTTGCCCACGCGACGCCAGTCCACAGAATCGGCGCAAGAATTCCGCCAGCAACCATCGGTCGCTTCGGCATCATCGGAAGCGCAACGACGAAGATCATCCCCACCATGACGCTCATGCAGAGATGCAGGCAAACAGCGGCGATCGTCCATGAGAGATCGAAACTCTTCAGCGCATCGAGCGATGCAGTACCGACTGAAGGCACCAACATTCCTGCGAGAAGATTGATGGGCATCCACAGACTGCCTTCATCAAGCACTCCCCACAGACACGCGACAACCGCCATGGCAACTGCGCCAGCGATGGCTCCGTAGAAACCCGAGCGATACGGATGAATCTCTTCCGGCACGATGCGGCGCTTCGGAGTGGCATGCACAACCTTGGGCGCAAGCACGATCGCATCAAGAGGCACATCGCAATCAACAACTGGAATCTCTTCTGTCTCTTCGTGCGGGAAGACTTCTTTGAACCAACCGATGATTCCCACCAGCGCACAAAGCGCACCGACGATGCTCACGAACGGATGCGTCACGATGCCTGCGAACAGCAGCGTGCAGCCGAACGCTGTGACGAGTGGGAATTGTGTGGGCCGTGGAATCGCTCGTAAATAAGGCGGTTCTGCAATTCGGTCTTCGTGCGCAGGTTTCATGAGAGCGCCTCCTGCGGGACTTTGCCCACGAAGTAAACCAACGTGAAGACAATGATCCACACGACATCGACGAAGTGCCAGTACCACGTGGCGATCTCGACGCGTTCAGTGTCTCGCTCAGGCTTGATGCAACCACAGAGTGCGAGCATGAACGTGCCTGTCAACAGCACGAGCCCCACAATGACGTGAAACGCGTGGAAACCAACCAACGTATAGAAGGTCGTGCCGAACACATTCGAGTCGATCGTCAAGCCTTGTACTTCGATGAGCTTCTTCCACTCGAGTCCAGTGCCAATGAGAAACTCAAGCCCGAGCAAGATGGTGAGGAGCATCCACACTTGGAAGCCCTTCAACGAACCACGGCTCAGCGCACGGACCGCGAACACCACCGTCGCACTTGATGCGAACAAACAAATGGAGTTGATCGTGACGAGCCCGAGCTCAAGGCAGTCCATCGGCTGCGGCCCCGTTGGGCTCTTGCCGATGTAGTAGAGATAGGTCACGAGGAACGCGGAGAACAGCGCGCTCTCCATGAAGATGAGTGACGCCATGCCGACCTTGGCACGCGACAATGTGGGCTTGAACTTACTCATAGTGCGCATCGGGATCCTCCGGATGAGCGCTATCCCACAGTGGGCGCGCACTTGTCACAGTTGGAATGCGATCGAAGTTCCATTCGGGCGGTGGACTCGTCGTGGACCATTCCAATGTCCATGCATCCCACGGATTGTTGCCTGCGTTCTCACCGCTGCGTAACGACTTCACGACGTTCCACAAGAAAATCGCGACACCAGCCATTTGCACGGGCACGCCAAGGGTTGTAATGAGATTCCAGATCTCCCATCCACGATCCGCTTCATAGGTGTAGATGCGTCGCGGCATGCCGAGCACACCTGAGACATGCATCGGCATGAAGGTCATCGTGAAGCCGATGAAGAGCAACCAAAATGTCCACTTTCCAAGCCGTTCACTCAACATCTTGCCGGTTGCTTTCGGGAACCAGTAGAAGAGCGCGCCGAAGATTCCGAAGACTGTGCCGCCGAAGAGCACATAGTGGAAATGGCCCACGACGAAGTAACTATCGGAGAGTTGCCAATCGAGTGGAACTGTCGCGAGCATGATGCCGGTGAGTCCACCGATGACGAACATCGCGATGAATCCTGTCGCGAAGAGCATCGGCGTTGCGAAGCGCAATCGACCGCCCCACATGGTTGCGATCCAGTTGAAGATCTTGATACCGGTGGGCACGGAGATTAGGAAGGTCATTGCACCGAAGAAGGAATTCAACACGGGACCTAGCCCTACGACAAACATGTGGTGCGCCCACACGCCGAGCGAGATGAAGCCGATGCTCACCGTCGCAGCGACCATGAGTGGATAGCCGAACAACACTTTGCGACTGAAGGTCGGAAGAATCTCACTCACGAATCCGAAGGCTGGAAGAATGAGGATGTACACCTCGGGGTGGCCGAAGAACCAGAAGAGATGCTGCCAAAGCACTGCAGATCCAGTGGTTTCTGGATCGAAGAAGTGTGCGCCGAAACTTCGGTCGAGCAGCAGCATGATCTGCGCGCCGGTCAGCACAGGAATCGCGACAAGCACGAGTGCTGCAACCACGAGCATCATCCACGCCATGATCGGCATGCGCATGAGCGTCATTCCAGGGCAACGCATGCACAAGATCGTGCCGATGAAATTGATCGCGGTCGTCATGCTTCCGAAGCCGCTGACGAGAATGCCGAGGATCCAATAGTCCGTGCTGTTGCCGCGACTAAAGGTGCGATCCGTGAGCGGTGCGTACGCGAACCAACCAACATCCGGCGCACTCGGCGCGCCGTAGAGACCTTGCGATCCGATGTAACTGAAGTAGAGAAGGAGTCCGCCGAAGATGAAGAGCCAGAAGCCGAACGCGTTCAATCGCGGAAACGCCATGTCGCGCGCGCCAACCATTAGCGGCAGCAGGTAGTTTCCGAAGCCCAACAAGATCGGCATCCCGACGAGGAAGACCATCGTCGTGCCGTGCATCGTGAAGAGTTGATTGAACGTCTCTGGATCGATGATCTTGAGATTCGCCTGCGCAAGTTGTAGGCGCATGAACGCAGCTTCAAGCCCGCCGACGAGGAAGAAGATAAGCCCCGCGCCGACATACATCATGCCGAGCTTCTTGTGATCGACGGACATTGACCAGCGCCCGACGATCTCCCAGAAACTTTCTGGAGTCTTCGTCGCTGGTGTGGATGATTCAGAGGCGTGCGTCATCGTGTCATTTCAGTGTCATGAGATAGTCGACGATCGACTCCACTTGCGCTGGCTCAAGTTTGAGGCTCGGCATATTGCAACCAGGCTTAAGCGTGTTCGGATCGAGGATCCATTGCACGAGATTGCTACGCGTGAGCGGAATGGAGCCAGAGCCGATCGTGTCACGGCTTGCGAGGTGTGTGAGATTTGGACCAAACAGTCCTTCGCTCGTTCCCGCAATCGCGTGGCAATTGAAGCAGGAAAATGCGGTGAATGTGTCTCGTCCCACGGTGACTGTTGCATCTTCGACTGCGGGTGCCGCTTGCGCCGCGAGCCAAGCATCAAACTGCGCGGGCTCTTCTGCGTAGACGCGCAGCAGCATGTGCGCATGCTGTGTGCCGCAATACTCCGCGCACTGTCCGAGGTAGATACCGGGCACATCCGCTTCGATCCACAGCGCATTCGTTTTTCCGGGGATCACATCAAGTTTGCCCGCAAGTCGCGGAACCCAGAACGAGTGAATCACATCAGCTGACTTCAGTTCAACCCAAATCGGTCGACCTGCGGGGATGTGCATTTCATTCGCTGTGATGACAGTTGATCCATCAGCAGCGGTGTAACGAAACTCCCACCACCACTGATGCCCAATCGTCGTGACGGTAAGCGCGCCTTCGGGTGGCTTCGTGAGGTCGATGTCGCGAATCGTTCGAATCGTCACCATCGTCAAGACGAACACGATAATGAATGGAATGACAGTCCACGCAACTTCAATCGGAAGGCTTCCGAACACTTGCACTGGCTCTGCGCCGGAACCGGCAGATGCATTCGCGACGCGCGCTGCGCGAACGCCTCGAACGATGGCGAGCACCAAGAAAGTTTGCACGACGACAAAGATGCCCGCGCAGATCGCGACCACTAAGTAGCCGAGACTGCGAACTTCGCGTGCGGGTGCAGAGTTGGATTCCAGAATGCTCGTGACCCCAGAGCCTGAAATGGGGATCACTGATGGATCGCAGACTTCAAGGCTTCGCGAGGCCTGCGATTGCGGAACTTCTGCCGCGGCAGTGCTCACGCCGATGGACGTGATCGCGCCAAAACAAAGCACGCCGAGGAGTGTGTATCGCTGAAGTTGGCTCGCACACCGTAATCGTCGCACGCTAGATACCGTTGAAGAGCTCTCTCGCGCGCCACTTGTCGGAATGACGTTCGGTGCGTGGGACGAAGTGTAACGATGCAGATGATTCTTGCGCGGTCGCGCCTCCGCTCCTGTTCGCTCCGTCAACGAGTACCCTCTGCCCATGCATTGCTGCACCTTCTTCGCTGATCGTTCGCCACGGCGATGCACGCGGAATCTTCTCGCACTGTTTGCATGCTCGGCACTGCTGCTTACCGGCGCAGCGCGCGCTCAGGATGCATCGAATGCAAGCACGCCCCGAGCATGCATCGAACACTTTCAATCAGCACTGATGGAAGGCGATCTCGATCGAGCCTCCACCCTACTCGATCTCTCGGACATTCCGCCCGGCGCGGCTGGCGAGATCGGCCAGCGCGTGGCACTTTCGCTCGGACTCGTGCTTGATTCGCTCGCCCCTGTTGCGTGGACGGATCCGAGCACCTTGCATGCGGACACGCATCCAACCACCATCGAACTCGCGCGCACCGCTGCAGGTGCGATTCACCTCGCGCTCATCGATCCTTCGGGTAAAGCTCCAAAATGGAAGTTCTCTTTGCAGAGCGTCGAAGGCGCGCACGCACAGTTGCGCCTTGCGATCCCGAAGATTCGAAGCGATATCGCCGAGGGTCGAAGTCACATTCCCTCGTTTGACTCCGAGGCACCCGAGATTGCACTTGCTGTCGTGATGCCCGATTCTCTGCGCACGCACGTGCTCGGACTTTCCTTCGTGCAGTGGATGGGGATTCCATTCGTCCTCGTGCTCAGTTTGCTCGGCGCACGGTTTTTCCGCGTGCTCTTCAATGCATTACTTCGTCTCCTCGGACGACATCGCGCCGCCGCGTGGGGAATTGAATGTGCTCGCGCATCGCGGGCATTTGCGTGGATGATCGCGCTCATGGTTGGTACTTGGCTCGTGCTCGCCCTTGGACTTCCCATTCCTGTATTGCTCATCCTGCTGGTCGCGCTGAAGATCGCGACGATCGCATCCTTCGCATGGGCGCTCGTTGAAGTCGTCGCACTTACTCGCGCGTGGGTGGCGTCACCTCAAGGCGCGCAGATGGATGACCTGGCGGCGCGTGGCATTGCCCGCATTGCGCAGATCATCATCGTCGCTGGCGCGCTGCTCGCCGTTGTTGGAACGATCGGCGAGCGGGACAGCGTGAATCACGCAGTCGCCGCACTCGGCATCGGCGGCATCGCGATTGGTCTTGCTGTGCAGGATCCACTGAAAAATTATTTTGCAGGACTCGTGCTTGCAGCCGATCGGCCGTTTCACCTCGGCGATCGCGTGACCATCGATTCGCTCAGCGGCACCATCGTGCATGTTGGCATGCGCGCGACGGCGATTCGCACTGATTTCAATTCGGTCATTTCCGTTCCCAATGCAACGGTCGCGAGCGCGAAGATCGAATCGGAACCACCTGGCGGCAAGGACAACGACATTCGCTTTTCTCTGCTCCTTCCACTCACCGTTCCAGCGGATCGCATCGCTGCATTTCGCGATGCAGCGAGAGTCGCGCTCGCTCAAATGCCTGGCCTTCGTGTGGAGACGATTGAGATTGGCCTGCGCGGAAACATTGACAAGGGGATTGAATTCGGCATCACGCTTTCCGCTGATCCTGTGGCGGGGAAAAAGAGCGCGGTGCAAGACGCTGTGATGCTCGTGTTACTCGCTGAAGCGCGCGAGGCTGGAGTGATGGCGGCCGCGACTGCCTAACTCCGCTTGCGTTTGTCTCATTTCGCGCTAGTTCCACTGAATTCCGCTGAAGTCAGGAGTGCGCGCAGTTGTGACCAAACAGAGCGTCGGATCAATCACTCCGTGCTGACGCAGCAATCGGTGACTTCAATCTCGACGCGCAAGACCTCGCAGCATTTCGTGTTCCAATGCAGTGTGTAAAAAAGAAGGACCCCGCATGCGAGCATGCGAGGTCCTGAATGTACTTTCGTACTGCGTGCCTGACGACTGCTCGTCACACGATGCCATTCACATGGCTGTGTGATTCGCAAACATCAACGCCGCTGCGGGCTTGATTACCAAGCTTCGCCGCCGCTGTTGCCGCCACGTTCCCAGCTGCCGCCGCGATCGCCACCGCGACCACCGCCACCGGAACCGCCACGACC
>QWPV01000067.1 GCA_003671055.1 Planctomycetota bacterium
TGTTTCCAGCGAGTAATACGTTCGCCGCGGGTCAACCAATCTTTCTCGAAGTGATGGGGCAGCGCATGGATGTCTCGCAATTCGCGCAGCAACCTCCCGCCAATGCCGCGGCAGGGAAAGTGCTCGTTTTCACAGGATCGAGCGCTGGTGCGAGTTCCCTCGCCATCGACGCGTCTGCGCCAAAGTTAAAGCCGAGCGATCTCACCATGAATCGCAAGGTTGATCCGGCGGGAATCGATCTCAACAGTCTCAACGGTATGGAGACTGATCCAGACGCAAAGCAATACATCTCGAGCGGTCATGCTGACTATGAACGCGGTGGATTTAAGGGCTCGAAGGGTCTCACAGTGAAGGGAATCGCCTGCCCTGTGGGCTCGAGCATCCTTCGCCTCGACATCAGTCGCGGTCGATCGAGTGTCGACGTGTGGGGTGCTAAGCGCACGACCGCAGGTGAGAGTGCTGCGCTGCAGCTTCTTGATGAACAAGGGCAGAGCTACACCGCCATTGGCTTCATCCACATTTCAGAGACTGGCGACAAGCTCGTGACGATCGATCTTCGCCCTGAAGAGGGAATGCAGACGATCAGCATGTATCCACAACTCTCGCAGGCGGGCGGCGACAAACTCTATGCGATCTACCGATTGCCTTCTGGAAAGGTGATCAAGGCAGTCATGCTTGGTAGTGAAACCATTGGCACGTGTGACTACACCGTGCCAACCCAGTTTGAGTGACCGAGAGCATCAACTCCAGTTACCGAGGATGAGCAAGCGCATTCGAAGAGAGTACGCCCAGAACGGCTGCACGCAATCCGCGAGAGCAAGGTAAAAATCTTCCTCGCCAAAAGTTGGAACTCTGCCGAAGGTGCGGTTTGCCTCGGTAGGATCTCTTTGTCGTGCACCAAGTCCTCGTGATTATTTTCCTCTGTGCCATTGCGTCGGTGCAGGACGCGCATGGTCGCCAGTCGGCATTCGACCCGCCTTCGACAGAGTCGAGTCCCTTCACGGATACCGACCTCCACGCGATGCGTGATGCTGCGCGTGACGCACTCTTCGCGATGCAGGACGGCGAGAAGCACTGGCAGCCGCAGAAGCGATCGCCGAGCGAGTCCCTGCAAGAAGGCGGCGAAACTGCGTTTTGTTGTTGGGCACTTCTTGAAAGCGGATGTGCTGCGCAAGATCCTCGACTCGCGGCGCCGCTTGCCGCACTCACGCAACCGATGGATGGCACCTATGCGGTTGCGAGTCGTGTCCTCGCGCGAAGTGCACTCGTGCGAAAGTCGCTCAAGAATGATGCTGCGATCCGTCGAGCACTCGAGATGGATGTGGCATGGCTCGTCGCGGGGTTCTCGAAAAAAGCTGCGAGTTGGGGATATGCACAGGAACCCTCGACGCGACTTGCAGACAATTCGATTCGCCAATTCGTTGCGCTTGCGTTACTTGAAGCGGATCGCGTTGGCGTGAAGAGTCCCGCCGCACTCTGGCGCGAATTGTGCGATGCGATATGCAATGCGCAAGACGCAAGCGGCGCATGGACCTATCAAGGACGGGGAAATCCTCGCGGCTCGATCGTTGCAGGGTTCGTCGCTGCATTGGAAGGCGCACTCCAACTCGACAACGCAGCGCTCGATGCGCGCGCGCGTCAACGCGTGCAACTCTCGGTTGCCCGAGCGACCGAATGGCTCGCCGCACGCTTCGACGCGCAGCGAAATCCTGGCAGCGATGAGTGGTGGATCTTCTGGATCTTCGCGCTTGAGCGCGCAGCGCACGCGACAGGAAGTGCGGAAATCGGTGCGCATGATTGGCTCGCGGAGAGTTGCGATGCACTCTCGACGCGACTCTTTGTGCGGCCAACCCAGCGCGGCGGTGCGTGGACGGTTCGCGATCGTCTTCCCGAGGAATCCGGCGGAACTCGCGTGCGCGCGGCGGATCTCGCGACTGCACTTTTGTTTCTCGATCGCGCACTTCGACCACACGGTGTACTTGTCTGGACCACCGCTGAGGGCGCGCCGACTGCTTCGGCACTTGCGCGAGAAATTGTCGCCGTCATGGAGGAACGAGACGAGAGTCGCCTCACATGGTCAGTCGCATCGCGCGACAACATTCCTGACGCGATCAGCGCGCGCGCAGGAATGCTCTTCGTCGCAAGAGATCGCGCGCAATCACTCAAGCCCGCGCAACTCCATGCACTCATCGATCATGCGACGCGCGGCGGAATCGTGGTCATCGATCTCCCCTCGACACAGCGCGACCTCGCGAGAACACGATGTTCCGCTGCGCTCGGCGGAGCGTTTCAGAACGCATCGCTGCGAGGCATGCCACTTGAGACGCTGGACGTTCCGCACACGAGTATCGCGTTTGTCGACATCGGTGACGACACACGCGCAGCCTCTCGCGCAGCAGCACTCCTTGCGCAACTCGCAACTCCGTTTCAACACGACGCATTTCCATGGCCGAGTTTCGCGCTCGAACATGCAGCCCTGCCGATCTCGCGTGCCGTGCATCTCGCACTCGTCAGTTCGCAGAGTGAAGCACTTGATTCCGCATGGACCGTGCTCTCGACGACTCCGCCGATCACGCGCTCGCGCGCAACCGACGCCGCTGCGATTGACGCACTCGAACTCCCCTGCCTCGCGCTCGTGCATGGCGCGATACGCGAGGATCTCTCGCCCGCAGTGCTTTCGGCGCTCCGAGCGTTCGTGCACCGAGGCGGACTCGTCCTGTTCGAATCACCCTTTGGAAAAGGCGATTTCGCGCGACGAAGCGAAATCGCTTGGCTTGACGGATCGGCTGAACCCTCGCGACTCCTTACCACTAAGGACTTCGATCAAGTCTGGCCTGAACTCGCGCGCGACCCACTGCGTTGGCGACCCGCTGCACTCGTTGGGCTTGACCTTCAAGCAGGCGCGACCAACACCGCACTTCGCCTTCGTGGAACATTCGACGCGCGCGGCATCGCAGCAATCTTTAGCCGCGAAGATCTCTCCTTCGGACTTCTCGACGTGCCGCACGCTGCGTGCATCGGCATGCAACCACGCGACGCGCGCCGTGCAGTCCGTGCGCTTCTCGAACTTGCAGTCACGCGCGCTGCGAAAGGTGCACCCTGACATGCTGCGATGGTTCTCCGCACATTGGAATCGCGTGCGATACCACTTGCGTTTCGCATTCATTCGTCAGACAGGCGACGAGGGCGAGCGCACCGCGGAAATCGCACTCATGCAAGAGGGCTACCGTCTCCTCGCGCGAAACTTCACACTCGGCAAAGATGAAGCGGATCTTGTCCTCGAATCACCAGATCGCGCCGAAGTTGTGGTCGTGGAAGTCAAGCGTTCCGCACGCGGCTTCGATGCAAGTGAACGCGTCGATCGACGCAAACTTCTCGCACAAGGTCGCATTCTTCGATTCATCGCGCGACACCTTCGCAAGCAACGCCCCGTTCGACTCGACATCATGGCGGTGACGGGAACTGGCCGCGACTGCAAATGCCTTCGTCACATCAAAGGCGTGTTGCGGCATGAGGCGTGCTCTTCAGTTTGACACGACCCTCGTGCGTGCGCCGCTTGAATCACTGCCAATACCGAGCAAGTGCGATCTGCACGAGACGCGCTTCCATCTCCGCAATGTTGTCAGACACCCACCGCGTGCGCAGTGAACGAAGCCAGCGATCACGCTCGATCATCGAACGCTGACCGCGCAATTCCTCGCGCAGTCGAAGTTGCACGTCTGGGTCGAACACAGACTTCACCTGCGTCTCCGTGACGCCGAGCACCGCGACCCACGTGATGGAGTCAGACAGTTCAAGAGGCGCACTCGGCTTTCCTGTCGGAAGATCCATGAGTCGATCTCGCACCGCATCTGCAAGCGGAAGACCGCGAATACCTTCGGGCGGAAGCTTGAATTCATTCCACGCGCCGTGATTAGCGATGCCGAGCACATCAGCGATTTCTGGAAGCGTTTTTCCTTCGGCGATGAGTTGCTTCACTTGCGCAACCTTCGCAGCGTTGGTGGTCGTATCGAGTCGAATGCGACCAATCAGAATCGAGGGCGGTGGATTAATTTCCGCTTCGTGTCGTCGATATTCGCGCTCAATATCGCGCCATGAAACAATCGCGCGCGGTTCGATGCGCTTACGCAGAAGTTGCTGCGCGAGCGTGATATCGCGGCGCTCTTGCAGAAACTCATCGATCGACATCCCGCGCTCGTTCATGAGGCTCGTTTCCGCCTCGATCAAACTTCCGCCGCGCTCAGCGACCTCCGCTTCCTGCATCGACGCGAGCCACGCGAAGAGGCCTTGCTGCTGCTCAGTCGAAAGCCCGGCTTCAGCTTCGGCAATCACCAACTCGCTGTCGACATAATCCTTGAACGCAAAGCGCACAAGTTCAATCAACTCGCGACGCGCTTCCACGCGATCGGGTGATGCCGCCTTCGTCACAATGCGAGCGGCAATCGGCTCAAGAAACTTATCTGCAAAGAGTGGGCGTCCATTGATCTGACCAACGAGCCCTTCGATAGGCCACGGTTTGTTCACCGCGGGATCTTCGACCTCAACCCGCGCAATGATTTCGCGTTGCACTTCGCCATCGGGTGATTGCGAGACAACCTCAGCAACACCGGTTCCCATAGATGCTGAAGTCTGCGGTCCAGCAGCGGAAATCAACTCCGCATCGATCTCAACGATCGGTGCTTGATACGCCTTCGGATCAAGCGAAAGTGTCCGCGCCTGTTGCAGCACCGCACTTGATGGCGCGGAAAAATCCTGCAAGCTCGCGCTGTTTCGTTCGACCTGAATACCACCCTCAAGTTGACCGTCCAACGAGCTGCAAGCAGCGAGAGAAATGCAGAGAAGTGCAGCCCCGAGAATGCGCATCGGCGCAGTGTAGAGAATCACGCGATCGCCGCGCAAACCTCAGGCTACACTCCATCCATGAGCGACGAGACCCCGCGGCTACACATCGACAATGACTGGAAGGCCCAAGCCCAAGCCGAGAAGGAGCGCCTCGTCGAGAAGGAAACTGCACGCGACGCTGCGGCAAGTTCGCAAGCTGCTGCTCGTGGTGCAAACCAAGCAGGACTCGCAGGTCAAGCAGGTCATGCCCCGCAAGAAGGCCCACCCCCAACCGCATTCCAAATGCTCGTCGCAAGCCTCGCCTCCCAAGCAGTCATGGGTTTAGGCGGCATGCAAGACCCCGAAACCGGCAAGGTCATGATCGACCTCGAAGGCGCGCAATTCGCCATGGCAATGCTCGCAGTTCTTCAGGAAAAAACCAAAGGCAACCTCACCGCCGACGAGTCAAGCGAACTCCTCGAAGTCATCAGCCACCTCCAACAACGCTTCATGCAAATCGCCCAACTCGTCGCCGCCCAAATGCAGCGCGAAGGCACCAGCGGAAGCATGGGCGGAAGCGCAGCCCCCGGCTCCCCAATCCTCGGCTCAATCGGCAGCCCAAGACAACCCGCGCGCGCAAGCAGCGGTCCCCGCATCGAATTGCCTTAAGTCATCACGGCATCGCACTCACTTGACCGCGGTGGCGCGGTTGGCGGGAATGTTGAGTAAACCTGTGACGACGAGCGCGCGCAGAGATTCGATCACGGCGCGAGCTTCATCGCTGTCGGCAAAGCCTGCAAGAAAACTGCATCGAGGGCTGTGCGCGCGACGGGCATGAAGAGCACGACGATGAGTAGTCCTGCGTAACACATGACGGCGAAGAGCACGACGCGATCGGTGCGGAGTGCACTGAGCGGGCTATCCGATCCGCCTTCATTCGCGCGACGCCAGAATCGATGGATCGCGATGAGCACGAATGGCGAGAGAAGCGTCATGCCGATCGAGCGTGAGCCGAAAATCAACTGCGCATGTTCACTCGTGGTGTACGCGATGTACGTGACCATCGTGAGTGCAGCGGAGAGTCCGAGTAAGAAGTCGAGCTCGCGTCGATCACCATAGCCTGCGCTGCTTCGCCATCCAGATTGCGCGCGCTCTGCCGCAACGAGATCACACGTGCGTTTGATGAAGCCGAGAAAGAGGCAGAGGAAGAAGACGCACAGCACGAGCCACACGCTGATCTTCACATCAATGGCAAGAGCGCCCGCTGCTGCACGCAACGCGAAGCCTGCAGCGATCGTGGTGACATCGAGAATTGCGATGCGCTTGAGGAGTGCGTTGTATGCAACTTGCAACAGCGCGTACAACACGATCGCGAGGAGAAGTCCGAATCGAACAGAGCCCGCGATTGCGCACGCAGCGACGATGAACGCAAGACCAACAACAACCGCAGTCATCGGCGAGATTGCGCCGGACGCAACCGGACGCTTGCACTTCACAGGATGCGCGCGGTCCTTCTCGCGATCGAGCGCATCGTTGATGCAATAGAAGCCGCTCGCAACAAAGCAGAATGCGACGAACGCGAAGAGCGCATGCTTGGTCGCAGTTTCGATCTCGCCCGCGGACGCTGTGGCCATTGCGTTCGCAGCCCAGAACGCGAATGCGATCAGGACGAACACATTCTTCGTCCAGTCGCTCGGGCGGATGAGTTTGAGTATGTGCCCTACCACGGTGCGTGGAATATCGACCGATGCCATGCATTGCCTCAACGAAAGCAGATTTGCAGTCTCAAACCAACTCCGACAGAAGCCCGTCAGCGACAAGCATGCCTCTTGGCGAAAGGCGCAATCGCCCCTGCGCGCGCTCCAAGATTCCGCCCGTCAGCGCTGTCTCGATGAGTTTGGCGCGCTCAGGGCGCAGTTCGATGGCGCGAGCCTCGAGAGTCGCGTCAATTCCTGGTTGCTCGCCACTCGAAATCCCACCGACGATGCGCAGCCCGAGCATTAACGCCTCGCTGACATGCCGACCCTCGTCGGGCGGTTCGTGATCGAGAATCGGCGGTGCGCCAAGTCCATCAGGCGCGTCGCCACCACGCGCGAGCCAATCACCCAGACGCGGCACGATCTTAAATCGATGCCCTGCGATGAATCCACTCGCGCTCGGACCCAAGGCCCACCACGGTCGATTGCGCCAGTAGGTGAGATTGTGTTGGCACGCGAGCCCTGGCTTCGACCAGTTCGAAATTTCGTACTGCTCGTATCCATGATGCACCATGAGCGACTGAATCGCCTCGTACATCTCGGCTTCGAGATCGTCACTCGCGGGATCAAATTCGCCGCGCATCAATCGCTTCGTCATCGCGGTGTTGGGTTCATAGGTCAACCCATAGGCGGAGAGATGCTCGATGCCAATCGAAAGCGCGCGCTGCACATCACGCGTCGATTCTTCCACGGTTTGCCCAGGAATTCCGAAGATCAGATCGAGATTGATGTTAGCAATCCCCGCCTTACGCAACGCATCGACCGCGCGCGAAACGTTGGCGGGATCATGCCAACGCTCAAGTTTCTTCAAGTGCGTTGACTCGAAACTCTGCGCGCCCACCGACACACGATTCACGCCTGATTGCACGAGCGTTTCAGCAACTTCTTGCGTGACGGTCTCGGGGTTTGCTTCGACCGTCCACTCAACTTTCGCGTCTCCAACGAGTCCGCCAATCGCTCGCAACATGCGTCCGAGCAGTTGGGGCGCGAGCAGCGTTGGTGTTCCTCCACCGACGAAAACCGAACGGAGACTGCCGTCGATCCGATCGCGCGCGAAGGCACACTCTTGCTCCATGCGTTCGACAAACACTTCCTGTCGATCATCCGAATCAACGAACGAATAGAAGTCGCAGTAGTGACACTTGTGAAAGCAGAACGGCACATGCGCGTAGATCGCATCGATGCGATGCCGCCCAGCGGGCAACACGCGATCAAGCGTCGTTGACGCGACGCGTTCCGTTTGGACTTGAAGTGCAATGCTCGCCACAGAGTGAGCGTACGCCATTCGCAGTACGCCCGATCAGGCGAATGCCAGCTCTGCCGGCGAGCCGCACCAGAGCGAGCGAAACCGTGCGGCAATCATGCGGAGTGAGGAGTCACCCGAAACGCGCGGTCAGTCGCGAACGCTAAAACATACGCTTAGGCGGCTTCGCGACCTTTGGTCTTTTCAGGAGCGGTTGCTTGCGATCCATCCCCAGCCCTTGGCGCCGGAATACGAATGTTCGAACCACAGCCACGGCATCGAACGAGTTTCCCTCGTGCACTTCCGGGCACTGCGAGAACGCGCTGACAGCCCAGATTGGGGCACATGATTCGGATGACTTCGTCTTGGGGCATGGAAATCCTCGCAAACATCCGACAGAGGGAACTCGCCCTCTACAGTGCACATCGGAGAGAAGGCACGCACGCTTGAGCCCATTCCTTAGGAAATCGCGCATCGGTGTTCCCGTACAATCTTCCCTTCGTCTGATCCCCCATTTCCTGAGCTCCTGAGACTTCTGATGCCACACGTTCACCCTCCTCATGCCGCCGTTGTTGGACTCCAGTGGGGAGATGAGGGCAAAGGAAAAATTGTTGATCTGCTCACGGCCCGATTCGATTGCATCGTGCGCTACAACGGTGGTGCAAATGCGGGTCATACGGTGCAAGTTGGCACCGACCGCTACGCGCTTCACCTCATCCCGAGCGGCATTCTAAGTAAGGGCAAAGTGAACATCGTCGGCAACGGCGTCGTTGTGGACCCCGAAAAGATCCTCGATGAAATTGAAGGTCTCCGAAAGCGCGGCGTTGAAGTCGGCAGCAACCTTCGCATCTCCGATCGCGCGCATGTCGTCATGCCGTATCACAAGGATCAGGATGCTGCGCTTGAAGATCTCCTCGCCAAGCGCGCAGGCACTGCGGGCAACGGCGGTTCCATCGGTACAACCCGTCGCGGCATCGGTCCTGCATATGCGGATAAGGTGCGGCGCTCCACCGCCATTCGCATGGGCGATCTGCTGGATCGCAACTTGCTCGAACGCAAACTTGAAACCATCTGCGGCATGCGTATGGCTGAACTCGAAGCACTTGGTGCAACGATCGGCACTGGCGAGCATGAAGTTCGTCCACTCGTGCCAAGCGAACTTGCAACGCGATTTGCTGCGGCTGGCGAGAAGTTGCGCCCGCACATCACCGACACCGTTTATCTCTTGCACGACGAAATGCGCGCAGGACGCAGCGTCTTGTTTGAAGGCGCGAATGCATGCTTGCTTGATATTGATCACGGCACATTCCCCTTCGTCACAAGCTCAAATTGCTCGACGCTCGGCATTCCAAGTGGTTCTGGCGTCCCCGGCCGTGAGATTGGCAAGGTCTACGGCATCATGAAGGCGTACTCCACTCGCGTGGGCGGTGGACCGTTCATCACCGAACTCCTCGATGCAACTGGTGATCGCATTCGAGCACGAGGACGCGAGTACGGAACCACCACAGGTCGCGCTCGACGCTGCGGTTGGCTCGATCTTGTTGCTGTGAAGTATTCGACGATGGTGTGCGGCGCGGATGCGATTGCATGCACATTGCTCGATGTTTTGAGCGGCTTTGATGAGTTGAAAGTTTGCGTGGGCTATCGCCGCAGTGATGGCACCATCACCGATCGCTTTGTGCCTGACGCGGAGCGCATGTCTGACTTCACGCCTGTCTACGAGACGCTCGCTGGTTGGAGCCGCGAACTCACCGATTGCCACGAACGATCGGATCTTCCCATTGAAGCGCAGCAGTACCTCGCGTTCGTCGAGAAGTACACAGGCACGCCAATTGAGTTGGTGTCCGTGGGGCCCGAGCGCACGCAGACTCTTGAAACTGCGCGCCGCTCGCCCGTGGGCGCATGCTGAAGTCGATCCTTGATGACGAACCGCGCGACGAACACTTCTGCAGTCCCAGCGCCGCTCGATGATCTCGAGCGACGGCAACTTCCTCGCCACATCGCGGCGATCATGGATGGGAATGGACGCTGGGCGACCTCGCGCGGAATGCCTCGATTGCTCGGTCATCGAGAAGGCGCAGCCACTGTGCGCAAGATTGTGTCGGAGTGCGCGCGGCTCAAACTTGAAACGCTCACGCTCTATTCGTTCTCAAGCGAAAACTGGAAGCGCCCCAAGGATGAAGTCGCTGGATTGATGGAGTTGTGCTGCGAGTTTCTCGTGCTTGAGCGTCCGATGATGCTCGCGGAAGGCATTCGATTTCGTCGCATTGGTTCGCGCAAAGAACTTCCGCAACATGTGCTCGACGAACTCGATGCGACTGAAGCAGCCACAGCGCACGGCACCGGACTCACGCTTTGCCTCGCGATGAACTACGGTTCTCGGACAGAAATTGCGGACGCCGCGCGTGAGATCGCGACGAAAGTGGAACAAGGGACACTCCGCGCCGAAGATGTTTCGGAACACACGATTGCGAAACACCTCTACACCGCTGGGATTCCAGATCCCGATCTGCTCATCCGCACCGCGGGCGAATTCCGAGTCTCGAACTTTCTTCTCTGGCAGATTAGTTATGCGGAGATCCATGTGACGGACGTACTTTGGCCGGATTTCACACCGAGCGACCTTCACGCAGCGATCCGCGATTTCACCCGTCGCGAACGCAAATTTGGCGAACTCGGCGCGAGTGTGATCGACGCGAAGCCGTCCTCGTCTCACCGTGGCGCGACTGCACGATGATGATGCGAACTTCTCATTACCTCACGCGTACCAGTTTGCGTACACAATCCCTCAAATCCACGCGAGGGTTCCGGCATACTTCCATGGAGCTTTCACTTGGAAATCTCCGAATTGAGCGCATGATGGAGAGTCTCGATTTGAGGCACAATAACGAGCGCTCCGCCCTCTCCATTGGTGAGCGGCGTGTTGCTCACAGCTTGGCGCTCTAGACGCGCGTTTTGGGTTTCTCTCTATGTTGCTGAAGCGCCCACACTTCGTTCATCATTCGCGCGCCATTGCTCTCTCCGCAGCAGTCGGATTGACCGTCGCAATGAGTATTGCGAGCGATCGCATCGTCAGCGCCGAAGACTCAAAGCCTCTCAACCGTGTTGAGCAGCACGAAGCCACGGCGTTCGCGCGCGCTGCAGTACGAAACGACGGCGTCGCAGAACTCAGCGTCGATGAATTTCGTGCACTTGAAATCGGAGACACCGTTGTGTTTCCAATCGCGGATGGAATCGAAGTTGGAATGACGCTCGTGGAGAAGCGATGGCTGAGCAGCGGTCCATCTGCGCCTCCAATCTACGAATGGCAATTCCGCGAAGAGAGTGTGCTCGCGACTGCAGCGATCGTGCTCGTGCAAGGACAACTCTCCGGCGAAGCACACAGCGGTGAACTCGCTGCGCGCTATCACCCGATCGGTCGCGATACACAGCGCATCGAACCATTCACGGATACTGGTGACTGCGGCGGTGCGTTTGATGTACCCCTCAATGGTGGTGCTGGGGGTGGCAACGAGAAGCCTCATGCACCAACGCTCGATGCGAATGGCCTGAGCACCGACGATACAGAAACACCAGAAGGCTCCGTTGCTGGCGGCTGTACTGACGCAGCGGGCATGGTCGACATTGCAGTTTTCTACAACACCGATGTGGCTGCTGCTGCTGGTGGTGTCGCTGCAGCCGAAGCACAAATCTCGGCGGCAATTGCGAATCTCAATAGCGCCTTGGGCGCATCGAACTGCATCACGCGCGTGCGCGTCGTTGCTCTTGAGAGCACAGGACGCGCGAGTTCCGCGAGTCTTTTCAGCGATCTCGATTGGCTCTCGGCGGATGCGGGCATGGCAGCGCGACGCAATGCCGTCGGCGCGGATCTCATGCACATCATCTCCACGGGTGGCGGTGCATGCGGCGTTGCTGCGCTCTTCAACAACACGCCGGACTCTGGATTTGGTGCCACAAACTTAGGTTGCCTCGGTGGCTACTCGCTTGCGCATGAAGTCGGACACAACTTCGGTTGCTGCCATGCGCCGGGCGATGGTGGCGGTTGCGGAACGGGTGGCTACTACCCGTACTCGGTTGGCTATCGCTTCACCGGAACCTCGGGCACCCTGTGGCGCACGATCATGGCGTACGACCCAGGCACGCGCATCGCGCACTTCTCGAATCCTTCTGTGTCCTATGACGGCGCAGCGACGGGTGTCACAGGCAACGCACCAGGTGTTGGTGCAAACAATGCACGCACGATCAACCTCACTGCGTTGTCGATCGCGCAATTCCGCTGCTCCGGTGGAATCCAAACTGACTGCAACGCCAACAGCATCGACGATCAATACGAACTTGATACAGGCATGGCGCAAGACTGCAACGCCAATAGCATTCCTGATTCGTGCGACATCGCGAGCGGCATGTCGCTCGACGCGAACAACAATGGCGTTCCTGATGAATGCCCACTTGTGAGTCCTGCTGTTGGTTCACTCGACCCTGACATCCTCGACACACTTGGTTGGAGCGTGTCGATCGATGCGCGCAATGCTGATCCGTTCCCCTACATGATCGCGGGCGAACCGCATGATGATGGCGTGGATGGATCGATCGATGCAGCAGGCGCAGCGATTGTCTATGCGCGCGTTGGTTCGACTTGGGGCAGCACTGCGGTGCTTCGTCCAAGCGATCCGCGCCAGTACGCACAGTTCGGTTCGTCGGTTGCGATGTTTAAGCGTCCAGCGACGGGCCCTGCGCCGAGTGCAAACCTCTGCGTCGTGGGTGCCTACCGTGCGCAAGCAACATCGGGCCTCAATTGGGTGAACGAAGGCGCCGCATATTCGTACGAAGAAACGGGCAGCGGTTGGGTGCAGAAGCATCGCATCGTTCCGCAGGCGATCACGCCAGATACGACGAAGACCAATGCGTATTTCGGCTACTCCGTAGCGATGTCGCGCATCGGGACAGATTCCGGAGATCAGATCTTCATCGGTGCGCCAGGCTCAAACCTCGGCAAGGGATCGATGTACGTTTTCCGTCAGAATGATGCTGGAACGATCGTGCAGAGCGGCAATCTCCGCGGCTCAACAACGACGCTACTCGGCGATGAAGTTGGATGGAGCGTCGCGGTCGATCCAGTCTGCCCTGCGATTGGCGCAACGCCAACTCGCGCCTTCGTTGTGTTCGGCGCACCAGGCACATCGACCGATCGCGGCGCAATCTGGATGTACTACCGCGCGACGACTGGCTCAACAGGTTTCGGCAGCCCCCGCAAGATCAATGTCGGATCCGCGCAAGCAGTCGCTGGCGATCGCTTCGGTGAAGCAGTCGACATCAATGACAACTGGATCATCGTCGGCGCACCAGGTTCAGACGGCGGCAAGGGCGCGGCGTGGCTCGTCGAGCGAACCGCTGCAAACACCTTCGTGCTCCGCAACAAAATTACTCGACCTGACCTCAAAGCAGGCGACGCGTTTGGTTCGAGCGTTTCCATCTCTCTCGCGACAAGCGGCACCGACATGATCATCGGCATCGGCGCACCCGGCCGCGATATCACCGTGGACGGCATCGTTCGACAAAACGCTGGAAGCGTCTTCACCTTCCGCAAACTCGCGACGGTCTTCAACCCAACTTTCACCACCGAACACACTGCGATCGTGCCGAAGTCGGGCGATCAATTCGGATTCTCACTCAGCGCGATGCCAGGCCTCAACGCCGTTGGTATCCCCTTCAACAACGATGCCGGACTTGATGCGGGCGCTGTGCGCATTCTCTCGACACCATGACTCCACTCGCGAGCTTCGTCCCGCGATCCTTCACCATTCGTTCCATGCGACCTCTTCCCCTGCTTCTTCTCCTCGCGAGCCTGTTCTGCTGCCTCGCACTCAATGCGAATGTTTCTGCGCAAGCGGTGTGCGCGAGTTCAACCCATAGTTGCTTCTCGCCATCGATTACCGAAGCAGGATGCTCGAATCCGAACTGCTGCTCGACGGTCTGCGCGATCGAGCCCATGTGTTGCGCTGTTGCGTGGGATGCCTTGTGCGTCTCGCTCGCAGAGAAATTCTGCACCGCGTGTGGTTCCGTCGCTGAGAGTTGCTTCGTCGCGCACAGTTCAGGATCCTGCCGCGATGGTGCATGCTGCGAAGTCGTTTGCGCGACCGATCCTGGATGCTGCAGTGTCGCATGGGATGCCCAATGTGTAAAACTCGCGAATGCGCTGTGTGTTGGCTGCGGCGCGCCTGGTGCTGGAAGTTGCAAACTCACGCACGAAGCTGCAGGTTGTAACGATTCGAGTTGCTGCTCGACGGTCTGCATCATCGATGCGCACTGCTGCGAGACGACATGGGATCAGGTCTGCGTCGATTGGGCGCAGCAACTCTGTCCTGATTGCGGCAATCCCAATGCAAAGAGCTGCTGCTTCGAGCACGCAACGCCTTTCTGCAGCGACGAAACCTGCTGCCAACTCGTGTGCGCACTCGATCAGTACTGCTGCGAAGACCGCTGGGACTTCTACTGCGCGCAATCTGCGAACATCAACTGCACGATCACGCAATGCACCTGCGGCGACCCCACTGCAGGCTCTTGCAAGTCTGCACACGCGACCGCCGGCTGCAGCGATTTCCGCTGCTGCAATGATGTGTGCGCGGTGGACGCGTTCTGCTGCGTAGTGGAATGGGATTACACCTGCGCGACGCAAGCCGGAACGATGTGCGCGATCTTCGTGCCAAGTTGCGCAGATAGTTTCGGCAGTTGCTACGTGCGACACAATTCTGCGGGCTGTGATGAGCCCGGCTGTTGCGAACAAGTGTGCGCGATCGATAGTGTGTGCTGCACCTTCGAATGGGATGCCGGCTGCGTGGATCTCGCTGCGCGGCACTGCAACGGATGCGGCGACATCGAGAGCGAGAGTTGCTTCTATCCGCACTTCGGCCCAAGTTGCTATGACCCAGACTGCTGCGACAGCGTGTGCATCCTTGATCCACGATGTTGCGAATTGCAGTGGGACATGTTCTGCGTGCTCAACGCGTACTCCGTCTGCGAAATCGGCAGCGCCTGCGGCTCACTCCTCTCACGCCCATGCGGCGTGCCGAGTCGCATCGCAGGTTGCTCTGACGCAGGCTGCTGCTCACTCATCTGCAGTCTCGATCCAACCTGCTGCTCGCGCGCGTGGGATGAAACCTGTGCAGCGAACGCGACGAATTTCTGCGATCGACCACCGAATTGCCCCAACCGCGGCGACCCGTTCCTTGTCCATCCTGAATCTGGCTGCGCCGATGAGTTCTGCTGCACCGCTGTTTGCGAAGTCGAACCCATCTGCTGCCAACTCGGTTGGGACGCAAACTGCGTCTACATCGCGCAAGGCATCTGCTACTCCGTCGCAGGTTGCCCTGGCAGCGGCAAGTGCGGCGTTCCGCACACATCGCCTGGTTGCGATGACCCCACCTGTTGCAACATCGTCTGCAGACTCGATCCAGTGTGCTGTACTGCGCGATGGGATGTGAATTGCGTCGCGAGCGCTGCACAGCACTGCGTGCCTCGCCCAAGTTGGCCATGTCCTTGCTTTGGTGATTGCTTTGAAACACATGCCAACGCGGGCTGCAACGACGAAACATGCTGCGCGGGCGTTTGCTCGATTGATGAAACCTGCTGCACCGTTGCATGGGATGCCTCATGCACCGCACTCGCGCGGGTCTATTGCTGCTCGACGCCAGGTTGCGGCGACAGTTGCGCAGGCAGTTGCATTGAAGAGCATGTGAAGCCCAACTGCAACGACGCTGTGTGCTGCACCGCCGTCTGTCGCTACGACCCCTTCTGCTGCTCGGGTGAATGGGACGCAGGCTGCGTGCGCGATGCGATTGAAACATGCGAAGGCGGTTGCGGACTCGTCATCTCTGGATCATGCTTCGCGCCGCACGGATTTGCTGGTTGCGCGGACGCTACGTGCTGCACACTTGTGTGCAACGATCCTGCGTTCCTCTACTGCTGCTTCGCAGATTGGGATCAACTCTGTGCGGATAAAGCTCTCGTAATCTGCGCTGCGAGCGCGCCTGATTGCGGCGATATCGGTGGCGGCAGTTGCTGCGAAGTGCATGCACGACCAAGTTGCAACGACGCAAGTTGCTGCAATGCCGTGTGCGCGGTAGATGACTACTGCTGCACCGTCGAGTGGGATCAAGCGTGCGTGGACATCTCGCGCACACAAACCACGTGCAATCAATGCGATCTCGATTGCGGCGATGAATGCGCTGGTCCTTGCTGCGAACCGAAGGACACGCCCGCATGTAGCGATGCGATCTGCTGCGCCGCCGTGTGCCTCATCGACCCCATCTGCTGCAGCATCGCGTGGGATCAATTCTGCGCTGCGGAAGCGAAGATCAGCTCCGCATGCAACGGCGCGAATGGCGCATGCCCTCA
>QWPV01000068.1 GCA_003671055.1 Planctomycetota bacterium
AGGGCTTCGACATCGGTGCCTTCGCGTGTGTGGAAAAATTTCATGCCGCTGCCGTTGGGCCAGTAGTAGATTTGACCGTGCGGGGCGGTGCGCTTTTCGTAGTTGTCGATGCCTGCGGCAGTGTTCATCGATACGACGCGTATTTCTGGCATGGGCGCGTCAGCGGTTTTTGTGCGCGGGATGTTGATGTTGATGACGGTGTGCGGATCGATGGCGTGCTTCGTCACGATGTCGAGCGCGTTGCGTGCGATCTGCGCGGCGCGCGGCCAATGTGATTCGCCTCCGCCGATGTGCAGACTCACGGCTATCGACGGAACGCCCAGAAATGCCGCTTCAACTGCGGCTGCGACTGTGCCCGAGTAGATCACATTGATGCCCACATTGGCGCCAGAGTTCATGCCGCTCACCACAAGATCTGGGCGCGTGCCTTCGCCGAAGAGATCGACCCAGATGCGACGGATGCCGAGCTTGACGCAGTCTGCAGGACGACCTTCGACTGCGTATCCCTTCATCGAATCGGAGACGCGCGTTTCTTTCACGAGGAGTGGCGTGTGAAAGGTGATGCCATGACTCGTCGCGCTCTGCCCATCTGCTGGCGCAACCACCAGAATTTCCCCCATCCCCTGCATAGCCGCGTAGAGCGCAGCGATACCAGGAGCGTGAATGCCATCGTCATTTGTGAGCAGGATCCGCATGCGTCGATGCTACCTTGGTTTCAAGACGTATTCGCGACCGCCCCATCGCACTGGCTCGCGCTTCTCAAGGATGCGCGCGCCATCGAGGAGCCAACGCGCGACGATCCATGATGCATACGGATGGAAGCAGATGCCGCGGTAGGGCGCGTGGAAAAGTCCGTGCATCCACGTGAGGGTGATGATCATCCAACCGAGTGAGAGTGCGCCGGAGGTGAAGAGCAAGAGGAACGCGGCGATGTCGTCTTCATACGATCCACTTGTGAGCATCGCTGCGCAGGCGGCGATCGGGAGTACGACGCCGGTGGTGAAAAACTCGAGCGCCTTCATGCGCAGTGTTCGTGGTCGACGACCGCAACTCTCGATGAAGATGCGCGTCCAGCCCTGCCGCATCGCACGCGGATTGTCGTACATCGACACTTCCATCCGCGTGCCTGCGTCGACGACGCCGATGCGCTGACCGGCTTCGTGCAAGCGTTTCGCGAACGCGAGGTCTTCTAAGAGATCATCTTTCACGGCTGCGTGACCGCCGATGCGATCGTACGCATCGCGCTTGAACATCAAGAACTGACCGTTCGCGAATGGCCAGCATCGATCTTCGCGATTGGCTTTATCAAGCGGGAAAATCCGCATGAGCACCATCGTCGTCACGGGCTGCAGTTGACGCTCGAAGCTTCGCCCGAAGGTCAAGCGACCGAGTGCGGAAAGCAGCGCAGTGTCTTTGGACTGCGCGATGCGCAACATGCTTCGCACGAGCGTTTCGCCGAAGCGGCAGTCGGCATCCGTGAACAGTATCCACGCACCAGTCGCATGCTCAGCACCCATACGCGCCGCGTTGCACTTGCCCGCCCAATCATCTGGGCAATGGGGATTTTCGATGTATCGAATGCGCGGATCGCCTTCCGCGGCAGCGATCAGCAATTCCCTCGTGTTGTCCGTGCAACGATCGAGCACATAGATCGCTTCGAACTCCACGCCAACTTGCGCGCGCAGCCCTCGAACGCTGTCTGCGATCACGCGACTCTCATTGTGCGCGGGGATGACGATCGAGAGTTTTTCCGCAACGTCCGGCAACGCGTCTGCATCTTCGACACGTGGAATCGACGGCAGCGCGCGCGCAATCCGCACGAACAGCATGAACCAATACAGCACACCTGCGACGGCAAATCCAAAGATGGTCCAACTGAGTGGGGTCATGAGAAGCAAGCGACCGCTGCTCGTCGCAAAGGAAGAGTACTCCACGCGATCCTCCGACACGCAGTTCCCGAGATTGCTACCCTCCCGATAGAACTCACTCGTGTACGCGCCACTCCTCGCCAATCGTTACCTCACCTCGAGGGTCATCCCCTTCATCGCCGTCGGGGCGGTTGCGATGTGTGTTGCACTCGTGATCATCGTGGTCAGCGTGATGAGCGGCTTCCTCAACATGGTGCGCGAAACTGGGCGAAGTCAGATCGGGGATGTCGTGGTGAGCCACGATGTGGTGGGCATTCCGTTCTACGAAGAGTTCATCACGCTTCTCAAAGCGTTGCCAGAAGTGCAAGCCGCGAGTCCTGTGATTGAGACGTTTGGTCTCGTGCAAATGCCCTACGGTGTCGGTGGTGGAAAGCGCGTCGAGACTGTGCAAGTTTGGGGCATCGATCCTGTCTCGTTCGATGAGACGACCGGCTATCAGAAGACGCTGTATTGGAAGACGCCTCCTGCGGAGAAGCTTGCGGAACTGGATGAGAGCGATCCGCGTCGCAGTCCGCTTTACGATGGCCTCGCCGATGCGATGGCGATGCGCAAACTTTCAACTGGTGAAGATGGCGTGGTGCTCGGGATTGAGTTCTCGCCATTCAATGAGCGTCGGCGCGATGGAACCTATCGCACTGTGAATCCTGTGACAGGCGAGCAATCGCGCCAGTACTGGATGCCTGCGACGGATGGCATCACGCTCACGCTTGTGGCGGTGTCCGATCGCGGTTCGCTGCAAGCGGAGAAGAAGCGCGCGTTCCGCGTCGTGAATGAGTTTGAATCAGGCGTGTATCAAATCGATTCGCAACGCGTGCTCATTCCACTGAAGGCTGCACAAGAGATGTTGCGCCTTGATTCTGCGCCGATTGTTTCACGCACTGAAGTGGAGGCGGATGGTCGACCGAAAGTGCTCGGGCAATCTGCAGCGCGCGCCACCACGATTCTCGTGAAGGCACGCGAAGGCACCACTGCTGTGCAACTCAAAGAAGCGGTCAGCGCGGGGTATGTGAAATTTCTCGCGCAACTCGGCGATGAACGCCTGATTGCTGAGCGCGTTCCCCCCTATGTAGATGTGCGCACCTGGGAAGAGCGATTGAAGGATCTCATTGGTCCTGTGGAGAAGGAGCGCGAACTCATGCGCACACTTTTCTCGATCATTTACTTGGTGTGCGCAGGACTTGTACTCTCAATCTTCTGGGCGATTGTTGCGGAAAAAACGCGCGACATCGGCATCCTCCGAGCGATCGGTGCTTCGCGCGCGGGCATCCTGTGGATTTTCCTTCGCTACGGACTCTTCATCGGACTCGTGGGAAGCGCGACAGGAGTTGGGATTGCGGCGTTGGTCGTGAGTCGCATCAATGACATCCATAGCGCACTCGGTGTACCTGCACCGATGTGGCTCAAGATTTTCATGATGCTGCTTGCAGTGCTCGCAATTGTCGCAACGATTCGCAGCGTCATGCTCACTCGCGCACTTGCGACAGTGCTCTGTGGATTCGGAACCATCGCGCTGCTTGGTATCGCAACGCTCTTGTGGTTCCATCAAGGCATTCAGATTTGGGATCCGAGCGTCTACTACTTCAGCAAGATCCCGAGCGATCTCGATCTCTTCACTGCTGCAACAACTGCAGTTGGCGGCGTGATCTTCAGCGTCATCGGTGCGGCTGTCCCCGCAGCCAAAGCGGCCGACACGGATCCTGTGCGAAGTTTGAGGTACGAGTGATGCAACAAGTGATCACCGCCGCTCCCCTTCTCCGCGCCAAGGCTGTGCGAAAGACCTACCAACTTGGACGCGCGGATGTTCCAGTGCTTTCAGGCGTGGATCTCGACGTGCACGAAGGCGAGTGGCTTGCGATCGTTGGAAGTTCGGGCAGCGGCAAGAGCACGCTGCTGCATCTGCTCGGTGGACTCGATCGCGTGGATGTCGATTCAGGTCCCATTGAATTTCTCGGCGAGGACCTGCGCGCATTTAGCCCTGCGCGTGAGAATCGCTATCGCAATCGCGATGTTGGTTTCGTGTTTCAGTTCTATCACTTGCTGCCGGAACTCACGGTGCTTGAAAACGCCATGATTCCAGCGCTGGTTGGCATGGGACGACTTCGGTACGCGAGCGAGAAGCGTGCGATCATCGAGCGCGCAACGGAGTTACTCGAAGACTTCGGACTCGCGCATCGACTCAAGCATCGTTCGAGCGAACTGAGTGGCGGTGAACGCCAACGTGTCGCGATCGCGCGAGCGCTCATGAATCGTCCACGCGTCTTGCTCGCGGATGAACCCACGGGAAACCTCGATGCGAAGACTGGTCACGGGATTCTCGATCTCATCGCGGGTCGTCACGGCGCGGGCACGACGGTGGTGATGGTGACGCACGATGCGGCCATCGCAGCACGCGCGTCGCGACACATTCTGCTCACCGATGGTCGTGCGCAAGCGGACGCGCGTTAGCAGAAACGTCTCGCGGCCACGCTCAATCGTTCGTCAAGAACCAGCGCGTCGAACTTGCCATCGAAGTCGCAGGCGTCACACGAAACGCCTTCATCCATGCAGCGGACGGTTCTTCGCCACGCTTCACAGCCGCAATCCACCCGATAAAGGCGCTGCGGTTCTCTTCAAACGCGCGACGACCGAAGAGATATGACGACGACTCACTCAGCGCTCGTTGCTGCGTCCATTGCGCACTCGCGTACTCAGTGTTGATCAACGCCGAAAGCGTCGCGCCACTTCGAATCGCTGCGAGTGCGAGCTTTCGCGCAGAGATATCACGCTTGGCGTTCGGCACCGCGAGATCCCCCGCAATCATCGGCAGCGCTTCGTTCGCCCACGCAGGCAGCCGCGCATTCGAGATGAACGCGTGCAGCACGCCGCGTGCGAGAAGTCGCGCAATCGTGGCTTCGCGCTCAGCTGCGTCGACAAAGGGCGGCATCACGACGATGGGCCCCTTCGATGTGTACGCGGTGACGCCGTGCTCAAACGCAGCTGGGTCGAGTCCAAACGCGCCTTCAAGCAGAAGTCGGTAGCGCGACGCATCGATGAGTTGAATCACAATGATGCGCGCGCCAAGCGCAGGCTCATCGCCACTTTCGGCGAGCAACTCCATCGCAACGCGCGCGTCAAGATCGATTCGACCAGCGAACACTTTCTCATCCGACTGCACAACTTCAGTAAGCAGCGTGATCCACTGGCCTTGAAATGCATTGCCCGAACCACCAGCTCGCGCAAGAAACTCTCGCGCAGTGTCGAGTTGTGTTGCACTTTGTGCTTCGAAAACTTCAGGCGAGACGGTGCTCCACAGTTCGAGCACGAAGGGCGACGCTTCGGGATTACGACGCGCGATGAGTTTCCGCGCTTCTCGTTGCTCCTCTGTACGAGTCTCCGCGAGCATTCCTTCGCCGCGCGTTTTCGCGATATCAAGCGCTGCTTGCGCGATGCCGTCACCACGCGCCAAATCGGCAGCCTGCTTGACCGTGTCTGCACCCTTTGGATGTGCTGCGAGCACTGTGACAACATCGATCCACCGGGTCGGTTGCGCCTTCCCCAGTTGCTTGAGCAAGCGCCAGGCTTCCACCGCGGGAAGATCGTTCCATGGCACTTCAACGAAACTTTGTGGATTCTTCGCGTCGCTTCCATCCTTCACACGCAACACACGAACATCCCAAAAAGAAACCGCGCCCTTCAGCAATCGATTGCCCTTCAACTTGAGATTCGCAAGAACTTCTACACCAGTGCCAACCTGCGTTTGCGGCGACACAAGCGGCGATTGGGGCGGGATTTGCGTGTTGCTATCCGCACCCCGCAGCGTGCCAACAATCACCACCCATACAGCACCACATGCGAACAATGCTTTGAGTTCATGCGTCATAAAAGTGCCTGATAGTTTCGCCTGCATCGCGTTTGCTTGCCTATTCTTTCGTAGGCGCCTTTGAGAGTTTACGAAGGTTTCCGTATCCAACCAACGCGATTGGTCGAAAAGATAGAGAGCAGACAGTGGGTGTTTTTGTACGCGCCCCCTGAACCGCGACCGTTTCAAGGATTGAGGCATTGAGTTTGCGCCTCCCCCTTCCGAGTGTTGTCCGCGAGTAGAACCGTGTTTGGGCCACATGTCAGAGCATTCCGACGAAGATGAAGCGCCTCTCCGCAATTCCCCGCGGACGGCAGAAAGTGAGCAAGAGATGTTTGAGCGATTAACCGACCGTGCGCGCAAAGTGATGGCGCTTGCTAACCAAGAAGCCCAGCGACTCAACCATGAGTACATCGGGACTGAGCACATTCTGCTTGGCCTCGTGAAGGAAGGCTCGGGCGTTGGCGCCAACGTGCTCAAGAACCTCGACATTGATCTGCGCAAGGTTCGCCTTGAAGTCGAGAAGCTTGTGAAGAGTGGTCCCGAGATGGTGACCATGGGCAAGCTTCCGCAAACGCCGCGCGCGAAGAAAGTCATCGAATACGCGATCGAAGAAGCGCGCAATCTCAATCACAACTATGTCGGCACGGAGCATCTTCTGCTCGGCCTTCTCCGTGAACACGACGGCGTGGCTGCACAAGTACTCATGAATCTCGGTCTCAAGCTTGAAGAGGTTCGTGAGGAAGTCCTCAACCTTCTCGGCGCAGGCGCTGAGAGCGACGAGCAAACTGCATCACCACAGGAACCGAACGAAGGCCCAATGGGCGGCGCAGGTCCTGGCATGGGTGGACCCACTGCGGGCGAGCCTGGCGCAGCGCGTCGACCAACGAAGAGCAAGACTCCCGCGCTCGACAGTTTCGGACGCGATCTCACTGAACTTGCGAAGGCTGGCGAACTCGATCCTGTGATCGGCCGCGCCAACGAAATCGAACGACTTGTTCAAGTCCTCTGCCGTCGCACGAAGAACAACCCTGTGTTGCTCGGCGAAGCGGGCGTTGGAAAGACGGCGATCGTGGAAGGTCTCGCGCAGCGCATCGTCGATCAGGAAGTGCCTGATTTGCTGCACGATCGACGACTTGTCGTGCTCGATCTTGCACTCATGGTTGCGGGCACGAAGTACCGCGGTCAGTTCGAAGAGCGCATCAAGGCTGTCATGAACGAAGTCCGTCGTGCGAAGAACATCATTCTGTTTATCGATGAGTTGCACACGCTTGTTGGCGCTGGCGGCGCAGAAGGCGCGATCGATGCGTCGAACGTGCTCAAGCCATCGCTCGCGCGCGGCGAGATTCAGTGCATCGGTGCGACGACCTTCGATGAATACCGCAAATACGTCGAGAAAGATGCCGCGCTTGAGCGTCGCTTCCAATCGATCGCTGTCGAACCACCAAACGCCGAGCAAACCCTCGAGATCCTTAAGGGCATTCGTCCGAAGTACGAGCAGCATCACCGCGTGAAGATCACCGATGAAGCACTGCGCGTCGCGGTGGAACTCAGCGGTCGCTACATCCCAGGTCGCGTGCAACCAGACAAGAGCATCGACGTCGTCGACGAAGCTGGTGCTCGCTTGCGTATTCGCTCGATGGTGAAGCCACCAGATCTTGCGGATCTCGAACAGAAGATCGAGAAACTCGCGATCGAGAAGGATGAAGCAGTCAAGAACGCAGACTACGAGCGCGCGGCGCAACTACGCGATTCAGCCGACAAGTTCCGCAAGGACAAAGAAAAGGTCCAAACGGAGTGGAAAGAGCGCATGACCGAAACTGTCGGCATCGTGGATGAGGAAATCATCGCAGAGGTCGTCTCCAAGATGACTGGCGTGCCGTTGACGCGTTTGGAGAAGTCGGAATCGGAGCGCTTGCTTGGACTCGAGAAGGAATTGCACAAGTCGGTCGTCAGCCAGGATGACGCTGTGAAAGCAGTATCCCGTGCGATTCGTAAAGCGCGCGCTGGCCTCAAGGATCCACGCCGTCCCATGGGCTCGTTCATCTTCGTCGGTCCATCCGGCGTGGGTAAAACGCTGCTCGCGAAGGCACTCGCAGAGTTCATGTTCGGTGATGCTGATTGCCTGATCTCACTTGATATGAGTGAGTACATGGAGAAGCACACCGTGAGCCGTCTGGTGGGTGCGCCTCCCGGATACGTCGGATTCGAAGAAGGCGGTCAGCTCACGGAACGCATTCGTCGTCGTCCGTACGCAGTCTTGCTGCTCGATGAAGTCGAGAAGGCACATCCTGATGTGTTCAACATGCTGCTGCAGATGATGGAAGAAGGTCGCCTCACCGACAGCTTCGGTCGCCACGTCGACTTCCGCAACGTCATCCTCATCATGACCTCCAACCTCGGTGCAGATGTCATCAAGGGCGGTGCGACGTTCGGCTTCGGCAAACGTGCTGAAGTGCAGGACTACGAGAAGATGAAGAAGTCGCTCATGGGTGAGATCGAGAAGTTCTTCCGACCAGAGTTCATCAACCGTGTCGACGATGTCATCGTCTTCCGTCCCCTCCTCAAGGATGATCTCAACACCATCATTGAGTATGAACTCTCCAAGCTGCGCAAGCGACTTGAAGAGAAGAAGCTTCGACTTACCATCGATCAGCCCGCGAAGGACTTCCTCATCGACAAGGGCTACAACCCTGACTTCGGTGCGCGTCCACTCCGTCGCGCGCTCGGCACCTACATCGAGGATCCGCTGGCGGAAAACCTCTTGATGGGTGAGTACAAGTCAGGCGACGAAATCCTCTGCACCCGCAAGGACACCAACGAGTACCTCTCGTTTACTGTGGTGCAACCGGTCGCTGCAGAAGCAACGCCGGACGCAGGCTCAAGCGGATCAGACATTCTGCCCGCAGCGAACGCGCACTGATTCCACGTCCTACACAACAGTTCTTCGCACCGGCATCCGAAAGGGTGCCGGTGTTTTTTCGCGCTTCAGACTTTCGTGCCGATCGCTCGCATCACCAGTCCCCTCTACGGGCAGATATGCATAGTTTTGTGTGCACATCTGCCCGTAGCAGAGGGCAAACGCGAACGCTGACGCAAAGCGGTGAAGCGGTTTTTCTACCAGATCCCGCCAAGTTTCATGCCGTCGGGCTCGGTGATGATCTCCACCGTCTTGAGTTTGAAATCTGTCCCCTTCGCGATCTGTGGCGCGAGTTCAATCGTGATGCGACCACCGCCGTGATTGCGCATCACCGCGCTCGAACTCGAAAGTCCGAAGCTCATGCGATTGAGCAGCATGAGCGCGTCGCGTCGGTTGGTTTCGCACCACTTCACAAAGTCAGCCTCGGCATCCTCCGCCGAATCACCGCGCGACTGGGCCGCTGCTTCTGCGCGACTACGCACCGAGGACGACACCATCTGATTCCACAACTCGCTGTAGCGTTCATCGCGAAGGCATGCCATCGTGTTCCCCACAACATGCGCGGGAATCATCGCGCGCATCTGGATGCTGCCATCGTCACCCTGCTCCCATGGTGCAAATGTCTTTGCATCGGCCTCGAGTGAAATCGCTGGAGTCTCTCCGCGCTGCTCTGCTTTGATCGCAGCCCACTCTTCATCCGTCACGAACTTTAAGAGGCTTCCATCGGGCAAGAGCACTTCATCAGGAACATCGGCGCCGCCCTCACGCATGTACGAGGCAACAGGTCGATAGATCACCTTTTGTGGAGTACACGCTGCCAACAGCACCGCGCACGCGCCTGCGAAACACGCGACGCGTTTCACACGCATGCTCCGACTTCGCCGAGCGCGGTGATCGTAGGCTCGAGCGCGTGCCGCTGCCACACGCTGTGCGCGAGGAATCGATCTTCTTGCCGCGGAAAATCGATGCGCGTGTGCGTGCCGCGCGACTCTTCACGCCATGCAGCCGCTCGCGTCACGAGCGATCCTGCAATGAGAAGATTCTGCAACTCCCAACCATGGATGTCGTCAAAGATCTTGTCGAGTGAATAGCGCGACCAGAACGCGATCATGTCGAGCGCGCCCTCGAGCCCTGCGGCGCTACGCATGATGCCGACATTTCGCCACATCGCGCTCGTCAAACTCGATCGCGAATCCGCAAGATCAAGTTCCGCGCGATCGCTCGGTCGGATGTCACTCACGATGCGCGCGAGCACGCGCGGCGTCCCTTCGCGTGATGCAGCGCTGCCCGCACGTTGACCGAACACAAGTCCCTCAAGCAGTGAGTTCGAAGCCAAACGATTCGCGCCATGCAATCCATTCCACGCGACTTCACCCGCAGCAAAGAGACCTGCAACACTCGTACGCCCCTGCAGATCTGTCGCGACTCCGCCAATCGTGTAGTGCGCTGCGGGAGTCACGGGAATGAGATCCGTTCCAGGATCAATGCCGTAGCCCGCGAGCATCTGCGTCAGTCCAGGGAAGCGCGCGCGGAATCCCGCGGAGCCCATGTGCTTCGCATCGAGAAACACGCAGGAATCCTGCACGCGCGCGAGTTGTTCGACAATCCCACGACTCACGATATCGCGCGGCGCAAGTTCCGCGAGCGGATGCACGTGTTCCATGAATCGGCGTCCCGCGCGGTCGACAAGTTTCGCGCCTTCACCGCGCACCGCTTCGGAGATAAGGCTGCGAGGCGCGCCTGCGATGTACAGCGCAGTCGGATGAAACTGCGCAAACTCCATATCCACAATTTTCGCACCCGCACGCCATGCCATCGCAACTCCATCACCAGTTGCGATGCGCGAATTCGTCGTCTCGCGCCAGAGTTGCCCAACGCCGCCGGTTGCGAGAATTACCGCGCGCGCCCAGATGATTTGCAGTCCGTACTTCGGATGATGCGTGATTGCGCCGAGCACTCGTTCCTCGCCGCCCTGGCCATCACCACTCGTAAGAAGATCAAGCGCGAAGCACTGCTCGAACATTCGAATAGATGGCGTTGACGAAACGGACGCAAGCAGCGTGCGGACGAGTTCCCGTCCCGTCGCATCCCCATCACTGTGCACGATGCGTCGACAATGATGACCACCTTCGCGCGTCAACGCGAGTGATCCATCGAGCGCGCGATCAAAGCGCATCCCACGCTCGATCAAGAAATCAATCTCCGCGGGACCATCCGCAACGAGCCTCTCGACAGTCGCGCGCTCGCACAGCGACGCGCCAGCAACGAGCGTGTCTTCAACATGCGAGTCAAACGCATCATCCTCTGCAATCACTGCAGCAATGCCACCTTGTGCAAGCCATGTGTTGGAGCGATCAAGCGGCCCCTTCGCAAGCACAATCACTTCACCACTCGCACTTGCCTCAAGCGCCGCGCGAAGGCCTGCGACACCGCTGCCGATCACGAGGACATCCGTGAAAACCTGAGGAAGCAACTGCGACCTGAATGGAATCAGGTAGCGGCGGTCGGGAGTTGCTTCGCTTGCGGGCATGGAGGAACTGCCATCATTTCGCGGACGGTGGAATGCTAGATGCAATGTAGGGAGCGATGTACAACTGGCTCGACTTCGTTGCGTTGCGCTGACCAGTCCACAGCAACCACTTGCCATCGGGCGAGAACGCGGGCAACACATCTGCGCCAGCGGATTCAGTCACGCGTCGATGCGTCAAGTTCGGATTGCTCGGTGTGGGAAGAATGATTTCGAACACTTCATAATTACTGTGTCCAACTTCGCTTGACGCATACACAATGGTCGCGCCATCTGGTCGGAAGAATGGACACCAGTTCACATGCTCATTGGCCGTGAGCTGTCGTTCGTTGGTGATTCCTGTGATGGACTCATCAGGCGCGAACACGAGGTCCGCGAGATACACCTGCAATAAACTGTCGCCATTGCGATCGGAGCGATACACAATCTGCTTGCCATTGGGCGAAAAGAATGGGCCGCCGTCGTATCCCTTCGCTTTCACAAGCGGCGTGAAGCGGCCGTCCGTCAAGTCGCGCACGAAGATGTCGCCGTCGCCACTCTCGAGTGAACAGAACAGCAGATAGCGACCATCTGGCGAAAAACTTCCTTCAGCGACATACGCCTCTCCCGTTCCCGCGAGTGTTCGCAGTGACGCGGCAGTTCCGTCTGCCTTCGCAAGATCGACTTCAACAACGCGCATCTCCTTTGGGAAACTCCATCGATACCGACTTGTTCCGCGCTGATAGCCCGGCGTTTCCTGCACCGCGGGCGGCGTGAGCGTGCTCGCGAAGATCAACGTGTTCTGCCTCTTCGGATGAAACCAACCACACGTATTCGCGCTGCCCTTCGGACTCACGCGACGAATGTTCTTCAATGCGATCGGTTGTTCCTTCGCATCAAACTCGAGATCCGCGACGAACATCGAATAGAACTCCTCCGCCTCAGCACCCTCCGCAGGTTTCTCAATCGCTTGAAACACAATCTGCTTGCCGTCGGGCGAGAAATAATTCTCTCCTGCCTTGATGAATTGATCGGGCGACGTGAGTTGAATCGCAGGACCAATACCGGGCTCCAAGTTATTCGCTGCAGCCGGTGGCGGCACACGAACAAAGAGCATGAGTGCGGAGATTGTGAGAAAAGAAAATGCAGCAAGAAACATGGGTCGACTAGTGTACTCAGGACAATGCACGGAGCAGGCTTCAACATCATCTACTTCGACGACGATGTCGTCATCTGCGACAAAGCGTCAGGGTTACTGACAGTTCCCGGAATAGGCCCCGAGAAAGCTGACTGCCTGATCAGTCGAGTGAAGTGTCAGTTTCCAGATGCGCTCATCGTCCACCGACTCGACATGGACACTTCCGGCGTGTTAGTGCTCGCGCGCAACGCAGACGCACATCGCGAAATCTCGCGGCAGTTTCAAGATCGCGAAATCGTAAAGTTCTATCTCGCCATCGTCGAGGGCGCTCCCAAACAAGATGACGGCGAAATCGATCTACCACTTGGAAAGCAAGCGCAACGCAGCGCGATTCACATCGTCGACTTCGAACTCGGCAAGCCAAGCGTTACCAAGTGGCGCGTGCTTGAACGGTATCCGACTGAGCGACTCGGTCGCGCAACAAGCCTCATGGAACTCGAGCCCAAGACTGGCCGAAGTCATCAACTACGCGTCCACCTCAAAGCAATCGGCCATCCGATTGTCGGCGACCATTTCTACGCGCCCAACGAAATCGCAACGCTCACGCCGCGATTGATGCTGCACTCCGCGCGACTTGAGTTCACGCACCCAACCTCAAAAGCTCGCGTCTCTTTCATCTCGCCACAGCCGTGGTGAGTGATGCAATCACTCAGCCAATGTGCCATCTGCATTAACGTGGAATGAGACATCGTCGCGGTTGGACGGAATGCCATCAGGACCGCAACTCACGATCGTTCCGATGGCGCCGTTCTTGCCGCCGTCGATGATGAGGAAACGTTTGCCCCATGCGTCGTTGAGGGATGTAGCGTCTGCATCGAATGCGCTTGATGCGGAACGGCCTGCTTTCACGGCTGTTGCGATTGATGCGGCGAGTGCTGCAGCAGTCTTGCGCGAGGCACTGCTTGCGGTTTGCTCAAGCGCTTCACGCATAGGATTCGAATCATCGCCGCGACGACGATCGTTCGTGATGCCAATCGATCCCTTCGAGATTTCCTGCGGAAATGCGTTGTCCGTGATGTCGGCGTCGGCGATCTGGCGGTGCTTGTCGAGCGTCACTTTGACAACAGGCGACGCCGACACAATCAACTTCGACACGCGGCGCGGATCGAGCTTCCACAACTCCGCTGGAAGCACGACAGACTTGCTTGTGCCGTCTGCGAACTGCATTTCAATTGGCAGCGGCGTAATGAGCCCGCCATCGTTGCGGAATCGGATGAGCGCAAAACTCAGCGTGGTCTTCAGCAGTGCGCGATCATGCGCAGTCAACTTCTCGGCGAACTCATCGAACGATTTGCGATCCGCATCTGAGACGGCAAACTGATCGAAGCTCGAATAGAAGTCCTGCAGTTCAGGGAATCGAATCTCGCGCGGCGGATGTGCTGCGTTCATCAATGCATTCGCGTCGTCCGAAAGCGTCGGCGCCAACCCATCACGCTCTGCGCGTGCGATCGCCTTCTCTTCGGCTGGGTCCATCGACTTGATACGTAGTGCGATGACCTCTTCGATCGCAACGTCCACCGCTCTCGTGTCATAAAACCATGCGCGCCAGAACCAATCCAAGTCGACGCCGGATGCGTCTTCCATCGTGCGGAAAAAGTCCGCAGGCTGCGGTCGCTTGAACGCCCAGCGCCGACAGTATTCGCGGAACGCGAAGTCGAAGTTCTCGCGACCAAGGATCGTTTCGCGCAGCACATTCAATGCAGTTGCGGGTTTCGCGTAGGCGTTTGGCCCAAGTCGCGCGATCGACTCTGAATTCGTCATGATCGGCGGCTCGCCCACAGTCGTCATGTACTCAACGATCTTGTGCGGCTCTCCACGCCATGACTCGTACTTCTCCGCCCACTCCTGCTCCGCGAGATATTGGCAAAACGTATTCAACCCTTCATCGAGCCATGTCCACTGTCGCTCATCGCTGTTGATGATCATCGGGAACCAGTTGTGGCCGACTTCGTGAATGACAACGCCGATGAGACCCTTCTTCGTTCCTTCGGAATACGTGCCGTCCTTCTCAGGTCGAGGACCGTTGAAGCAAATCATCGGATACTCCATGCCGCCCACAGGTCCGTTCGCGCTGATCGCAATCGGATAAGGATACGGAAGCGCATGACGAGAATAGGAATCAATCGTGTGCGCAACAGCGTGCGTGGAATACTTCGACCAGAGTGGTTCCGCTTCAATCGGATACACACTCATCGCGAGCGCCGCACGATCAGTGCCAGGAATCGGCGCACGCGCACCGTCCCAGAGATACGCGGGGCTCGCGGCAAACGCGCAGTCGCGGACTTGCTTCGCGTCGAAGCGCCATGTCTTCGTTGCGCTGGATTTCTGTGCACGAAGCACTGCGGCCTCCGCGGCATTCGTGATCATGATCGGACGCTCACTCAACTTCGCTTCTGCATAGCGCGCCTGCTGTGTTGTTGTGAGCACGTCTTTCGCGTTCGTTAACTCACCTGTAGCGACGACCGTCCAATTGTCCGGCACAGTCACCGCGAGCGTGAAATCGCCAAACTCAGTGGTGAATTCACCACGACCTAAGAACGCCTTGTGCTGCCAGCCATTCACATCGGTGTACGCAGCCATGCGCGGGAAAAACTGCGCCATCTCAACGATCGGCGCATTGTCTGCTTCGAGGAATTCGCTGTTCGAACGCTCGTGACCCACGCGCACATCGACGATCGGAAACGTCCACGCAACATCAAACGCGAGTGACTCACCACTCACGAGTTCAGTCGGAAGATCGACGCGCATCATCGTGTCGACGATGGTGAACGGAAGCGCCGCGCCATCAGCAAGTGCGACGCGTGTGATCGAGTAGCCACCGCTCCACGATTGCTTGCGCACGACACCATCAAGCCAGCGCATGCCTTGATTCTGCGCAAAGTCTGGCGCAGGTGTTGACAACTCTCCGCGAGAATTCCAGTCGAATCGATTCTGATCGAGTTGCAACCACAGGTAGCGAAGATCATCAGGCGAACGATTGTGATACGTGATGCGTTCCGTCCCTGTTGCGGTGGACGCATCTGCGCTGATCGTCACAGCGATGTCATGATCCGCTTGCTGCTGCCAGTACGCCCGACCAGGCGCGCCTGATGCAGTGCGCGCATCGTTAGGCGTCGGCAGAATTTCTTCGAGTTGTCGAAACGCATCAATGAAGTCTGGTCGCACCGTTGACGCGCCGACTTGCACACGAGCCCTGTCGACGTTCGTGTCAGGCGGATGCGAGTACGCACTGGTGTGCGTCAACGCGCCAAGCAGCACAAGCATGTGAGTCGCAAGCATTCGCGCGATCATACGAAAGCTGATGAAGGATGTCCTCGCCTTTGCTGCGATCACGGTAGGCAACACTACTTCCGATTCACTTC
>QWPV01000069.1:0-4607 GCA_003671055.1 Planctomycetota bacterium
GTGTTACAGCACGATGGATCAGAGCGAATCTACCTGCGCGAGTCTCTGTCCTTCGACTACCGCCACACGAATATTCCTGAGGGGATCATCTTGTGGGGCGTGTTTGAATTGAAGGAGAGCACAACACTCGAGGTGCGCGCCCGTCTCAAGGAATACTTCAATTACAAACGGGCGACGCAGCCGATGGCGGATTCCTCTTCGGGCTGCATGTTCAAGAATCCGCTGCTCCACGATGGCACGCGCGTGAGTGCTGGCAAACTCATCGACATGGCAGGACTCAAGGGACTTCGCGTGGGTTCCGCGTGGGTGTCCCCTGTCCATGGAAACTTCATCAGCGTTGAGAAGACTGGCGCACGAGCGAGCGATGTTGCTGCACTCGTCGAAGAAATCACGACGCGCGTCTTTGATGCGCATGGCATCACGCTCGAGCGCGAAGTTGTTTTCTGGGGCTCGGATATCGAATCATGACCGCGAAGTTTCTCCCGCGTTCTTCTGCCTGCCGCGTGCTCGTCTTGATGGGTGGACCTGACGCGGAGCGTGAAGTCAGCATCATGAGCGGCACAGAAGTTGCGAAAGCGCTTCGTTCGCGCCCAGAGTTTGATGTGCTCGAAGTGATGGTTGATCGCCCTACCGCAATCGAACTCGCTGCCTATGACGCAGATGTGATTTTCCCCGTCTTACACGGCCCTTTCGGTGAAGGCGGTCCTCTGCAGGTCATTCTTGAGTCTCTCGGCGTGCCCTATGTGGGATGCGAGCCTGTCGCCGCCGCACTCGCAATGGACAAGGTCGCAACGAAGGCGCGTGTTTCCGCTGCTGGCGTCCCCACGCCTCGTTGTCGCGAGATCGTTCGCGGTGAACCAATTGACCTTGAAGTCCCGCTCGTCATCAAGCCTGCCGCCGATGGTTCGAGCGTAGACTTGCGCATCTGCCGCACCGCCGAAGAAGTCTTGCAAGCACGGCTAGAGCTCGAGGGCAAGCGCGATCGATTGCTCGCGGAGTCGTTCATCAAAGGGCGTGAAGTCACGGTCGGCATCGTGCAAGGCAAAGTCCTCCCGATCATCGAAATTCTTCCCGCGACTGCGTACTACGACTACGAAGCGAAGTACATACGCGACGACACGCAGTACATCCTCAACCCTGTGTTCGCGCCAGGAATCGCGGAGGCGCTGCGCGAATACACGATGCTTGCATGGGAGGCCATCGGTTGCCGAGACCTCGCGCGAGCCGACTACATCGTGGACGAGCGCGGTGCATGGTTCCTCGAAATCAACACGATGCCAGGCATGACCACGCATTCGCTCGTGCCCAAAGCAGCGCGAGAGATCGGTATCGAAATGCCCGAACTCTGCGCGATGCTCCTCGAACGCGCGAGATTCAACGCTTCGGCCTCCATTTCCCGATAAAGACGCTTCGGTGATGCACTGAATCAGGAAGCGGAGTTTTTGCATGAAGAGCGCAAGTAAGTCCTCACGCACAGGTCGTTCATCTGGCGTGTTCGCAAACCGTATCGACGCATGGCGAGAACGCATCACTGCATGGCGTTCGACGCTGTTGCCGCTCACATGGATCCTCATCATGGGCGTGCTTATCACAGTCGTGGCGTGGAGCATCCCAGCCCTTGAAGCCCGGTTCAGTGAAGATGCAATCGCGTCGAATGCATCCATCGAATTGGAGTACGTGAACGCGCCACTCTGGTTTGATGCGCGATGCCAATTGGAACTCGCTGCGAGTGTCAATGTCGCCGTAGGTGAGATGAGCCCATTCGATCCCAAACGACTCTCACTCGCAGCCGTGACGCTGAAAGAGAGCGGGTGGTTCATTGATGTGCGACAAGTGCAATTGCTAGCAAGCGGCGCGCTGTATGTCGACGCAACGTTTACCACGCCATTCGCGATGGTCCGCGCAGCAGATACGGAATACCTTGTTGACACATCCGGCCGTCGCCTCGGCATGACATGGGCAGCGGGCACACGTCCAGCATCACCACACTATCCATCCATCGTGGGCACGCGCTGGGCAGCGCCTGAGCAAGTGGGTACGCAGTGGAAGGGCGGCGACGTGATGGCAGGACTTGAACTCGCGAAATATCTCGCGAACAAGAAATGGTTTCATCAAGTGAGCGCGATCGATGTCAGTCACTTCACCGATGAGCGCATGCTCTCGATCGTCGCAGCTGGCGGCGGCACTGTTGTCTGGGGATTGCCTCCAGATGATCATGACGCTGCTGAAGTTGTGCCTGAAACAAAGCTGGGGTACATCGATCATTTCTATACGCGCTACGGCCGCATTGATAGCGGCGTCGGTCAAGTGATGGATCTTCGCGGCGACCTTGTGACGCTTGCGGGCGGTGCTCGCGAGTGACAACCTCGGGTGCGTTGCCAGTGCGCGTGCCTCGAGGACTGCTGCTACTCACGTGTGCATGGATCTTCGCGTCGTGGGGCGTCTTATTAGGCTTTCGCCCACCGATCCAACCGCAAGCCGCAAGCTACGGCCCATCGATTCAACTGTTCTTCTTACTCATCGCGCTCGGCATCGCGATCGCGTGGCCGCTGTTGCGCTTGAGTGGCCCCCCGCTTGCACCACTGCGCCAATCATTCTTCGACGCGATCGTAATTGGGGCGGTCGTTCAACTTGTGCTCTGGCCGAGTCGACTACTCACGCTGTGGAGCATCGAGCGAACTGCGCTGCTCGACCTCGCAATTTTCGCACTGCTCGCCGCGACGATGGCGTTGCTCTCGCTGTGCATAGCATCTCCTCGAGCCCTTGTTCGTACGGGATGGATGCTGCTGCTCATCATGCTCGCGTTGGTACCAATGCCTGATACGTCGATGAGTACGCGCGCTGGAGCGTTCACTCCAAGCCTGCCGAGTTCTCACCTGATCTACAGAATTGCACGGGCGGATCCTGGGCAACCTGCCGAGCAACTCGTGAGGGATACGAAAGAAGCACTTTTCGGCGCTGGTCTGATGACGGTTAGCGCACTTGGTGTTGCGCTCATGAGACGCATGCGCCGTCTACAGGCAACTTCCAAGATCATGTCCCTACCCGTTTCCACTTCTGAAAAAGTAGAGTAGACTTTGGGAACGACGCGGGTTGGTTCTCCTCAAGAGGCCTTCACCCGCGTTCCTCATTGTCACCTGTTTACCCTTTCGGGTTGTTCTAGACCTCTCCTCGACCATTTGGACTTTGACTCTATGGACTTCATCACCGCAGATGAAAAAGCGCAGTTAGAGCGCACCCTCGCCGAGCTCCGTGCTACCGACAGGGCATTAGTGCAACGCATTAGTGAAGCACGCGCAATGGGCGATCTCCGCGAGAACTCGGAGTATCACGCAGCGCGTGAAGACAAGGCGATGAACGAGGCAAAGTCGAAGGAAATCGAGAAGCGACTCGCGAGCGCGCAGGTTGCTGATGGAACTGACCTTCCGCAAGACGTCGTGTTCGTTGGTTCAACCGTGAAACTCCGCGATGTTGCGTCAGGCGAGGAAGACTTATATCGACTGGTTGGACTGTCGAGTGGACGCTTCGATATGGACTACATCGAAGTCACCTCGACGAGCCCCATCGGTAGCGCGCTCATGAGTGCGCGTCTAGGCGAAATTGTTCGCGTCGATCTTCCGCGTGGCGAACGGCGTTACTTGATCGTCGAAATTACGCTCTGATTAAATCGAATCCATACGAGTCCAGCGAAGGCGTTGCCCGAGCGGGACTGCCTTCTTTGTTTCAATCACACCATCGGGCCAGCGAAGTTCGAGATCGACTTGTTGCACATTAGCGGGGAAACCGAAATGTACTTCAGGTGCGTTGTTCGACATGTAAGGTCCACCGCCCCAAATCCAACGGCGTTGCGTCAATATGGTTGGTTCACTGGCTTCGAGCAAACTCGCGCGAGCCGTGATCAGCGCGCCGACTGCGTGACGATTTCCAATGCCCTTACGCAAATCACTAGGAATCACTTCGATCCAGTTCTTTGCGGGTGTTGCGGGTGAAATGCAATCGTTGCGATACACACGAAGAGCATGACCGATGCCGCCAACGATCACATCGATGTCGCCATCTTGATCGAGATCTGCGAACAGTGCAGTGCGATCAACGCGCGCATCGCCTGGCAGTGCTCCAGCGTTTGCGACACGTTCGAAACGCGCGCCGCGACGCTCCATCAGTAACGGTGGTTGCTGGAACTCGCTGTCCGTCAAAGCCTTTGATGCCTGCGGATAGGTGTGACCGTTCACCGTAAGAAGATCTTCATCGCCATCGTTATCGAAGTCGTAGAACCCGCTTGCCCAACCGACGAGCGGCCGACTCGGAGACGCAACCCCGAACTGATTTGAGCGGTCATCGAAGTTCGATCCATCGAGGTTGAGGTGCAGCGTGTTCACATCGCTCGAAAAGTTAGAGGTGAAGATGTCTGGCCTTCCATTGCCATCCACATCCGCGATGGCAATACCCATCGTTGCTTGCGCGATCCCTTCACCATTGAGCGCGACGCCACTGCGCAATCCATTCTCGTTGAACTGCAGTGGTGCCTTTTCTTCGAACAGGTAGTTGGATTGAGAATCGTTGCCCACGAAGATGTCAGGCTTCCCGTCGCCCGTGAAATCGAGGAT
>QWPV01000069.1:5304-15110 GCA_003671055.1 Planctomycetota bacterium
ATCGCTGACAGCAACGCAATTGCGTAAAACATCATGAGTTCCCCTCCGCGGCTGCTGTGAGTGCTTCCCGCGTTTTGCGTTCGTTCTCGCGCGCGATCTCCGCTTGCGCAGTCTTCCCAAGTCGATCTTTCACACGAGCAGTCTTCGCCCAAATCTCTGGAAAAGTCGGCGCGAGCGTGGCAGCTTGTGCGAGGAGCTCTTCGGCTTTCGCGGGGTCGTCTGCGCGCATTGCAAGATCGCTCTGTCGCACCAGCACTCGCGCTTGATCGCGCGGCTTGCTCTTGCCAAACGCGATGAATGCTGCGTGGAGCAATCGTGATGCATCGTCCGTTCGATCCTGAGCAATCGCGACGACAGCAAGCCCAAACGTCGAGTCTGGTTCGTTCGGCACGGCAACAAGGTGCTCTTCAAATCGTCGCTGCGCGTCATCCATTTCGCCGAGGTGATAGTGACACCAGCCAAGAAAATGCGGGGTATGCGGACGTTCGATGAACTTCTGCTCGGTCGCGAGCGAACGCAAGAAGTGAACCTTCGCTTCTTCATACCGTTTTTGCTTTGTGATCGCGAGCGCAAGCAAGAACTCTGCGCGGCCCATCCCTGCTCGTTCCTTCAGCACGGTCATGCAAGTAAGTTCCGCAGCGCCGTATTGCCCAGACTGCAGCATGCGGCCGACGGAATCAAGACGCGGGTCATCAGGGAAATTTTCAAGCGGAAGCACGCGAGAACCTTCGGGTACTTCAAGCGCAGGCACCTCTTCCTCGCGAGCGGTTTCCTCGGTCAGCCTCGCGTAATCCAGCGCGCTCGTTTTCGGAGGCTGACCCATCTCAACCTTCAAACCCCACACAAACACACTTCCCGCGAGGAACAATGCTGCAGCCGCGTACCAACCAACGCGGACAGGAGTGGCTTTAGAGTGAAGCGCCATTGATTTGAGTATAGAAGTTCTGGGCATGACGCAAACGCGAACAACCTTCAACACGGCGCACTTGCATCATCGGAGATCTCGAATCCAAGTCCGCAAATTGACAAAGTTTGCGAATTCACATCACTCTTATTTCCACTTGGCTAAAGGGCGAATAACATTGAGACGCGCAAGCTCTGTACTGGCTCGATGCATGTTCCGATGAACTCCGTCTTAACCCGCTCGTTTCATTGAGCCTCCATATGTCCCACATTCGAATTTCCATAGCTTGCGCTCTTCCACTTCTTTCCAGCCTCGCGTTGGCAGGTGATCCGGTGCTTCAACCGAAGGCAGGCGCGCCACTGCTCGGTTTGAGCGATTCGCAACTCGACGCATTTAGCGCTGGCGCGATTTCCTACCAAACGCCACTGACAATTGCGACGGGATTGGGCCCAGTCTTCAACAAGGGTGGCTGCATGAGTTGCCACTCCAATCCACTCGGCGGCTGGGGCGCAATTGCCGTGACCCGTTTCGGTATGGACGACAAGGGCACTTTCATCGATCCTCCAGAGTTCGGCGGGTCGCTCCTGCAAGCGGAAGCAATCTCTTCAGCATGCCGCGAAGTCATTCCACCTGAAGCAACTGTCACCGCCACGCGCATGACGAATTCCTCCATGGCGTTTGGCATGATCGAAGCGATTCCAGATGCGAGCATCAACGCGAATGCTGATCCACTTGATGGGAACGGCGACGGCATCAGCGGCACTGTGCATTGGGTTCTGCCACTTGAAGCGATCGCGGGCTCCCCACTTCGCGCAGGACGCTTTGGATGGAAAGCGCAAGTTGCGACAGTGCTCACCTTCAGCGGCGATGCAAGTTTGAATGAGATGGGTCTCACGAATCGACTCGTCCCAACCGAGAACGCGCCCAATGGCGATCATGTACTGCTCAGCCAGTGCGACACCATCGCTGACCCCGAAGACTTCGCTGATGCAAGTGGCAAGCACTTCATCGATCGTGTCACTGATTTTCAACGCTATCTCGGACCGCCGCCGCAAACTCCCAAGACTGGTATGGCTGGCGAAGTGATCTTCAACGCCGTTGGTTGCGCGAGTTGCCACATCGCAAGTTGGACCACCGCAAATACGAAGGGTCTTGAATCCGCGCTACGAAACAAGACGATTCGTCCGTACTCCGATTTCCTGTTGCACGACATGGGAATGCTCGGTGATGGCGTGCGTCAAGGTGATGCAAGTGAGCAAGAGATCCGGACACCGACACTTTGGAATCTCCGCTCGCGCGATCCAATGTTGCACAACGGTTTAGCTGCAGGCGGGCCCTTTGCGGATCGCGTGACAGTTGCGATCAATGCACACGGTCCTTTCGGTGAATCCGCTGCAAGTGCGCTCGCATTTGACTCGCTCTCTGCTGGCGACAAGGCATCGCTCATCGCGTTCCTCGATTCACTCGGTCGCGCGGAGTTCGACTTCGACGGTGACGGCGTGCGTGATCTCGAAGACTTCACGATCTTGCGAAGCTACGCGGGCGCTGCATCGAATCCCAACCTTGCAACTGCCATCGGCGACATCGATGTCAACGGCGTGATCAACTCGATCGACGCGACGTACTTCGTGCAAGCTATCGAGAACTTCGAAGATGCTGCACGCGATTGCAACGGCAACGGCATTGCAGATCTAGTCGACATCTTTGCGGGAACCATGCCTGACACGAATGGCGACGGTCGCGGCGACAACTGCCCCACTCTCTGCGTCGAAGATTTCAACCGCGACGGTATTGTGGATGCCGCGGATCTCGCAGTTCTGCTCAACGGCTGGGGTGGCGCGGGCGGCGATCTCAACGCTGATGGCAACACCGATGCGGCGGATCTTGCTGTTCTCCTCAATGCGTGGGGCAACTGCGCCTAAGTTCAGGATCTTGTATCTCAACGTCTCTGCTCGAACTCCTTAGCATTTCAGCTCCTTCGTCAGAAATTTAGCTTCTCTTGGATTACTCCATGCGCACCAAGATTCTCGCCCCAGTTTCCGCTCTCGCTCTCTCCGCGTTGTTTGTTTCAAGCGCGAGCGCACAGTGGCAGACCTCGTTTGTCAATCAGACCTCCACGAGACTCATTGCGCCGCCATCGCTTGTGGTGAACGACAATCTTGAGAAGGACTTCGAATACGCTGACTTTGATCAGGACGGCGACATCGATCTCGTGTGCATGCGAAAATTTCCTGGATCGATTCAGGGCGGGTTCCCAGACATACTGCTCATGAATGAAGGCGGCGTCCTCGTCGATCGCACGACGGAATACGGCACCGCTGCCGATACCGCAGGCAGTCAAGGTATGCGCGATCCGGTCAACGATCGCGACGTGAAAGCAATCGATGTCAACAACGATGGATGGAAGGACCTTGTCACCGCGACAACGATGTCCGACTCCGTCAGCACACTGTTGGGTCAGCCACGCGTGTACATGAATCTCGGCGATGATGCGAGTGGCAACTGGCTCGGCTTCCGCTTCGAAGACGGGCGCATCCCACAACTGTTTGCAGCTAATGGTGCTACAGCGAACCCCCGCTTCTGCGAGTTCGTTGCCGCCGATTACACAGGCGATGGCTACGCCGATCTCTTCTTCACCGATTACGACACGCCTGAAACAAGCGGCACGAACTGCATCGATCTCAACATGGACGGCGACACGATCGACGCGGGCGAGTGCCAGCAGTCTCCTCCCGAGAACGCCGCGAACGACTTCCAAAATAAGTTTCTTGTCAATCAGGGCGCAGCAAATCCTGGTTACTTCGTCGACAGCACAACGACACGATTCACTGCAGCGCAACTCGCCGCTGGATTCGGTAACGCGGTGGACACCGCAGATTTCAACGGCGATGGTCACCTTGACATCGTGCGTGTGAACACACTGACGGGCGGACAGGATGTTGCGATTTTCTACGCAAACCCCGCAAATCTCGGCAATTCCTTCATCGGCCCTGACAGCGTGAGCGCTGTTGCACCGTATGAAATCGATGTTGGCGATCTCAACAACGATGGCCGTATCGATCTTGTCGTCGTCGATGACGGTCAAGACAAGTTCCTCATCAATCAAGGCAATGGAGCCGATGGCCTCGCGAACTGGATCAGCTACACGATCGCCGACAGCGCCGCGGAGTTCGGCAATCAAACGCGCGTCATCGATCTTGACAAAGATGGCAAGCTCGACGTGCTCATCACGGACGTCGATGCAGATCTTCCAGCCTTCTGCCCTTCCACTGGTCGTCGGTCGCACATCTATCGCAACACGGGAACGCTTCCAACGCTGCTTGATGAGATTGGTGAGATCATTCCGTACGCGTCGGCGTCCGCAGTGTTTGACTTCGCAACATTCGATATCAACGGCGACACGTGGCCAGACGTCGTCATCGGAAAATGCGCGGGCATCGAAGTGTGGATGAACAGCCCACCCATTGGGCTCACATTCAGCTACCCAAGCGGTCGCCCCGCAACAATTGCTCCTGCGAGTGAAGTTTCGTTCCCAGTGACGATCTCCATTCTCGGCGCCGGTTCAATCGAGGCAGGCACGCCCAAGTTGATGTACTCCATCGATCATTCTGCGTGGACTCCGCGATTGCTCACTTCAACCGGCGGCAACAACTTCAGTGCAACGCTTCCAGCTGTGAACTGTGGACAAGAGCTTCGCTACTACGTAACAGCGCAATACACCGGCGGCGCCTTTTACAACGATCCTGCAACAGCGCCAACAACGTTTTACACAGTCCCTGTGCAAACAGGTGAGTACGTCGCGTATTCCGATGCAATCGAGGGAAGCGTCGCTGGCTGGAGCACCACGACCGATGCAAGCGCGACTGCGGGCGCGTGGGTCGCTGTCGTGCCTGTAGGCGCGGTGAGCGGCGGCGTGCAGACAGCACCAGCAACTGATGCGACGGCGAAGGGCACGAAGGCCTGGATCACCGGACTCGGAGTCGCTGGCGGGCTTGCAGGCGCACAGGACCTTGATGGTGGTCCGGTGACACTCTCCACACCGGCCTACGACCTCGCGGGATTCGTTGCTGCGCGCGTCTCGTTCGCCGCATGGTTCTACTGTGACGATGCGACGACAACTCCAGCACAGCAAGACTACTTGCGCGTGGATCTCTCGAACGACAACGGCGCGACATGGATCGTCATGGCAAGCATTGGCAGTCAAGGCAGTGGCTGGCTGACGAAGACCTACAACTTAGATGCCTTCCTCCCACTCACGTCAACGATGAAGCTCCGCTTCTTCGTCACCGACAACCCCAACAACTCACTCACTGAAGCGGGCATCGATGACCTCACGATCTCCGTGATCGAGTGCACGCAGGCAATCTGCGCGGGCGATCTCGATAGCAGTGGTACCGTCGATGCGGCTGACATCTCGGCACTCTTGGGTGCATGGGGACTTGCTGGCGGCGATGTCGATGGCAACAGTGTCACGGATGCTGCTGACTTGGCGACGCTGTTGGGCAACTGGGGACCCTGCAACTAAGAGAGATCCCCACCAGAACGTGAGCCGATCAAGATTGAATCATGGTTGAATCATGGTTGGATCATGATGCTTGCGAATCTGCTCTACACTCGCGTCTGATGCATGCATCGACCGCGCTCAGTTTGAATTTCTGCGGACTCTCGCTCGCAAACCCTGTCGCTCTTGCGGCGGGCACTGCGGGCTATGGTCCCGAATTGAACGATGCGTTCGATCTTTCGCGCGTTGGTGCGGTGGTTGCGAAGTCAATCACCTGCGAACCGCGTGAAGGCAATGCACCGATGCGCATCATCGATAGTTCCGCGGGGATGTTGAATGCGATCGGACTTACGAATGTCGGGCTCGCTGTGTTTCAAGCACAGAAACTCACGTCGCGCGCGGAGATCGGCTGCAAACTCTTTGGCAGTGTCGCTGGCCACAGCGTGCAGGAGTACGCCACCGTTGCGCAAGCGTTCGACATCGACAAAAGCATCGATGCGATCGAGCTCAACGTGAGTTGCCCGAACACGAGCGACGGCTTGCAGTTTGCTGAACATCCAGACGCGCTGCGATCGCTGCTCCGTGAAGTGCGCCCCGTCGTAACGCACAAGCCGCTCATCGTGAAACTCTCGCCCAATGCGCCTGACATCGTGAAGATGGCAGATGCGGCGATCGACGCAGGTGCGGATGCGCTCACGGTCGCGAATACGTTTACGGCTATGGCGATCGATGTACAAACGCGCTCGTTCCGACTTTCGAACAAGCGCGGCGGGTACTCCGGCGCGGGCATTCATCCAATCATCGTGCGCATGATTTACGACGTGTATTCCAAGGTCGCGCGCGATGCGAAGAAGCCGATCATCGGACTGGGTGGCGTGAGTCGCTGGGAAGATGCTGCAGAGTTCATCCTCGCAGGCGCAACGCTTGTCGGCATGGGAACCGCACTCTACATCGACCCTCGTTCACCGCTGCGCGTGGTTGATGGACTCGCTCGATGGACGAAAGCGCAAGGGTGTTCGAACATCCAAGAACTCATCGGCAAGGTGAAAGATTGACTCACCCGCGCGGCATGAGTCGAAAGGAGCGTGAGCGCTTCGACAAACTCTTCGATGAAGTGTTCTCGCAGCTCCCCGCCACTGTGCATGCAATGCTCGAAGAAGCACCGATCATTCTCGAAGATCATCCCTCCGAAGAACTCGCTGCTGAGTTAGGCATTGATCTTGATGACCCTGAAGACATTCTGTGCGGCCTTCACTCCGGCGTGCCGCTCACAGAACGCAGTGTGAGCGACGCGGAGGGACTTGAAACCATTCATCTCTTTCGGATGGGCATCCTCGACCTCGCGGGCGGTTGGGAAGCATGGGAAGACGACGAGGGTCAAGAATGGGGCGGCAGCGATCGGATCCGCGCGGAGATTCGTATCACGATTTTGCACGAAGTCGGTCACCACTTCGGGCTTGATGAGACGGATCTCGATCGACTCGGCTACGCATGATGCGAACTTGCGTCGACGCGTACGCGCGCTCACTTCAACGACTGCATCACAGCATCATCAATGCCGAGATATTCACGCATGTGCGAGTCGTACGTCTCGACATCTTTGTCACGCGAGAAATCCAAACGCAGTTCATTGATCACCTTCGTTCCCTGACCAATCCACGCGCTGAATGTTTCCTTCGAGATGTTGGCTTGAATCCACTCGCCGACATTGCCGCGAAACGGAGGCGAGTCCATCTTCGTGCCAGGTCGACCGCTCTGGCGACATACAAATCCTCCGGATACGCGAATCGCTTCAGCAGCTTCTTGATTCGCGCTCTCAATCTTGGGCGCCTTGCGACCGATCGACTCCAACAACTGCTCCATAGCAGTTTGCGGCATGCGATCGCCCTTTGAACTCGCGATCACATATCCCTCTTCAAGGAACTTCACTGCGCGATCTTCCCAGCCTGCTTTAATCATCGCGTCGCCACCGAGTTGCCACGCCTTGCTCATCTCGCGATTGACTGCAACGCAACGCTCAAACGCAACCGCCGCTTCAGCCGCGCGTCCAGCATTCAGGTAGGCAGTGCCGAGACTGAAGTGCGCCATCTCATTGGATGGATCGGCAGCCGCCATTTTTTCAAACTGTGCGATGCGGTCAAGGGATGGAGTTGCGGGTGTGCTCATAGCTATGGGTTACGGGAAAAGATGCCTCTGCGTCGCAGTGTAGGAGACTTCGCGTGCGCAAGTCGCGTGCAGATTCCGCGCACTACACGATGCGGCGCTGATAGACCCACCACTCAAGCATCAGAATCAGTAGCGCGAGCCCAAGGATCCACGGCCACACCGATGCTCGCCGTTCATTCGACACTTCGGCTGCGCTGACGGCATCCACACCGAGCACGATCTCTTGCATGGGTTCGATGCGACTCTCTTCTGATGAGAATAGGTTCGCAGCAACTTTGCGCGTCTGTGGTTGTCCACTCGCTGCGTCCACAAACGATATGTCATAGAGCCCCGCGCGAAGCACAGGACCCCAATTGAGATTTCCCTGCGCATCAATCTTCGCAATCGCTTGCACTCCCTCCGCAGTCGTGACGCGCCCATCACGACTTCCAGCCGGCAACCGCAGCGAGATCGCATCGCCAGGACGCACACCCTGCGAGGTCACCGCTTCACCAGCATGACCAAGCGCTTCGACAGCGTTGGCGACAAAGTTGAGGAACGAACGCTGGAACGGCCAGTTGGAATTGAGAATGTCGAAGGTGACATACACCGCATGCGTATCCGCCGCGTCGTACATCAAAATGAGCGGTGCATCAGGTCCTTCCGCATCGACTCTCCACGACTTCCCTGGACGTGTTGCAATTGCGGTACTCACGAACAATTCGTCAAGCGACGCGGCACGCAAAAGCGGCGACTCCTCGCGCGAGGTTCGACACCACACATCTTTCTGCGTGCCGTACACGTTGAGATCAGGCAACGGAGGCGCAGCACCAAGCACGAGATACCGATTTGCTGGCAATGATTTCGGCGCGTAGTTGTCGAGCACGATGACGTCGTAGTCGAGAACTTCGGATGCAGTCACCATCGCATCAAACTCCGCCCCACTCAATCGATCCACGCGTTCAACCGGCAATGCGTCAAGTGCGCTCGACAGCACAAAGCCCTGATTGTTCACGAGGAGAATGCGAAGGCGCTTGGCTGGCGGGACGATTGCGAACGCGATGTCGTCACTCGACAGCGCATCCTTGCGAAGAATCGACGCTTCAATCACCACGTCACGCGGCTGTTCGATGGGACGGAAGATCACTTGCGCGCGACCAGGACGGAACCCCAACGTACCGCCCTCACCTGCTTCCGTGCCCATCTTCGCTGCGGGGATCTCAATCGGCTCAGGCGTGATCGCGCGCGCGCGTCCGTCAAGCGCGAGTTGCACCGACACCGAGACGGGCGTTGCATTCATGTTGACGAGTGCGGCGAATACTTGCACATCGTCAGGGCGATCCGCAGGTCGCTCGGCAGCGAGTGCGACGATTGCGACATTGTCCATCGCCGTGCCGACCTTTCGATACACCAGCGATTCCATCGGTCGAAGCGTCAGGTCCTTCAAGTCTGCAAGGCGACCATCGCTATAAAGTTCCAATTTCGCAGGCGCTGCAATCGTGCGGTCGAGTCGATCTGGATCCACGTTGGTGGTGAACGCGCGTGCAACGTCGAGCGCTTCACCGAGCGCAGTTTCTTCATCGGTCGGCGTGATCGCACGAATGGCACTTTCGAGATCAGCAATATTGTCCGTGAAGGGCGCGCGCACTTCTGCACGAGACGCGAACGAGACCACCATCACATCGCCTGCGCGTGGTGCAAAATATCCACCGCCGAGCAACTCTTGCACGCGCGCGATCGCGGCGTCCTTCGCGATATCGAGTCGCGTTCGATCCTCCGCTCGCTCGCCTTCACTTGCGTTCATGCTCGCACTTCGATCGATGAGCAATACGTAGCGTCCACCCGCATCGACAAGGCCATCGGATTCTGGCTGCGCAATTGCCACCGCGATCAACCCGATCAGCAACAACTGCAGGAAAAGCAGGACGCTGGGACGCAATCGTTGAAATGGTGCGTTCGCGCGGAGATCTGCGAGTGATCGCGTCCACAGCAGCGTGCTCGAAACCACGCGCGGCCGGCGTCGGAGCTTCAAGAACCAAAGCGCCAAGAGCGGCGGCACTACAACTCCCGCCAAGATCGCGCCCGCTAGCGGCGTGAGCCACGTCAGTGCGAGCATCATCGAGTCAGCCCTCGTCGACGCAGGTACTCGAGCATCATGGTTTCCACAGGCACGCTGCTCTCAACCACAAGATGTGTCACATCGCGACGCGCGCACCACTGCCGCAATCCGCCGCACCAACCATCGAGACGATCCTT
>QWPV01000007.1 GCA_003671055.1 Planctomycetota bacterium
ACCGCCGCCGCCGCCACTGCCGCCGCCGCCGTAACCGCCGCGACCGCCGCCGCCGCCACCACCACCGCCGCCACCGAAGCCGCCACGGCTACCGCCACCAGCGCCGCCAGCGGGCTTGGGTGTAGCTTCGTTGACGGTGAGTGGACGACCGAGGATGTCAGCGCCGTTGAGCGCTGCCATTGCGGCTGTACCTTGCTCGGAATTCGACATTTCAATGAAGCCGAAGCCACGTGGGCGTCCGGTTTCACGATCCATGATCAACTGCGCAGAAACAACTTCACCGTGCGCTGCAAACAGATCACGAAGTTCATCTTCAGACATCTTGAACGACAGGTTCCCAACGTAAAGCTTCATCGCGGTCTCAACTCAAACATGCCCGAAGGAAAAAGACTGGACCGTACAGAGACTCGGGCAAGGAATCGAGCGTCGGTGCTATCTGACGTCTGCGGCAATCGCAGAAGGTTCGTCGACAAGTGGAGTATGCCAACCTCTCGCTCGCTTGTCAAAGGGTAAATCTCCGTGAAATCATGATTTCTTAAAAGAGTTCCCTCCCTCCATAAAGATGCGAAGGAGGATCGATCTCAACGAATGCGCGTTCAAACCCCCTCTAGGTGCCTGTGGGACAGGTTTTGGCCTTTCCCGCTACCCTTGGCTCTCCCGTCAGGAGTTACGCAAGTACCCAGTTAATCGGACCTCGGAAAGGAAAACCCAATGCCAACCGACCTCACATTCGCTGATCAGAAGAAGTTGTTCCGCGTCGAACCAGGCTCGAAATTTCGTCTTAAGGACTATCGCACGGAATGGCATCACGAGGGATTGCACGGCGTGGATAAAGGGCGAACGGAAAAGGAACTCAAGGCCGACGCAAAGGAGTACCTCAAAGAAAATCTCAAATCACTCAGCGCCGCGCAAGAGTTGCTGTGGGCTTCCGACCAACGCTCGGTGCTTGTCATCTTCCAAGCGATGGACGCAGCGGGCAAAGACGGCACGATCAAACATGTGATGAGCGGACTCAATCCGCAAGGCTGTTCAGTGCACTCATTCAAGCGGCCGAGCGATGAAGAATACGATCACACATATCTTTGGCGACACATGAAGGCGCTTCCGGAGCGCGGAAAGATCGTCGTGTTTAATCGATCGCACTACGAAAATTTGCTTGTCACAAAGGTGCATCCTGAATGGCTGAAGAATGAGAAACTCCCAGAGGGCGAGCGCGGCGAAGACTTCTGGAAGAGCCGCGAGCAAGACATCAACAACCTCGAGATGCATCTGTGGCGTAACGGTGTGACGATCGTGAAGTTCTTTCTCTACGTCTCGCGCAAAGAGCAGCAGAAGCGCTTCATTGACCGGCTCACCGATGAGTCGAAGCATTGGAAGTTTTCCCTCGCGGATCTCAGCGAACGCATCCATTGGGATGCGTACATGAAGGCGTATGAAGATGCGATTGGCGCGACGAGCACCGAGTGGGCGCCGTGGTGGGTCATCCCCGCCGATCAGAAGTATGTGACGCGAGCGATCGTGTCGTCGGTGCTTCGGCGAACCATCGAATCGCTCGGGTTGAAGTATCCATCCGTTGATTCCGCACAGAAGGCACGCCTGGCAGAGGCACTCACGACTCTTCGCGGCGAAGGGTAAGTGCGCTGATAACACGGTAAAAAGCGGCGACGACGATCCCTCGACAAACTCCGCTTCTCCCCCTTTGCGAATGCCGCCCGAGCGGCTAGACTCTCCGACCCCACTCGGCGACCACGTCGGTCGCTCTGTGGAGTTTCGAAAGGTTTTGTCATGAAGCAGGAAATCCACCCTAAGTACTACCCCGATTGCAAGGTGACCTTCCGCGGCGAGGTCGTCATGACCGTCGGCGCGACCGTGCCGTCGCTCAACGTTGAAGTGTGGAGCGGCTCGCATCCCTTCTTCACTGGCCAGAAGTCCTTCGTCGATACGCTCGGTCGCGTTGAACGCTTCCAGAAGAAGTTCGCCGGCAAGTACTTCGACAACGCAAAGAAGAAGTAGTTCTCTAGTTTGTCGTTCACGAAATCGCTCTGCGAGAAGAAGCCGCTCTGCGAAGGGCGGCTGCTTGCTTTCCATCGCACACTCCGTTCTGCTTCTCACTCGTGACTATCGCTGTACCTGCATCCCTCGAACGCATCCTCGCAGCCATGGCAGACGAAGATGCTGCGCTTGAACTCGAAATGCAACTCGAGTCGACGCATACGGATCATCGGCGTATGAGTGCCATTGCGAAGCGTCGACGCACGCTTGCAACGTCACTCACCCCGTGGCGCGCGTTGACGCAACTGACTGTTGATCTCGAGGGACTCACGCAACTTGAAGCCGCAGGCGATCGTGAATTTGCGCGACTTGCGATGGCTGAGCGCGTTGAACTTCTCGCCAAGCAAGAGGAAATCATTCGCGCACTACGCCGGCAGATCGCAACGAGTGAAGAGTCAAGTATCTCGAGCATCGTGCTTGAAGTTCGCGCGGGAGTGGGCGGCCACGAAGCAGCGCTGTTTGCAGGCGAAATGTTCGAGATGTATCGCGCGTTTGCCACTGCACGCGGTTGGAAATTTGAAGTACTCGAAGTGAAACCCGGCGACGCGGGCGGAACTACGCAGGCTATCGCATCGATTGACGGCGACGGCGTCTACGCCGCGCTCGCGTTCGAAGGCGGCACGCATCAAGTGAAGCGCGTGCCTGCAACCGAAGCACAAGGACGCGTGCATACGTCTACTGCAACCGTTGCAATTCTCGCGGAGCCCGAAGAAGTGGAATCGCAAGTTGATCCTGAAGAAGTGCGAGAAATTCTCACGACCGCGCAGGGACCTGGCGGACAGAATGTGAACAAGGTCGCGACATGCGTGCACCTCATTCACATGCCAACGAAGATCGAAGTTCGGATGCAAGAGACGCGCAGCCAAGGGCAGAATCGCGAGAAGGCATGGCGATTGCTCCGCGCTCGTGTCTATGAAGGGCGACGCGCGGAAGCCGCAGCAAAGCGAAGCTCCGAACGGAAGTCAATCATCGGTTCAGGCGGTCGCGCGGAGAAAGTTCGCACGTATCGATGGAAAGAATCTGTGGTCACCGATCACCGCATAGAAATGCAATTCGCGCTCACCGCAGTGATGTCAGGTCGACTCGATGAGATGCTCAACGCGTTGCAAGAGCACGAAGTTGACCTTCGGCTTGAAAGCATGTGAGCGCGCCTCAGCGGTGATCACACCTCGACAGATTCTTCTTGCCGACGACTGCCCCACTGCTTGCGTTCCTTCTTTGGGGGAACCCAACCGCCGCGAATCTGTACATTGTTTTCGCCGAGCAACGCGCGTAGTTGCGTGAGGAGCGATGCATCGGGAACCACCTTGAGTCGCCGCGAAAGAAGGCTCGTTCGTCGCTCGCGTCCGTCAAGATTGACAAGCACCTCCACCGCGCGGCCACCACCTGTCGGGGCACTCGCCGCTTGTTTCAGCAGGCCTGCCGCCAGTTGCAGCGTTGCAGCGAGCGCTGGTGAAGGCGTTGTGTTGGGCTCATGCATCGCGACATCAATCGAGAGATCGAGTCGCATCGCGAGATGCTTCGACGCATCTTCAAGTGGGATCACGCGATCCACAAGAATGTTCGGCTCCGCACGTTTGCGATCCACTGTCCCGATGACCACCACTGCGCGGTCTTGCGCGACAAACTCGCCGTACTTCGCGAACATTTCTGGGAAGAGCACCGCTTCCATACCGCCATGTTTATCTGTGAGACCGAGCACCATCATCTGCGCGCCAGGATCTCGACCAGCTTTCACGCGCAGAATTTTCATGCGCGAGATGAGACCCGCACACACAACTTGCGTGTCTTGCGCGCACTCCGCAATGTGCTTGAGGTCGCCGGTGGTGAATGCCTCCACCGCATCGCCCCACGCATCAAGTGGGTGACCAGACACATGGAAGCCGAGCGCTTCCTTCTCAAACTGCAATGCTTCCATGCGTGGCCACGGCGCACTCTTCTTCAACTCGATCTTGGACGTTGCTTTCGCTTGACTCGACTCGGCAAACGCGCCGAAGAATGTTTCTTGCCCGCCAGCACGATCGCGCGCGAGTGAGAGTCCGCCTTGCATCGCGTTCTCAAGACTCGCGACGAGTGACGCACGCGCATCAACTCCATGCAGACTGTCGAAACAGCCTGCTTTCACGAGACTTTCGAGCGCGGCGCGATTCACGGCGCGAAGATCGACGCGCTCACAGAAGTCAAACAACGACGTAAATGCGCCAGCCTTCGCGCGCGCATCGATGACCGCGCGCATCGGACCAGCGCCCACGCCCTTGATTGCCTTGAGTCCAAAGCGAATGTGACCGGTCCACGCTGAGACCTTCTCGCCCTGCACGAACACAACACTGAAATCCTCTTGCGACAGGTTGACGTCAGGAGGACGAACTTCGACGCCGACATGTCGCTTTGTGGGCGCGTCGTCGGGGAAAATGAGCTTGCGACAATCGTCGAGGTACACCGACCACTCTTCTACTTTGCGCGCCTGACTTTCAAACGTCAGCAACGCCGCCATGTAGTGACTCGGAAAGTACGTCTTCAAGTACGCGGTTTGGTATGCAATGATCGAGTAGCCCGTCGAGTGACTCTTATTGAAGCCGTATCCCGCGAACTTGAGGATGAGATCGAAGAGCTCATCCGCGGGCACATTCGGAAGGCCGCGTTCTGCGGCGCCAAGGATGAAGGCTGCACGCGCCCCATTGATGACATCCTGCTTCTTCTTCGAAATCGCCTTGATGACTGCGTAAGCTTCTCGCAGCGGAATGCCACCGAGGTGATGCAAGACCTGCATCACCTGCTCTTGATAGACCATGATTCCGTAGGTCTCGCTCGTATAGCGCGCGACCACTTCGTGCATCACAGGCATCGCTTCGCGCGCGTGCTTTCGCGCGACGAATGTTGGGATCAACTCCATCGGACCTGGGCGAAAAAGCGCGTTCGCCGCGATGAGATCTTCCAACCGATCCGGCTGCATCTCCGACACGAGTCGCTTCATACCGCCGGACTCAAACTGAAAAATGCCGTTCGTATCGCCACGACGGAAAAGCGCAAAGATGCGCGGATCGTCGAGCGGGATGCGATCAAGGTCGAGTGGATGCGGAATGGGCTCGACCACACCCGTCGCATTCGCTCTCGTTTCGCCTGCTGCAGGAACTTTCATTCCCACAGCTTTCCAAATCTCCGCATCAGGAAGCGTCGCGTGGATGATCTCTTTGCAGCGCTCAATCGTCGAGAGCGTGCGAAGTCCGAGGAAGTCCATCTTGAGCAGACCGACCTTCTCGCAGGTTGGGCCATCCCATTGCGTGACAGCATCTTCGCCGCCGCCAGTTGGCCGACACAACGGGACAATCTCATCGAGCGGACGCGTTGCGACGATGACGCCGGCTGCGTGAATACCTTGGCTTCGCGCGTGATCTTCGAGACCGCGTGCATGCTCGATCACGCGTGCGAACCGTGGATCATTCCGCACCGCTGTCGCGAACTCCGCGTTCTTTTCGAGTGCTTCGTCAATCGTGATATCGAGTTCAGCGGGAACAAGATTCGCGAGCCCTTGCGCTTCCTGCGGCGTAAGTCCCATGACACGCGCAACATCCTTGATCGCCGCCTTCGCCTTCAATCGACCGAAGGTGACGATCTGCGCGACATGTCCATATTTCTTGCGCACGTACTCGATGACAGACGCGCGACCATCCTGACAAATATCGACGTCGATGTCGGGGTACTCGTTGCGATCGGGATCCGCGAATCGCTCGAAGAGAAGCCCATACGTTTCGGGACACGCGTTGGAAAGCCCGAGCACAAATCCAACCATCGTTCCGACACCTGAACCGCGTGCCGTCGCGGGAATGCCGCGTTGTCGCGCCCAGTTCACAAAGTCCCAAACAATGAGGAAGTACGCGCTGATCATCTTGTCCGCGAGCACCTTCAACTCTCGTTCGAGTCGCGTACGAATCGCTGGCGTCACGCCGCCCTGTCCATAGCGCCACACCAAACCGGCTTCGCAGAGATCGCGAAGTGCAGCGTCACAGCCCAGTGTCATTTCGGCCTGCGATCCTTGATCACCTGACGCATCGAACGGAAGCACTTCAAACTTCGCGCAATATGCCTTGAACCACTCCGTGAGATCGCCGCTCTCGTATTTTGGCGAGAACCCTGGATGTTTTACGCGCACGACCGGCACGTGCTTTTCATCTTTGGGAAGCGTCACGCTACAACGCGCGGCGATGCGGCCAGCGTTCCGAAGCGCTTCTTGTTCCTTCGGCGCAGAAAAGAGTGCGCTCATCTCTTCGGGACTCTTCACGAAGATTTCTTCGGGATACTTCAGGCGCGTGCTGTCGTTCTTGTTCTTCTGCATCGAAATGCAGCAGAGCGTGTCATGCACATCGTGATCTTCGCGAAGCAGGAAGTGCGCATCGTTGTCTGCAACGAGTGGCAGCCCACACTCTTCCGCAAGCGCGATGAGATGCGGATGGATCTCTTCTTGCTCAGGGACATGCCGCTGTAACTCGATGTAGAAACGTGGCTCGCCTTTCGCATTGGGCTTGAACACGCTCGCATGCCACTGTGCCTCGGCAACCGCGCGCTGCCAATGCTCAAGGGATGCCCCAGATTTCGTCGCGCCTGCGTGTACGAACTGCACAAGGTGAAATGCGATGGAGGAACCGAGGTGTCCGTTGACCGCAATCAGTCCATCGCCCCACTTCGTGAGCGTCGACTTATCCATGCGCGGCTTGTAGTAAAAGCCTTGAAGGAACGCATCGCTCGAGAGTTTGAGAAGATGCTTCCAACCGATGATGTCTTCAGCAAGAAGCACAAGATGGAATCCACCGTCTTGCTGGCCCGTGTGCGTGCGATCGAGTCGATCGCCCGGCTTCCCATCGCGATCGGGTGCGACATAGGCTTCGATGCCGAGAATGGGTTTGATTCCCGCAGCTTTCGCCTTCGTATAAAACTCATGCGCGCCGAAGAGGTTGCCGTGATCGGTCACCGCGACCGCATCCATCCCGAGCGCTTTCACGCGCGCGAGCAATCGATCGATCTTGTTTCCACCATCGAGCAGCGAGTACTCGCTATGCAAGTGCAAGTGCGCGAACACAGGCGCTGGTGGAGATTCAGGAGTGGCCGGCATTGCCTGATGGTACGCCGCGGTGCGATCTGTGCAAACGGATTACGCGCTGTCTTTGACGCGGACATTTTCGCGACCTGACGCATCGGGTCTTGAAAGATCGCGCGTCGATTGGGATGACGTAAAAATCCGCAGCGCGGCACGGATGAGTGCGAGCGCGAGGACGAGAGCAATCACGACGACGATGCACGCAAATCCGCACACAACAAGTGCGAGGATCAGCAGCGCGAGAGGGATCGCAAGCACAATCGCAGCAATGCCATAGAGCACACGAAGCGCGAAGGACTGCGGTGCGCGCTTGAGTGGGTTTGCGGCACGCACACGCCCAGCTGCGTTTTGTACTTGAGCACCGAGATTGACAAACGTGAACTTCATCGAGAGTTGCGTAGGTTAGGCAAGCCAACATTCGCGCATGGAGATTGCACACGCGCCCGGTTTCCCGTTGCCGATGATCGACTCGTCCACACGCACCACCGGCAGCACGCCCCACGACGAGTTCGTCACGAACACTTCATCGGCCGCCACAACATCGTCAATCGTGAGGTTTCGAATTCGCACGCGCGTGCCTTGACTCAGCGCCCATTCCATCACAGCCATGCGCGTGCATCCAGGGAGAACGGGCTGCATGAGTGTGATTTCGCCATCCATCGCTTCGTCGTCGCCGCGTGCGATCGGTGTCGAGAGCACACCGTCTTTCACGAGGAAGACGTTGCTCACGCTGCCACTTGCGAGAAATCCTGCGGTTGAAAACCAGAGCGACTCCGTGCATCCAACGCGCGCAGCATGACCGAGCGCTTCAATGCGTGGCCAGTACCAGAGCGACTTATGACCGAGGAATCGATCACTCGTGGAATGTCGCGATGCAGAGACAGTCGCCGCAACGCCGCGCGCGAAGAGTTCTTCTGGATAGTCCGTGGGTGGTTGTGCAACGATGATGATCGTCGGCGAGCGCACTTCCCGTTCGCGATCGGCGGGCGTGCGTGTCCACGGCAGTCCGAGATCGCCGCCTGTGACCGTAAGACGAATGCGTGCATCACGCATCCCGTTTGCCGCAAGTGTGTCGAGCACTGCTTCGCCGAGTGGATCCACGCGAAGCGCATCAGCGAGACCGAGTTGTTGGGCGCTCGTCTCAAGACGCGCGAGATGCTGATCGAGTCGAATCACTGCGCCGTCACGCGCAAGCATCGTCTCGAAGAGACCGACGCCGTGCTGCACGCCAGCGTCAAGCACATTGAGTCGTGCGTCGGTGCGGTCGCAGAGTTGTCCGTTCAACCAAATTTTCATGCGCGCAGTTCCATCGTGCTCTGTCACTTGCCTTCAGTAATCACGGTGATTCGAAACTTATCGATCGTCCCGCCACTCGCATCAATCCCCAACAGAATCGCGCGTCCATCGCGCAATCGAACTGTTGCGCCATGCGATGCGCCTGTTCCCGTGAGATCGCCTTCCACGACATCGATCGTCGCGCCATGCACGCCTTCAGAACCCACTGTCCGCGCCAGAAAACCAGTCGCGATCGGCTCTGTGAGTCCAGGAGACTTTCCCTGTGTTGCCATCGCGAGCGACTCATGCACAAACGCGCTGACATCCTCGCGCGATGCCATTTCAAGTTTCCCATTCCACCAAAACATGCCGACCGCGATTACGGGAACGAAGATCACGAGCATGATGCGGCGGAGTGGATTAACGCGACGGAGGATCATGAGGGACGAGAAGGTATCATGTGTTGCGATCTGCTCGATGCAGGAGGGCTCACTTATGCAACACGCATGTGCAATGTGCGGAACCTCGATCCCTCCGCAGTCGCGGCGCCACTCTGCGTGCCTCGCGCGTTGGATTGCAACATGCCCGAATTGCGGACATTCGGCGGCGCTGCAGTCGGATGAAGATCGCGCTGCAGTAGCGCGTGCGATGTCGATTCCCAGAATCATCATTCGACTCGCCTGCTTCCTCTCCTTCTTCTTCGCGTGTGGAGTTACCACTGGCGCCTTGGGCGCCTTAAGTTACGAAGACGCCGTGTTCAGGTACCAATATCCTGTCCTCGAACTTCCCGACGTCTACTTCCTCGAGTGCGGCATGATGCTTGCGTTCGCCTCTCTCACGGGTGGTATTGGCATGAGTCTCCTCTTGCCACATCTCTCTTACATCGCTCGCGTCGTGCGCCTGTTGCCGCTCGCGTTGATCGCATACGCGACGGTGTTCGTGATGAACGGAATACACACTTTCTCTTTGTTCGGTGGGGGCGCGAAGTTTCCGTTCTCTCTCCTCTTAGGCGGTCTCCTCGCAACCGCGTTGGGGATGAGCCTTGGATGCCTCCTCATGACCGATCGCATCTGGAACGGCCAGTGGATTCGGCGTCGGCGAATTCAATCACGGCGCGCAAGTTCGGGATAACGCAATCAACTGATGACAACACACGCGCCACAAACAATCGACGATTCAAGCGAGAAAACTGGTCGCACGCTCGACGGGCATCGACTCTGCGCGACCTGCTTGCACCCGATGGCAGGAAGTCCGATCGAGCGGCATCGCTCGAGCAATATTCTCTTCGCACGTTGTACGGAGTGCGGCGCCCCAAGTCCTCTGATTGAATATCCAACGCTCACGCCGTGGGTCACGCAACTGCACGGACTCGCGGCCTGCGCGGTGCTGCTGCTCACGCTGCTCGCGTTCATCGTGCAAACACTCCTCGCGTGGGGCGCGATGGCGCTCGCTGTGTATGTCCCAGAGAATGAAGTGTTTTCGCGCGTCCTGTTGGAGATGAATCAGGCTTCGAAAGCCATTGCGCCCAACCCGTTAGCCGAACCAGCCGCCTGGCTCCTCACTCCCGACGGTCAAGCGGCACTCACATCTTCGACGGATTCGTCCGTGTACTTCGCGGTACTCACGCTCGCAGGTAGCGGCGCGTTCCTCATCGCGATGTGCAGCGGAATGCTTGCCGGAGTGGTCTGCCTGCGCCTTCGCGCGCTACCACGAATGTTGATCGCGAACCTCGCGCATCTTGTCTTGGCGGCGATGTGGTGCGCGATATGTGACCTCGACCGAGAAGCTCCGTGGAGCACCGTAGATTCTCTCGATTGGTCGGACATCGTGCAATCAAATGACTCCGCAACCAGATGGATACTCGCATTCGCGGCGCTCTTGCTCGGCGGCGTTGTCGGCGGACTTCTTGGTCCTCTGGTGCTGCGAACTCTGGCGAAAACAGTCTTCCCGCCGCGTGAGCGCGAACTCGTCAGTTGGATCTGGACCTTCGGTGGAATGAAAGTTCCGAAGTAGTCCGCGTTCCGACCACGAATTCACACGCTCTCGGCAGACACTGCGAGCGCTCGACGGCTATCCTTCGCCCCCTCCAATGCCGATTATTACGCTTGCCAACCTTGTCTACACCATCGGAACCCGCGTCCTCCTCGACGGCGCAGTGGGCGCCATTGAGCCGAGTGAAAAGATCGGTCTCGTGGGACGCAACGGTTGTGGCAAGAGCACGCTGCTCAAGATCATCGCGGGCAAGTTGCAGCCAGACTCGGGCTCGGTGCAGATCGGCCGCGGCACGTCGATTGGATATCTCGAACAAGACCCAAAGGTTCCCACCGAAGGCACGCTGTTCGAAGCAGCGATGGATGCGTTTGCGGATCGCGATCGATTGCAAGTTGAACTTGAGCACGTGTATGAATTGATGGCGCATGCGGAGGGCGATGAACTCGAGCGCCTCATGACTCGCCAAGCGCATCTCGATGAAGCACTCGAACGCGCAGGCGGCTACGCGGTCGAACATCGCGTTGAAGCGATGCTGCACGGCCTTGGCTTCACCGATGAAGATTTCACGCTCCCAGCGGCAGGACTGAGCGGCGGTCAACGCGCACGACTTGGACTCACGCGCCTGTTGCTGAGTGAGCCTGATGTGCTTCTGCTCGATGAGCCGACGAACCACCTTGATATCGCAGGGCGCGAATGGCTCGAAGAATTCCTTGATACCGAGTTTCCTGGTGCAGTCATTCTGGTCTCGCACGATCGTTGGTTGCTCGACAAGGTCGTGCATCGCATTCTCGAAATCGATCGCGGCGTGATCTGCGAGTACCCAGGAAACTACAAAGCATTTCGCGCGCTGCGTGCGGAACGTCGACTCGCGCAAGAACGCGTGCTCGGCAAGCAGCAGGACAAGATTCGCTCGGAGCAGGCGTACATTCTCAAGTACAAAGCTGGTCAACGCGCGCGCCAAGCGAAGGGCCGCGAGACTCGGCTTGAACGGTTCATCGATCAGAATGTGCAAGAAATCGCGCCTGAAATGGGCTCGATGGCGCTGCAACTGCCTACGCCTCCAGAACTGGGCGACTTTGCATTCGTTGCAGAAGGACTCTCGAAAGCCTACGGCGATCGCGTGCTCTTCAATGATCTCACGCTCGCTGCAAAGCCTGGCGATCGCATCGGCATCATTGGTCCAAACGGCGCAGGCAAGACGACGCTGGTGCGCGCGATCCTCGGCGATCTTGTACCCGACGCTGGCACGGTGAAATTGAGTCCACGACTTGAAACTGGTTGGTTCCGTCAGTCACACGCGCATCTTGATCGCATGCTCAAGGTGTACGAGTATCTGCAGTCCACCATCCGATCACTCGAAGGTGGACCGCGACCGAGTGAACAAGAGGCACGCAATCTCGCAGGCGCGTTCATGTTCAGCGGCAGCGAACAAGAGAAACTCGTCGGCGATCTTTCGGGTGGCGAGAAGGCACGACTCGTGCTCGCCTCACTCGTTGCGAGTTCGAAGAACCTGCTCATCCTTGATGAGCCGACGAATCACCTCGACATCCCGAGCGCTGAGCGACTCGAAGAAGCGCTCACTGGTTTCGGTGAAGGACGCGAGCGCACTGGTGTTGTGATTCTCATCAGCCACGATCGTGCGTTGCTCGAACAGGTTTGCCAGAAGCTCCTCATTCTCGACGGCTTCGGCAACGCGACGGTGTTCGAAGGTCGCTATTCGGAGTACGCGCGTCGTCAGAAGGAACTTGCAGCGAAACTCGCGAGTGCCGCGAATGCATCGAAGAAAGCGCCAGTCAAAGTTGTGGCGGCCGCTGCAGTCGTTGCGCCTGTCGCCGCTCGCCCTGCTGCTGTCGTGGCCAACGCGACGAAGAATCGCGCAAGCAAGGCGCCTCGCGAAAAGGGCCCGTATCAAGCGGTTTCGCAAGAGAAACTCGAATCGCGTCTCGCTGAACTTCCGCTAGAGATCGAAGGCATCGATCTCGCGTTCGGCAACGGCGCAATCGCGAGCGATCCCGCGAAGTCACGAGCACTCAGTGCCCAGCGTGAAAAACTCCGCATCGAACTTGTTGAGCTCGAAGCGGAGTGGATGCGGAGAGCAGAATAGTGTGAGCTGAGAGGTCATCAGCCAGTCGGCTAAGACCTTTGGTCAGGATTGGCGGATGCGCAGAAGCACCTCGCCCTTGGGCGAAATCAGTTCGAGGACCTGTCCAAATTCCTCAGTTGCGACCATCGCAATTTGCGCGGCGCACGCGCCATCGCGAACCACGCATGTTCCGAGGTTGTGCGAGTTTCCAGCTTCATCTGTCGCTCGGAGAATGATGCTCGATTGCTCTTGTAGTCCGAACGCGAGCACCACGATGGTGCTTGATTGTGCATTGAGGTGAAGCGTGCCTGTTGCGCGAGGGGCCGCGGCTGTCGCGCTCAGCAAAACGGGAGTGGACCCACTGAAGTCGTATCCGCCGAGCCCCAAGCCGAGCTTCGCAACCTCTTCGTTGAACTGACCAGTTCGCGCTGCATCTGCAAGCGAGTGAATCACATCAGTCTGACGCGCGTTGAACCAGAGCGTCACCGCCAACGCAGCCGCGAAGAAGAGTGCTGCTGCTCTCCACAAATGCAGTGGAACCGGTGCAATCTGCGCGCGACGAACGGCTTGCGCGTCCGCGCGGAACGACTCGAGTTCGTCAGCGAGCGCGCGAGTTTCCCCGAGCTGTGCCTGACGCGAAACTTCACGCCCAATGCGTGCAATCGTCGCTGGCCGCGTGGCCTCTTCAGCCGCATGCATCACGCGCGCAATGGTTCGCAATCGCAATGATCGAACGGGTGATTCGTCAGACATAAAAGCGGGATCAAGCGCCGCAGCCTCTTGAATGTGCACGATCTCCGCCTGCACGTGCGGGGTTGCCTCTGCGAAGCCGCGCGAAAATCGGGCTGCGTCGACTTCATCGAGCATTCCATGCGCATCGAGCACAGCGTGCTCAAGTAACTCATCGCGATTCCAGTGTTCCAAAGTCGTCATTGCTGCGTCGTTCCAAATTCAATTTCAAACGTTGACTCGTCAACCATGCGGTAGCAACCGAGGTGTTCTCGACGAGATGTTTCGGATACGAAGTTGCGTGTCGGAGGATCCTACTCGCAGTGAAAAACAGCATAAATTGCGAGAAAATACGCACCTGCATCAGTGCATGGGGCCTGCAAGGGCTGGAAATGCTCAGGCATTCCCCGCATTTCGATCACCAATTGCGCGTTCCCGCAATTTTGCGAGGCCGCGGCTCAATGCGCTCTTCACCGTTCCTAATGGAGTATCTAACTGCGTCGCGATCTCGCGCAAACTGAACCCTTGCAGATAAGCACGCTCAATGACAGCTCTCTGAAGATCTGGTAGATCCCGAAGTCGGTATGCGAGTTTCGCGCGTTCTTCCTGCGACTCAGCGGGCCCGGAAACACCCTTCGAGCGCTCCTCAACTTTGACGCCGAACTCATCGACGCCAAGGCGCTCCGCGCGCACCGTTTGCTTCCGCAATCGATCGATTAGATGGCGCCTTGTGATGAGCATGACCCACGTCACCAGTTTCGCGCGGTGCGGATCGAAACGATCGGCCGTGCGCCACAACCGCACAAAAACTTCTTGCGACGCGTCTTCGGCTTCTGCCGCTGAATGAAGCACCTGCCGGCATGACTTGTAGATGAGCGCTCCAAACCGGTCGTACAACTCGCCGATAGACGCCTCGTCGCCGCTGGACACCCGCTGCATCAGGTTCCAATCCTCGCTCGGAGGTCCAGGATGGAAAGTTTCGGTCTGCATGGAAATCCAAAGCAAGCTCAGCCGACTCGACGGTGCGTTCTAATTCGACGATCGCAACAAACTTTCAGAATTTTAACCTTCTCACAACGATGTTTGGGTGAATTTCGGACAATCCCCCATTTCTGAGTTACTCTGATAGGCGCAGAGTTGTGCGCTTGGATGCGTCTGAGCTTTCACTCTGTCCGGTACTTCTTGGTTGCTCCAATGGTGAAGCAGAGCCTTGAAACTCCGTTCTTCGCGATGCGAGCGCAGCACGCTGCAGCCCCTCTGCTGTCCTGTTCTCGCAAGTTTGCGTCCCGCACGGGTCGCGCGTTCACCCTCGTTGAATTTTTGGTTGTCATCAGTGTCGTTGTGATCCTGACTTCACTCTTGATGCCCGCACTGAGTCAAGCGCGCCGCGCGGGCGATCGATTGCGATGCCTCAACAACATGCGACAGATCGGTGCGGGGCTGATCACCTACGCCGACGATTCGAACAACCGAATTCCGCAGTCGAGCTACATCAATGTTCCGAACGGAACAACTCCTCAGCTCAACGATTCAATGTGCCTCACCACAAAGGTGAGTAACGGTGAAGCAAGACCTGATGGATTGGGATTGCTGCTCTCGCGCATGGGTGGCTACGTGGGAGATGAACGATGTCTGTATTGCCCTTCGCATCATGGGGAGCATGATTACGAGCGCTACACCATCAACTACGCGCATCCATCCTTTGCTCAACGCGTGTTTTCGAACTACCAGTATCGCGGGGACATGGATTTCAGCGACGCTAAAGTGACGAAGCGCATGTCCGATCCGTTCCAGTCACGAGTGATCCTTCTCGCTGATGGATTCCGCACGCGTGAGGATTTCAATCATCGCACTGGATCAAATCGACTGAAGGGCGACGGCTCTGTCGATTGGTGGGTGGATAGCCACCAGAATGTGCTGTTCGGCGTTCCGGCTCGGATTACCGACGATGCCACTCCGCCGATGTCCGTCTATCTCGCTGCGTGGAAGTTGATCGACATGAAGCCGCAGCAATAAAGCACTCCATGCGATTCACCGCGATTCACCGCGATTCGCGCGCAGCAAGATCTACAACCTGCATTGCATGACGACCTGCGCCGGGATCGATGATCGCACTGCGCAGCGTCACAAATCGTGGTCCTACAAGCGTGAGATCGATGTGAATAAGCGGTGCGTGCCGTGGGTAACTCACACCCCAACCCGTGCCGCGTGCGGCGAAGGATTCTTCGAAACCCGGATAGAGCAAGCCCAGCGACGCGCTTCCCCGCGTGATATTGAAGTCGCCGAGCGCTATGTCTGGCGGCGTCGCGCGCAGTGATTCGAGTTCGTTCGCGAGAGTTTGCGCGAGCGTGTAGCGAGGGAGATCAACATCCGATGGGAGATCAACAGCCTCAAGCACCAGCGGCACTCCCGAGAAATCGAGGGTGAAGCGGGAGATGTTGCATGCATCATGCGCGAGCAGCGGGATCGCTTCCATCACACGCAATCGAGAGAGCAGCGCGAATCGCCCTGCGTGCGCGATGTCGTAGTGCGCAGCGCGGATCGCTTCATCGTTATCGTTTCGGAAGATCGTGCCTGAGTCGGTGAGCACAATCACGTCGGCGTTGGTTGCGAGCAGCACATCGAGCGAGACGCGCGTTGCGTTCGATGAAGGCCACGACGCATTCCAATGAACGAGACGCAGCCCACTCGCGGGGCGTTCGCGCGGCACGCCCCAATCAAGGAGCAATGCGCGAACACTCAAGAACGCCGCGAACGCGAGCAGCCACCACGCAAACATCGAGCGGCGCTGCAGCCCAACCACCACTAAGCAGAGCACGAGACACACGAGCGCAAACCAACGCCGCGGAATCCACCACATGGTTTGCAGGAATGCGACGCGATCGGTCAACAATTCGGAGACGACAAACGCGCCAACAGACAGAAGCGCAGCGCATGCCGCGATACGCGCCACGTACCACAGCACTCGATCGAATCCGCTCACCGTGGCAACTCCGTCGTACGCCTTTCAATCGCGCGCGCAACGCGCATTGCTTCTTCAACCCCGACAGCAATGCCCTCGATCGCGCCCACGTCACGACCAATGCTCCACTGCAACGGGCTCCCATCAAAGCTCTGCGCACGCGCGCCCGCTTCGACTGCGATGAGCGCGCCGCCCGCGTGATCCCACAGCGCAGCGGGCGAAACCGCGCACGGCGTCAACACTGCGTCAGCGTCGCCTCGTGCGACGAGTGCATATTTTGCTTGGCTCTCCGCATGTTTCCACTCAAGCGCGAGCCCTTCCCGCGCTGCAGCGACTTCGACTCGCTCGCGCCACTTTGCAGAAGTGTTCGGCGCACTCGCGATTCGAACGCGCTCGTTTGAAGTTGCGCGAACGTGAAGTGGATGCCACATCGCATCGCAAAGCGCGCGTTCTGCGGCGCCCTTCCCGCGCTGCGCAATCTGCACGACGCCCTCACCGACAGTGGGAAGTGCATTCACTGCAAAGACAAGATTTCCATGTTCCACGAGCGCAAGACAGATGCACCAGTGCCCGCTCGTCGTGAAACTTCGCGTGCCATCCACAGGATCGAGAATCCAAAATCGATCTTCCGTTCCTCGCGCGGGCGACTGCACCAGCGCCGCGAGAACTTCATGGCTCCGCAACGTCGACGTTGGTTCAATCACCCGAATGATTTCCATCACGGCCGCAATTCCACCTGGTAGCGCAGCGAGCGAATCTGCGTTCTCTTCCGCGAGCGTGGGCGAAGGATCGAATGTGCGGAGCAGTTCAAGCATGAGTACTTGGATCGCGATATCCACCGCAGTCACCACCGAACCGTCTGCCTTGCGAGCGATCGAACCGGCGGGCAGTTGCGCGCGCAGACCTTCTGCTGCGGTTGACCAACGCGTCATTGCATCCACAATTTCGCAAGACCTTGTTTGCGTGAGGTAGTCCGGAGGAGTTGGCAGCATGAGTTCCAAAGGGGTTCTGAGAAGTCCGCTGAACGCGAAGTAAAGGGTTGTATCGCCGACAGCGTTCCACGCGAGTGCCCATTTCCGCCAGATTGGCAGACACAAGCACCCTCTCAACCCAATTCGACTCGCCAAAACCCTGCCTCTCGCCATCTTTACCCGCCAAAGCGTTGGCATCCGCCTTGCCTCTTGAGCGGCTCGCTGACGGAAACCCCAACGCGAGAAGGAATCACACACATGTCTACATCAAAGATCATCGGAATCGACCTCGGTACCACGAACTCCTGCGTCGCCATCATGGAGGGCGGACAGCCCAAGGTCCTCATCAACGCACAGGGCAACCGCACCACGCCGTCCGTCGTCGGATTCTCCGACAAGGGCGAGCGGCTCGTCGGTCAGCCAGCCAAGCATCAGCAAGTCACGAATCCCAAGAACACCGTCTTCTCCATTAAGCGGTTCATGGGCCGCCGTATGGATGAAGTGAAGGTAGAACAAACGCATGTCCCCTACGCGGTCATCGGCACGGGCGATGAACTCGTGAAGGTTGACATCCGAGGCAAGCAGTACACATCGCCAGAAATCAGCGCGATGATTCTGCAGGAACTCAAGAAGGTCGCGGAAGATTATCTCGGCGAGAAGGTCGACCGTGCGGTCATCACTGTCCCCGCGTACTTCAACGACGCGCAGCGTCAAGCGACCAAAGATGCTGGCGAAATTGCTGGCCTCAAAGTTGAGCGCATTATCAATGAGCCCACCGCCGCAGCGCTCGCCTACGGTCTCGAAAAGAAGAAGAATGCACGCATCGCAGTCTTCGATCTCGGCGGCGGTACGTTCGACGTCTCCATTCTCGATGTCGGCGACGGCGTGTTCGAAGTGCTTTCCACCAACGGCGATGGACATCTCGGTGGCGATGACTTCGATCAGAGATTGATCGACTCACTCGCAGAGGAGTTCCGCAAGAAGGAAGGCATCGATATTCGGAAGGATGCTATGGCCCTACAACGCCTGAAGGAAGCTGCAGAGAAGGCGAAGATCGAACTCTCTACGCAACTAGAGACGAGCGTCAACCTTCCCTTCATCACCGCAGACCAGAACGGCCCGAAGCACTTGCAAACCACCGTCACGCGCGCTGGTTTCGAGGCACTGTGCTCCGAACTCTTCGCGCGACTTCGCGGTCCATGCGAGCAGGCGATTCGCGATTCGAAGTTGAGCCCAACCGACATCGAAGAAGTTGTGATGGTCGGTGGATCGATTCGCATCCCCAAGGTGCAAGAGATCGCGAAGGAGATCTTCCAAGCGAAGACGCTCGATCGATCGATCAACCCTGATGAGGTTGTTGCCATCGGCGCCGCAATTCAAGGCGGCGTGTTGATGGGTGACGTGAAGGACGTGCTGCTTCTCGATGTCACGCCACTCTCGCTCGGCGTCGAAACCCTCGGTAGCGTCATGACGACGCTCATCCCGCGCAACACGACGATTCCAACGAGCAAGAAGGAGATTTTCTCCACCGCCGCAGATGGACAAACCTCGGTCACCATTCATGTGCTCCAAGGGGAACGCCAGTTCGCGGCTGACAATCGCACGCTCGGACGCTTCGATCTCACGGGCATCACTTCAGGACAACGCGGCGCACCGCAGATTGAAGTCGAATTCGCACTCGATGCAAACGGCATCCTCAATGTGAGCGCGACCGACAAGGCGACGAGCAAGAAGCAAGAAGTGAAGATCACTGGCTCAAGCGGTCTCTCGAAGGAAGAAGTCGAGCGCATGAAGCAAGAAGCGGAAGCAAACGCTGCAAGCGACAAGGCTCGACGCGAACTCGTGGATCTCAAGAACCAAGCAGAGCAACTCGTCTATGCGACGAAGAAGACACTTGCTGAGCTCGGCGAACGCGTTCCCGCCAATGTGCGTGGCACCATCGAGAGCGCTATCGCGAATCTCGAAGAGCGACTCAAGAGCGATGACAAGGCTGCGGTTGAAGCAGCGATGAAGCAACTCAATGATGCAAGTGTTGAACTCGGCAAGATCCCGGTAGAACCAACTGGTGGCGCGGCACCGAGTGCATCCGCAGCGAGCGCATCGTCAACGAAGGACGATGTGATTGATGCGGATTTCGAAGTCAAGGACGCATGAGTTTTCCCGCAACGAGCGTTGCAGAGATACACGGCTGATCGAACTTGGCGCGCGGACACAGATCACTGTGCTCCGCGCGCCTCTTTCGTTCATGCCGTAGGATCCATTGTTCATGCGTCTTGGAATGCAATCTGTCAAAGGCATCCCCGTCTCCCCTGGCATTGTCATGGGGCGCGCGATTGTGCTTGGGAACGCGGAGACGCACGTTCCGCGCCGAGAAATTGCGCAACCAGACCTTGAGAGAGAAGTTGACCGACTCGACACCGCACTGCGTGAAGCCGTCGAAGAACTCGGGGTGCTTCGCGATCGCACTGCTGTGCAAATCGGCAGCGATGCCGCGAAGATCTTTGGCTTCCACCTTGGACTCCTTCAAGATCCCACGCTGCTGACGCCCATGCGCGAACGTATTCGCAACGATCGAGTGAACGCTGAAGTCGCGGTCGCCGATGCGTTTCAAAAGCTTGCGGATCAGTTTCGCGCCCTCGGCAGCGAAATGTTCAGCCAGAAGGCGAACGATGTGCTCGACCTCGATCGTCGCGTGCTCGCAAAGTTGATGGGTGAGGACGAAAATCGTCTCGCGACGCTAACGGAACCGACGATCGTCATCGCGCATGAACTGACTCCCTCGCAAACCGCAGGGATGGATCGCACGCTCGTGATTGGGATCGCTACCGATCTCGGTGGACGCACGAGCCACACCTCGATCGTCGCGCGTGCCATTGAAATCCCTTGCGTCGTCGGATGCAGTCGAGTCATGGGGCGCGTCGCTGACGGCGACATGATCATCATCGATGGCGACACTGGCGTTGTCATCGTTCGACCAGACGCGCGCACGCTCGCGGAATACACCATTCAACAAGAGCGATTCTCCGTCTACCGAAGCATGCTGCGCAACACCGCGCTGCTTGAGCCGGTGACAAAGGATGGCACGCGCATTCAACTCCTTGGCAACATCGAGTTTCCCCATGAGGTCGAGAGTGTCTTCGCCAATGGCGGCGAGGGAGTCGGTCTCTATCGCACCGAATTCCTCTTCCTCACCAGCGATCACGAGCCCACAGAAGAAGAGCAATTCGCGGCGTACAAGCAGACAGTCGAGTTACTCAAAGGTCGTCCACTCACGATCCGCACGCTGGACCTCGGCGCCGACAAGTACACGCAGAACCGCGCGACCGAACCGGAACGCAATCCATTCCTCGGACTGCGTTCGATCCGCTATTGCCTCCAACACAAAGCGCTCTTCAAGACGCAACTTCGCGCGATCCTTCGCGCAAGTGCGTTCGGTCCGATGAAGGTGATGTTCCCACTCGTCTCGACTGTGATGGAGTTGCGTCAAGCGCGACTGATCTTGAATGACGTCGCTGAGGAACTCGCCGAAGAAGGCATTCGCTACGACCAGAATATTCCCATCGGCATCATGGTGGAGACGCCGAGCGCTGCACTGATGGCGAATGCCTTCGCGAAAGAAGTCTCCTTCTTCTCGATCGGCACGAATGATCTCATTCAATACACCCTCGCGGTCGACCGAGGCAACGAACGCGTCGCACACCTCTATTCTGGCGCGAGTCCTGCCGTGCTCTACCTCGTAAAAACGGTGGTGCGAACAGCTCGGCGATCCGGAATCGATTGCTCGCTCTGTGGCGAAGTGGCGGGCGAGGCGATTTACACGATGTTGCTCATTGGGCTTGGGCTCCGTACACTCTCCCTTGTCCCGAGTCAGATTCCGCTCATTAAGCGCGTGATCCGCTCGACGACAGTTGAAAATTGCGAAGAACTGGCCCGCCGGGTTGGTTCCTTCGATTCTGAGCGGCAGGTCCTCAACACCCTCCGCGATGAACTCCGTAAAGTTGACCCTGGTTCCTTCGCTGGCTGGATAGCCGAGTAGGAACCTCCGGTCGAAATGAACATGTGGCTGACCACGGATTTGGGACTCGCTGCCGATGCACGAATCCCGTCTTGGGTGAGCAAGTCAACAGTCTCCCGCAGAAGCGCGATTGATTTGAAGCCCAAACAGCTTCCCCTCTCGTCGCGCATGAGAGCTCCTGCTCCGCTGTGTTTCGCGAGAAATCGCGGGATGCGAGTGTCCTGTTTCGCCGTGCGCGCTCGTTGCGCGCTCGAAGCGCAGGCCTCGGATCAGGTCTCGCGCCACTGACTTGCCTCCAATTCTTCCTTGCCAGTCGCACGACAACACGCGGCTCTCGATCTGTACACCTTGCCCTACTTGAAGGCTGTACTCGAAGATCGCCGAGCCGCATCGACATGTGAGCACTCTGCTCATCATGCGACGAACCAAGGAAGGCGTCTGATGACCGCGAACGAGAACACTGAAAAGAACATACGACTGAATCAAGAAGAGATCGATGCAACCAATCGCACAGCGCGCGAAGCATCGGAAGCAAACGAGCGCAGCGATGCACTCGCTGCTGAAGCTGGGGTTGGCGAAGACGACGCGCAAGACGACGCGCATGACGATGCGCAAGACGACGATGCACCCGCGTGGAGCGGCGCAAGCCCTGTACTTGCTGATGAAGTCGAGCAACGCGAATGGAACCTCGATGCATGGGAATCTGCAGCGACGACATTCCCTAATCAGCCTGCGACGGATGAAGAGTCGATGGAGACCGAAGTCGAACTTCAAGACGCGGAAGACGAAAGCGATGACGATGACTCGCTGAACGAAGACGCGGAAACCTCCGCTGACGATGCAGACGAGAGCGGCGAAAATACCGAGGAATCAAGCGAAGAAACGTCAGAGTCATCCGCTGAAGCTCGCGCTTCGGAAACCACTGCAGCCGGAAAACCACGACGCCGACGACGCGGCGGACGCAACCGTCGCGGTGGCGGCGACGCTGCTCCATCGCGAGGCGGCAATGATGTTGCGCATTCGACTGAACGCGCTCGTGTCGAACCAACAGCGACCGACGCAGACGACGATGAAGCACCCAAGCGCCGCGCAGTTCCAAAGCCCAAGGTCGTCATTCTCGTGAATGACAATCCCGGCGAGGAGATGCGCATTGCGATCCTTGAAAACAGCACGCTTGCGCAATACTTCTCCGAGCGCGCGGCGACTGCGACAAATGTCGGCAGCATCTACAAGGCTCGCGTGCTCAATGTCGAACCCGCAATTCAAGCGGCGTTCGTCGACTTCGGTGAGGGAGCCAATGGATTCCTCCACATCAGCGATCTCCATCCGAAGTATTTCCCCGGCGTGGAACGCACTGAGAAAGTCGGACGCAAGATTCCTCGGCACGACCGCCCGATGATGCAGCACGCGCTCAAGCGCGGCCAAGAGATTCTCGTGCAGGTTCTCAAAGAAGGACTCGGATCCAAGGGTCCAACCGTCACGAGCTACTTGTCGCTTCCAGGTCGTCTGCTCGTGATGATGCCTGACATGGACAACATCGGCGTGAGCCGAAAGGTCGACGACGAAAATCAACGGCGCGCGATGCGAAAGATTCTCGACTCGCTCGAACTCGAAGAAGGATTCGGATTCATTCTGCGCACCGCAGGATTTGATGCCACGCGCACCGAATTGATGCGCGATGCGCAATACCTCACGCGACTCTGGCAACAACTCGAGAAGCGCATGCATGCTGTGGGCGCGCCCTGCCAGTTGTACGCGGAAGGTGATGTGCTTCTTCGCACGATTCGCGATGGCATCGATGGCGATGTCGAAGCGATCATCGTTGATAGCGAAAGCGCGTTCCGCCGCGCGAAGGCATTCCTCGAAGTCGTCGCTCCTCGTGCGAGCGAACTGCTCCGCTACTGGGATCGAAGCACGCCGCTCTTCTACGCGTTCGATGTTGAGCGTCAGATTGAACTCATCCACTCTCGTGAAGTGCCGCTGCCATCCGGCGGCGCATTGGTCTTCGATCAAACCGAAGCGCTCGTCGCCATTGATGTGAATAGCGGTCGATCGCGCAGCGCGCGCGATTCTGAAACCAACGCGTACAACACGAACGTCGAAGCGGTCGACGAGATTTGTCGCCAGTTGCGCTTGCGCGACCTTGGTGGACTTGTCGTCGCAGATCTCATCGATATGCGGTCGATGAAGCATCGACGCGAGATTGAAGATCGAATGCGCGCCAATCTGCATAAAGATCGCGCGAAGAGCACCGTCGCTCCGATTTCCGAATTCGGCATGATCGAGCTCACGCGGCAACGCATGCGACCGAGCATGCGCAAGACGCACTATCACGATTGTCCTGCATGTTCGGGAACGGGCGACCTGCGCAATCCTGATGCTGTCGCAAGCGATGCAATGCGTCGGCTGGCTGCGATTCTCGATCTTGAGCGCGTGCGTCGCGTGGAAATCGTCGTCGGCGCGAAGGTTGCTGCAACGATGCTCTCCACGATGCGTCGTGCGCTTGTCGAAATCGAAGATGAATTCGGCAAGGCTGTCACAGTACGCATCAGCGAAGCGATCCCGCCTGATCGCGCAGATTTCTACGCGTACGACGATCGCGATGCAGACATCGAACTCGAGCGCATGCCGCGGCTTGAGCGACCGACGATTTCGAGGCTTCCTGCATCGATCGCTGCAAGCGACGAGCACGATCATGAATCTGGCGACGATGGAGAACAAGGTGAAGGTGGCGGTCGCCGTCGTCGACGACGACGACGAAAGCCAGCGGCTGCGGATGCCACTGCGCTCATTCTCGCCGGAACATTTGATGATCTTCCGGACCTTGATGCAGCCGAGCCCACCGTCGCCGAAGCACTCAAGCGCGATGCAGCAAAGCGCGCGCAAGAGGCTAGTCTCCGCGTGCAAGCGGAGATTCGAGAGCGACATGAAGCACTTGAGCGTGCGTCGCGTGAAGCACTCGCGCAGCGCGAGCGAAACTTTGCGGAAGCCGAATCCGCTGCACGAGCGCGTGCGTTTGATCGCGCTGTTGCTGAAGCGCTCGCCCTTCGCGCAACGAGCGAAGTCATCAAAGTGTTCGAACTTGCGAAAGAACTCTCGCAAGCGAGCAAGGATGTGCTCGCACTTTGTTTGGAGATCGGGCTTGGTAAGAAGAGCCACATGACGAAGCTCTCGGGAGCGGAAGCGGATGCGCTTCGTATGCACTACGGCGCTTTGCCCCTGCCCGAACCAGACGCAGAGCGACTTGAAGCATTAACTGCAGAAGAACTGGCTACGGTCGCCGCAGAATTCAGCGCGCTGCAATCCTCTGCCGATGGAGATGCATCCACTGGCGGTACACCTCAAGGTGGCCGCAAGCGTCGACGACGAGGCCGAGGCCGCGGTCGTGGCGATCGAGACGATGCTCCCGCTGCAATCGAAAGTGAAAGCGCTGGCGATGCAGCGCAAGATGGAGACAACGCTGAAGACGCACCATCGGAAAATGGAGATTCAAACGAGCCCCGCGCTGAAGGCGCTGAAGGTGGCGGACGCAAGCGCCGCCGTCGACGCGGTGGACGTGGACGAAGTCGTGGCGACGATCGTCCGAATGAAGCGCAAGCTTCGACAGGCGCGCCGTCGCAAGCGACTGAACCTTCACGCGCCGAGACGAGTGGCGACGGTGCGAATCCATCGCAAGGCGAGAGTGAGAATCGCGAAGGTGGTGGACGTGGGCGACGCGGTCGCGGCCGACGCGGTGGACGCGGCGGACGGAGTGACCAACATGAAGGCGGCGGACAAGCTGCCGCTCCAGCCGCGGCTCCGGCCGAAGCTCCGCGCGCACCGAAACCTGCGGCCAGTGCGCCTGCTGCAGCACCCGCTGCGGCGACTGCTCCCGTCAAGCGCGGTTTGTACGCGCGCAATCGCAAACTTGCGCCTGGTGAACGGCCCAAGGGTGACGATCGCTGATGCGTCGACGGGTGTTCATCCTCGGTTCAACTGGATCGATCGGAAAGAACACGCTCGAGGTCATTCGTGACTTTCATCTGCAGCGTGCGCAACACATCGAGCCTGCGCCGATCGACTTTGAAGTCATCGGACTGAGCGCGTTTTCGCGTGGCGACGAACTCGCAGCGCAAGCGCAAGAGTTCAACTGCGCTGCGGTGGCGATCACCGACGCAGAACCCACAGCACGCTTCCCCGCACAGTGCAAAGTCTTTCGTGGTGCGGAGGCTGCGTGCGAAATGCTCGAAGCCCTCGCGCGCAAGGGAGATCTCGTTGTGGTTGCGATCGTCGGCGCTGCGGGGATCACTCCGACGCTGACCGCACTGCGCAAGGGTTGTGACATCGCGTTGGCAAACAAAGAGACGCTCGTCGCAGCGGGCTCCATCGTCATGCGCGAAGCGGCGCGCAACGGTTGTCGCATCACGCCTATTGACAGTGAACACAACGCACTCTTCCAGTGCTTGAAAGCATCGTCGCGATTCGAGCGCGGGTTCCCTGATGTTCGGCGCGTCGTGCTCACCGCGTCGGGTGGACCATTTCGCAACGCGACTGCGGAAGTTCTCGCGCGTGTCAGTGTGGAAGACGCGTTGCGCCACCCAACCTGGTCGATGGGGCCAAAGGTCACAATCGATAGCGCGTCACTCATGAACAAAGCACTTGAGTTGATCGAAGCACACTGGCTCTTCGGACTCGAGAGCGCGCGCCTTGATGCCATCATCCATCCGCAGTCGCTCGTGCACGGATTCGTGGAGTTTCTCGATGGTTCCACGCTCGCACACCTCTCGCCGCCGGACATGCGCACACCCATTCAGCACGCGCTGAGTGATCCACAGCGGTGCAACGGACCTTCCACCAAACTCGATTGGACGGCGCTGCGCACACTCGAATTTTCGCCCATCGATCACTCGCGCTTTCGCGCTATCGCGCTCGCACATGAGGTCATCAAACGCGGCGCAACTGCGGGCGCTGTCTTCAACGCCGCGAATGAAATTGCGGTGCAAGCATTCCTCGCTAAGCAGATTGGATTCACAGCGATAACGCGGATCGTCGAAGCCACACTCGAACAGTTCGACGCAAAGCCGATATCCGCAAGCGCGTCGCCGTCGCTTGAAGAGATCCTTGCCGCTGATGTCGCGGCGCGAGAGTTCGCATCGCGCTTGACTACACTTGATTCACTCGAATCACACACCTCTCGAACTCCTTCACGAGATCGCATCATTGGGTAGTTTTCTTCTCATCCTGTTGGGCTTTGCACTCCTCATCGTCGTGCACGAGCTCGGTCACTTCATCGCCGCAAAGTGGGCTGGCGTCCGCGCAGACGGATTCGCCATCGGCATGGGTCCACCACTCATCTCGTATCGCAAGGGCATTGGCTGGTGCTTCGGCAGCGCGGATGCGCGCGCGACAGAGCGCCTCGGCAAGCGACCGATCGAGTGCAGCGATGCGGAACTCGCTGAAGCGGGCTTCGGTGAAACGGAATATTCGCTTCGCGCACTTCCACTCGGTGGTTACGTCCGCATGCTTGGTCAAGAAGATGGGCAGCCCGTCGAAGCAAGCGGCAATCCTCGCTCGTTTGCAGGATGCCCGATTCCAAAGCGGATCGTGATCATTCTCGCGGGAATCGCTGCAAATCTCGTGCTCGCGATCGTGCTCTTTCTCGGCGCATTCATGCACGGCGTGAACTTTGAAGCGCCGATCATCGGCGCCATCGACCCTGAGGGCGCGGGCAGCAAAGCCGGCCTTCGTGCAGGCGATCGTGTGCTTCGCAATGGCGACGAGCGAATCGATACATTCAATGATCTCGTGATCGCAGCAGCGATGAGTCGACCAGGCGAGCCATTCTTGCTCACGGTTGAACGCAGTACTTCCGCTGCAAACGAGACGATCACACTTTCGATGGAGCCTACTGTCGATGCAACGATCGGACTGCGCTCCATCGGCATCGCACCAACGTCCAGCGCAACGCTCACCGCGATGAAGGAGTCGATCGAGCTCGTCAACTTCGCTCTCGCAAGCGCTGACCTGCCTCCGACGATCGTTCCAGGCTCGCGCCTCGAATCACTCAACGGCGCGAGCGTTGCAAATTACGCCGACGCGCAGCGCATCACTCTCGGTAACAAAGGCGAAACACTTGCCTCGGTGTGGACGCTTCCTGACGGCGCACGCGTGGAATCGCCACTGCTACCGCGCGCGATGTTCTCGCGTTTTCAAGGCACGCAAGCAGATGGAACGCTTCGCATTGATGAGGGACTTGCAGGACTCGCGCCGCTGAGTTCAGTCGAAGCGATCGATCCATCGAGCCTCAACATTGACTCGCTTCGCCCTGGCGATGTGTTCCTCTCGGTCGGCGATCTTGCTGGACCGAAGGCGGGCGACCTCATCGCCTATGTTCGTGCGCATGCGCGCCAAGAGATTCCTGTGCGCGTCCTTCGGCGGACGAACGGGCAGACGGAAGAACTTGCGCTCACATTGAAGACCGATGGCGACGGCCGCGTCGGCGTGTATTTACGCGCAGCCTGGGATCTTCCATATCTCGCGCGCAGCATTCTCAACAGCACGACTGACGGCGAAGAAACGCCAACGCCCGCCGCAGCGCTCGCCATCGTGCCCGAGGGAAAACTCGTTGCACTCAACGGCGTGCCGATCGCGAACTTCTACGCGTTGCGCAGCGCACTCCGCGCGATCGCGCTTCCTCAAGAAGGCGAAACAGCGCGCGCGCAACTCACGATTCAAGATCCACGCAAGGGCGCGCCGCCGGCGGTCGTTGAGCTCCCGCTTTCCTCGGAGGAACTCGTCGCGATCCAGTCGCTCGCATGGCGCTTCCCCATCGATGCCAACTACTTCGATCCTGAATACGTAACGCTTTCTGCTGGCGGCGATCCATTGCGCGCGGTCGTGATGGGATTCGAACGAACCTACGCCGTCGGTCGCAGCGTGTTTGCAACGATCGATCGCGTTGCGCGCGGCACGGTGAGCGCGACGCAACTGCAAGGTCCTGTCGGCATCCTCCATGTAGGCACTCGCGTTGCTGATGAAGGCTTGCCCTACCTCGTCTTCTTCCTCGCGCTGCTGAGTGTGAATCTCGCAGTCGTGAATGCGCTTCCGATTCCGATCGCCGATGGTGGACTGCTGCTCTTTGCGTTGTATGAGTGGGTCCGCGGCAAACCACCGAGTGTGCGTTTCCAGTCGATGGCAGTGCTCGGTGGAATTCTTTTCGTTGCAGCGCTCTTCCTTTTCACCTTCGCGAACGACATGCGAAGACTCCTCGGGCTTTGATGCCCGGACACCCTGACGACGATGAGGTCTCATGCCGCACGCGGACAATGATCGCTCAGTTGCACTCATCACCGGCGCAGGAAGCGGCATCGGTGCAGCAACCGCGCGGCTCTTCGCAGAGCACGGATACCGCGTTGCACTGGTGGGAAGCACAATGCACAAACTCGAAAATGTGCGACAAAACATGCATAATTCGGGCGCGCATCTCTGCTTCGAGGCGGATCTGGTGCACGCCGAACGCGCGGCTGAAGTGGTCGATCAAGCCGTCGCGCAGTTCGGTCGACTCGATACGTTGATCCTCGCGGCAGGAATCTCGATGCAGTGCCCGATCGCAGAGCATTCTGCGGAACTCATCGAAAAAACATTCCGCGTGAACAGCATCGCGCCCGCGCACATGATCGTGCGAGCGTGGCCGCACTTTCAAGCGCATCAACGTGGGTGCATCGTGCTGCTCTCGTCGTTAGCGTCAAGCGATCCATTCTCTGGATTCCTCGCCTACGCCGCGAGCAAGTCCGCGCTCGATAGCTTTGCGCGATCCGTTGCGATCGAAGGCGCATCCATTGGCGTGACGGCGTTCGCGCTCAATCTCGGTTGTGTTGAAACGCCATTGCTCCGACGGCTCTTCAGCACGACGCAAGTTCCCGCAGAAAAAACAATCTCGCCGGAGAGCGTCGCGAATGTTTGTCTTGAATGCGTGCAGGGAACGCGTGACGCGTCGAATGGAAAATGCATCCTGCTTCCGAGTCCGTGAATCGATCGCAATGGACTAGCCACGACGCTTGCTCATCGCACGATCCATGTCGCGCTTGTCTTCGCGCGACTTGATCGATTGGCGCTTGTCGCCCTTCGACTTTCCAACGCCCAATCCGATAAGCACTTTCGCGCGACCGCCCTTCCAGTAGATCTTCAACGGAACCAACGTCCCGCTCTTCGCCTTCACTTCATTCGTGATGCGGATGATCTCCCGCTTACGCGCGAGCAGTCGGCGACCGCGCGTGGGCTCGTGCTGCCGCGCAAATCCTGCCGGTGAATATTCACCAATATGAACCCCGATGAGCGTGAGGCTCAACGGGCTCAACTCCCCTTTCGCCCAGCCTTCGTTCAGACTGGCAAGACCGTTGCGCAGCGATTTAACTTCGCTGCCTTGGAGCTCGATTCCGCACTCGAGCGTCTCGAGAATTTCATAATCGAACCGACTTTTACGGTTTTCGATGACCGGCTCTCGGTCCTTGGACTTGTCCTTACGCTCTGCCATGCAACACTTTATGATCACAACGACCCATAGAGCCCCAAAACAAACTCAGAAACGATGTGGAACCCTACCTTAGAACCGTGCGTAGGGCACGCTGAGGCGACAACGTCCGTGTTGGATATTTATTCAATTTGGGCTTTTTTAGGTCGCGTTGCTCAGAGTTGGGGGAAGAATATTGGTCTATGCACCCCCTCTGAATGAGGGGAGTGATTTGTCTAGTCGTTGTCCAAATCCCTGTGGAGCCCTTGATGAACTTTGCAAGCTTGACTCTTTCGCTCGCTCTCTGCACTACCTCGCTCTCGCTGGCGCAGACGCCAGGCGGGCTCTCCGGTCCTGATGCCGCGCCCTCGACGCCTTCCCAATCAGCATTCCTTGAAGCACATCCTGGCGCTGCATTCTTCACACGCGATGGAAGCATTACCCGCGTCTACGGCAAAGCCTTCTCGAACGGCGCAACACCCACTGACTCTGCGGATGCATTCCTCAAGTCGTGGGCATCCGTCTTCGGCACGCAGTTCAGCGAACTTCTTCCCATCGGACAATACGAGGACGGCCACTCGCTGCAGCCACTCGTGTTCGATGAAGAGTCGGGCACTTCAAAGTTCACACTCGTTTCGTATTCACAATTCGTGAAGGGTATTCCTGTCTTCCGCTCCACAGTGCGCTGCCTTGTGCGCAACGATGAGGGTTCTCCTCTCGTCCTCGTGTCGAGCGAGCTCAAGAACCTCGGCGACTTCGCAGCTTCGTTCACTGGCAAATTGGTTCCACCAAGCCGCCTCGATATGAAGAAGGCAACGCGCTTCGCATTCAATCAATTCCGTCAAGCGCCCACCGTCACTGCTCAAGAAATGGTGATCTGGGCTGGCTACGAAGAGACGAAGGCTGAGAAGCCCGTCGTCGCGATCAAGTTCATTGCAGAAGGCGGAAACGTCTTCGACGAAACAAGCCGCCAGAAGGCGCTCTTCATCGTGGATGCTGCCACCGGACGCATCCTCTATGAGGAGAACATGATTCTGAATGCTGATCTCTCGATCAACGTTCGTGGCATGGGCACCGAGAACATGGTCGCTGATGCGTGCGCGAATGAAGTGTCGATGGCGATGCCGCACGCAAGGATCACCTACGGCACAACCACAATCTACGCGAACGCCAACGGTTTTGCGCCAGCCATCATTAGCGCGAGCACGACATTCACATCAACGACATCCGGTCGCTACTTCACGATGAACAACGTGCCAGGCGCGGAGAGTTCCGTCGCCTTAAGTTCCGCTGGCGGCGTGCTCGAGTTCATGCACAATTCTGCGAACACTGTTGAACTCACCCGTGCGGAAGTGAACAGCTACATCCAAGCGAACCTCGTGCGTGACCTCACGCTGAGCGTGAGCCCAAGTTTTCCCACGATCGCAACGCAACTCGGATTCGCAATCAACGTCGGCGTCGCTGGTTCATGCAATGCGTTCTACGACGGCTCGTCGATCAACTTCTACGCAGCAGGCGGCGGCTGCAACAACACCGGCTTCGGTGACGTTGTCCACCACGAATACGGGCATCACCTTGTGTCCGTTGCAGGCTCAGGTCAAGGCGCATACGGCGAAGGTATGGGCGATGTGATGGGCGTGCTCATGAAGGACGCCCCGCAATTGGGCGTTGGCTTTCAGTCCTGCACGACCGGCATCCGTGATGCGAACAACAACTGCCAGTTCTCATCCACTGGTTGCTCAAGCTGCGGCTCTGAGATTCACGCGTGCGGTCAACTCATCTCTGGCTGTGTGTGGAGTCTCCGCAACAGTCTTATCTTGAGCCAACCAACGACCTATCGCACGAAGCTTGCGACACTCGCAGTCAATTCGATGCCGCTCCACACCGGAACATCGATCGCCGGCGACATCACCATCGACTTCCTCACGCTCGATGACAACAACGGCAACATCGGTGACGGCACACCAAACTACAGCGCGATCAATGCAGCATTCACCGCGCATGGTTTGCCTGGCCCAGCGGTGCAACTCATCGGATTCACCTTCCCCAACGGTCTGCCAACACTCTCGAATCCAAATGGTTCGACAACAGTTGCAGTCGACGTTGGAGCACTCAGCGCAACACCAGCACCAGGCACGGGCAAGCTCTACTGGCGCAGTGGTTCGACTGGCGCGTACACACTGGCGGACATGGTGCAGGGTGCCGCGAATCAATACACCGCGACGCTTCCAGCGCTTCCTTGCGGCACTGGACTGCAGTTTTACTTTGCCGCGAACACATCGACAGGTACTGCGGTCACCAGTCCAATCGATGCTCCAACCACCATCTACGCCGCGTCTGTTGCAACGGGCTCGTCGAACCCGTTTGTCGATACTGTGGAAACTGCGCTCGGTTGGACACTCACCACAGTTGGCGACACCGCAACAGCAGGTCTGTGGGTTCGTGGAAATCCAGTCGGTACGATCAACGGCGCCACCCCGGTGCAACCTGAGGATGATGTGACTGCTGGAACGGGCGTGAATTGCTTCTTCACCGGTCAAGGCACTGCAGGCGGTGCACTCGGTGCAGCAGACGTCGACGCTGGCTACACCACGCTGACATCACCCACGATGGACGCATTGGGAGGAGAAGCTCGCGTCTCCTACTACCGTTGGTATTCCAACAATCAAGGTGGCTCGCCCAACGCGGATACCTTCAAGGTGCAACTCTCCAACAACAACGGTTCGACGTGGCTCGCTCTCGAAATCGTCGGACCAGGCGGCCCAGAAAACTCGGGCGGCTGGATCTACAAGTCGCTTCGCATCGCTGACTACATGACACCAACGGCGACGATGAAGGTTCGCTTCATCGCTGAAGATTCCGCCACCGGTTCGCTCATCGAAGCCGCCGTAGATGAAGTCCGTATCACGATCACCGAGTGCGGCGCTGCGGAAGATCTCAACGGCGACGGCGCCGTGGATGCCTCTGACGTTGCAATCCTCCTCAACAACTGGGGCGGATCAGGTCTTGGCGACATCGATGGCAGCGGCATCGTGGATGCTGCTGACGTCGCTGCTCTCCTCAACGCATGGGGCTAAGTTCGCCGTTGGGTTAGTCTGAAATTTCAGTACATTCAAAGGCGGGAGTCCTTCCAAGACTCCCGCCTTTTCTATAGATGCTTGCCGTAAATGTGTACGCTTGCTACAATTCCCAACCCTCATCCGTGAGGGATGCCGCTCAGGTGGCGAAATTGGCAGACGCGCCAGCTTGAGGTGCTGGTGGGAGCAATCCCTTGGAGGTTCAAGTCCTCTTCTGAGCATTCGATTCCGCCCCCGTATCAACCGATGGGGGCGGCGTCGTTTTTGGAACACCGCGAATCCGCACGCACACCTTGAGAAGCCCCGTGACAAGCCTCACACCCATCCTCACCCCTGACGCACTCGACGCGACACTTCGCCTCAACGAGACGTTCTACTCCATCCAAGGTGAATCGACCTTTGCGGGCTGTCCGTGTTTCTTCATCCGACTCGGTGGCTGCCCCTTGCGCTGCCACTACTGCGACACCGAATACGCCTTCCGCGAAAGCTCGCCGCGCACGCTTCGCTCGATCGTCGAAGAAGCGCGCACGATTGGATGCTCACTCATCGAACTCACGGGCGGCGAGCCGCTCGCACAGTCGCGCGCGTTTGATCTCATCCGCATGCTCTGCGATGAAGGCTTCACTGTGCTCATCGAAACTTCTGGTTCGATCGACATCCAACCCACTGATCCACGCGCGATTCTCGTCATGGACTTGAAATGCCCAGGAAGCGGCGAGTGCTCGAAGAATCTTCTCTCCAACATCGAGCATCTCCGCGCGCACGATGAAGTGAAGTTCGTACTGACCAATCGCGAAGACTACGAGTGGGCGCGCGCGATGATCACAACGCACCAACTTGCCACGCGCGTACGAGCCGTGCTCATGAGCCCCGTTGCCGTGCAATTGCCTGGCAAAGAGATCAAGGGCTGCGCGGCGCTCGATCCTCGTTCGCTCGCGGAGTGGATTCTCAAGGACCGACTTCCCGTCCGTCAACAAACGCAATTACACAAACACATCTGGGAACCACAAACGCGCGGCGTGTAGGCTGCGCGTGAAAGAACCTCTTATGCCCATTTACGAATACGTCGCCGTCGAAGATGGCACAGTCATCGAACTGCTCCGCCCCATGAAGGATGCTGACCTCACCGTCGAAGATCCATCGAACAAGGGACGCAAATTCGTGCGCCGACTTTCTACGTTCGGTTGCGGAAGCTCGGGTTCGAGTGAGAGCAGCGCTGCACCAATCGGGCACGTGCACTCCGGTGGTTGCGGATGTGGCAAGCCACAAGGCGGTTGCGGACGTGGTTAAACGAACTCCTTTCACGTTGCACGGCGTCGCATTTAGCGGTGCTGATTCGGCTGGCGCACCGAAGATCCGTCACGTGTGGCGTGCATGGCCAGGTGCATCACCAATCCTTGGCAGCGAAAAACTTGATCGCAATGGCCTTCGCCGTCGCATCGAAGAATCCACACGCGATGGCCTCTCGCATCTGTGGCGCATCGATACACCCTTGAGCATCGCGCGCGAACATCTCGCAGCGCAAGGAGTCGCAGAAGAGTGGAATGCGATTGCGGCATGGATGGCGTCATTCCCCTCGGCACGCGATTGGCGACGCGCGATGCGCACCACCGATCGAAAGGAATTACGCCGCGCATGTGATCGCGCGCGCTCAACACCGCTTGCGCCGACCAACCTTCGACTCTTCAAGAAAACATGGGCGCTCATTGCTGAGGTTGCACATCCACTTGCATCCAAGGGTGTGCGCATCGAACCATGCACCGGCGACAACAACGCGCGTGTTGCGATCTGTGAATCCAATACCGCCAGCACGCTCGACACCGCAGAGATTCCATCGACTGGCTACAGAGGTGCTGGCAACGCTGCGGTGAGTCGTCGTGAATCCATTCTCACGTGGCTCCGCACGCGCGGTGTTGGAATCGGTGCGGAACTCGCGCAACTCGCGGTCGATGACACTGAGGGCGACATCCTCGATGCGCTCATTCTGATGTCGGACCCGGTGTGCACGGTGACTCCTGACGTCGCCGCGTTCGAGAGCTGGATTTACTGAATTCGAGTGCTCGCGACTGACCGCGCGATGGCTCTCTCTCGCTGGATCGCGTGGATATCGCGCGGTTTCGAGTACTTTCGTACGGCTCGCCGGCAAAGCCGCCCTTCGCCCGATGCTGCGTTTTGTTCAACGCCTAGCGACCGCCGCGCGCTGTTCCACGAGGTGCGCCCTTCGCTGCACCACGCGGCGCGCTGCGAGGCGCCTCACGAGATGCCCCGCGCGTTGGAGCTTTCGCTGATGGCGCGCGCTTGGCACCGCTAGCGCTTCGTGCTGGCGCGCTTGTGCCTCGTGCTGGCGCGCGTGCGCCTCGCACTGGCGCCGCTTTCGTAGCCACTGTTGCCTTCGGATTCGCGCGTGCTTTCGCAGTCGAGAGAATGCGCGTGTTCGGCGTGACATCAATGCCTGCGCCCACACGATCGCTCTTCGGCTTCACGACGACTGTTGGACTCAGGGTCGATGTCGTCTTCGCGCCAGCCTTCGGTGCATGTCCAGGCCGCGGTGCGAGTAATCCAGCAGCACGACGAAGCGTGCGCAACTCCGCGCTCATGAGTTCACGCCACTCGCCCACTGCGAGCCCCTTCAATTGAATCGGTCCAAACTTCACGCGGCGCAATTTCTTCACCGGATGACCAACACGCTGCATCATGCGGCGAATCTGGCGATTGCGGCCTTCGCGCAGTTCCATGTAGATCGTGGTCTTCTCGCGATCGCGCTTAATGAGACGAAGTTCGCTGCGTGAAGTGCGCGAGCCTTCTCCTTCACGTTCGGGGAGATAGATGCCTTGCTCAAGTTGCTTGAGATCGGATTCATCCACGCTTCCGCCGAGCACAACTTCGTACCCCTTGTGCACTTCGTAGCGAGGATGCGTGAGTCGATTCGCGAGTTCACCATCGTTGGTGAGGAACAAGAGACCAGAACTTTCAAGATCCAACCGACCAACACAATAGAGTCGCGTGTTGAGCGGATGCTTGATCAAATCAATCGCGCGCGGACGACCTTCAGGATCACTGTTTGTGCACACCACTCCGCGTGGCTTGAAGAGAATGATGTACACGTGTTGTTCGGAAGGCTTGAGTCGCGTGCCACCGACACGAATATCGTCCTTCGCAAAATCTACCCACGCAGGCAGCGTGTTGACGAGGTGTCCATTCACCACGACTTCGCCCGCAAGGATGAGTGCTTCGCATTCACGCCGCGATGCAACGCCTGCGTCGGCCATCACGCGTTGCAACCGCTCGCCACGACTGCTGTCGGTGAATTCGTGGGAGTCTTGATTTCGAACAATCCGTCGGTCGCGCATCGCGTGAGTGTACGCTGCCTTCATGCTCCTTTGCGCATGCATTGCCGTGTGTCTCCATACGCAAACTCCTCCGCAGAACGAGGACGCGGCGCTGCTCGAAGCACTCGGACCGCAGGCTCGGCTTCGCGCGGATGCCCTATTGAAGAGCCTGCCCGCGCTCGAACAGAAACATAAGCGTCTCGATCTTCCACCATCGCTGCATGCGTTGTTTGCGAACCCCTTCGATGCCGCGGCGATTGTCCACCGCCTGAGCCCTGATGCGACGGAACTCGCCACGCATCCTTTCACCGCGTTGGCCAAATCAGCCGCCGCGAGTTTCGACATGAAGCTCGAAGAAACCGAATCGCACGGCACGTTCAAAGTCGAGCATCCACAATCGTGTATCTGGCTCATGGACTTTCTCCTCAATGGCGCGCGGTCCATTGTGGAAGGCGCGGTCCAGCCGAGCGCATTGGGCGAGTCCTTCGGCGGTGATGTTGCGCAACTCCTTCACGCGCGAGTTGCCGACATTCGCATCGCCGCAGAAGATACACGCGCGCGAGAGATTGCGACCACAGGATTCAGCGGCGTCGACCGCGCGAAATTGCTTGCGGCCGTTGAGCATCTTGAAGTTGAGCTTGCGATTACCGCTGGTATTCCTGCGATGGAAGGTGAACCGCTCGCCGACGAATTGAAGAATGCGGTGACGGGCACGATCATCTCATGCGAAAAGATTCCGGATCTCGGATGGATCGTCATCGGCGGCGAGGGCCCAAACGAATACGACCTCTCCGTCGTTGCTGCAGTCTTTGACTTCGGCGGCGATGACAAGTACCACTGGCGGCACAAAGCGTACGAGGATCGCGGCGTCGTTGATCTTGCTGGAAACGATGTGCACGACGGCGGTACGTTTGGACCCGCAACCGGTGTGGGCGCGATCGCCTTCATCGATGATCGTGGTGGCGATGATCGCTACGAATGTACAACGAACGGCGTGGGCACAGGAATCTGCGGCGTCGGCGTGATCGTCGATCGTGCTGGCAACGATGTTTATCGCGGTGTCGAGTGGTCAGTCGCGACGGGTGTTGCAGGCATCGGCGCGATTGCTGATCTCGCTGGAGATGATCGCTATCAGTGCGGCATCTTTGGTGTTGCACTCGGTGGACCACTCGGCGTGGGCACGATTCTCGACGCGCAAGGCAACGATCTCTATCGCGTGGATGGCGCTGCGCCGAGCGTGTACGGCCTCACGGTGTGCGATGTTTCGTGGGGCATCGGCATGGGATTCGGTTTCCGTCGCGATGTGCCTGGCGGTACTGGTTTCATCGATGATCTCGGCGGCAACGATCGCAGTGAGAGCGGCGAATTTTCGCAAGCGTGCGGCTACTACTTCGGGATCGGCGCGATTCGCGATCGCGGTGGCGATGACGTGCGCAAGTCCGATCGCTACGGCATCGCCGCAGCCGCGCACCAAGCGGGCGGCGTGCTTCTCGAGGAAGGCGGCAATGACAGTTACACAAGTCTTACTGCCGCAAACTGCGGCGGCGCGTGGGATGAAAGTGTTGCGGTGCTCATCGAGTCAAGCGGGGATGACAGTTACCACTGCGATGTTCTCGCCATCGGCGCAGCAGCACAGCAAGCCTTCGGACTCTTCGCCGATCGCGCAGGTCGCGACCGCTATCGTTTCGCAGTGCAGTGCATTGGAACAGGTGGCACAAACGAGTACCACGTGAAGGATGCTGGCCTCGGTTCCGTGTCTCTCTTCCTCGACGCAGGCGGCAGCGCTGATTTCTACATCGGCGACGCGCTCGACAATATGCGGAAAGTCACTGGTGAAGTGCCGACTGAACTCATGCACTACTTCGATGGCGTTGCGATCGATCGCTAACGCGTGAACTCAAATCGCCGCGACGGGCTTTGTGTGAAACGCAGGCGCATCAAGCCGCAGCACTTCAATCGCAAGTTCGCGCGCATCCGGCGCACGCGCGTGGCTTCGCGCCGTTCCATCCGCATCAAGTTCGATCGATGTAAACGCGCGTTCCGTACGATTGGCAAATTGACGAAGGCTTGCGGAAACGACTTTCATTTCACTCGAAAGTTGTTCGCGCACCACCGCAGCGATACCACGCGCAGCGGATGCAATCTTGGCTGGATCGCCGCCAATCACAATCGCCTCCCATGGCTCAAGCGCGCGCAATGTCGCGTCAATGCCGCCCTTCGATCGCGCGATGCGATCCTCAACCACCGCGAGACTTCCTGACATTTCTTCGCCGCGTTCCACGAGGAAGCGAAGCGAATCCTGCATACGACGCGACTCTTCAACGCGCGCCGTCAGCGATGTCGCAGTCTCGGCGCACGCCTCAGAGAGCGTCTGCGTCATGCGCAATGCCGCGTCTCGAAGTGATGCAAGCGTCTCCGCGCGCGCATCAAGTTCTTCCACGCCGCCGCCGAGCCGCGCGTCAATCTCTAAGAGCACATGCCGCGCCGCATCGAGCCGTTGTTCAAGCTGGGCCAGACTGCGCTCTGCATCCGCGCCGAGTTGCACGAGATCACGCGCACGTGCGAGTTGCGCTTCAAGCGCATTCCTCGACGCATCGATGTGTTGCGCAGCGCCCTGCGTGACTTGATCGAGTCCCGTCGAGAACGCCGCGAGCCGCTCATTCACCGCATTCTCCAAGCGCGATTCCACTTCGCCAAGACGCGAAAGTCGCCACTGAATCTCACCATCGAGCCACGTCAGTTTGTCCGCAATAATCTTGTCCACCCGCGAACTTGCGTGATCCGTTGCGAGTTCAACCGCTGGCGCCGCTTCTTCAGCACGCTTCAATTGCACGTCAAGCGCCTGCAACATTCGCACACCCAATCGCAGTCGCTCTTGCAGTTCGTTCGCATGAACAACAGCCGAAGACGAAATGTCGCGCGTCTCCTTCATGCACCCTTCGAGTTGCGCGAGCGTCTGCTCTCCACGCGCAAGTGTCTCCGCAACGCGAGGCGAAGTCACATGTGCCGTCGCAGGCGCGTGCCGCCGCGGCTCTTCACAAGACGCACGCGGCGCCGCAACCGAAAGCGGCTCATTCGCGACAGCAAATGCACCCGAGGAAAAGGTCAACGGCGGTTCGAGATGAAGTTCTTGCATATCGCGTCGCATCCTGCTTGGCGGGTCCTGCTGGGGAGGGAGGGATCATCCGGCGTTCCGTATCGAACTCCCGCGTCGAGCGTGGCTTGAGGGCTCCGCCCTACAGACTCGAACCCACACACCACCCCCCATCTTTCGGCAATCCACTCTCCCAAGCGCGAATCGTCCGCGATTTGGGTCCCCGATTTGGGACAGGCACAATTTCCCGATTCGGGACAGGCACAAACTCCGAGTCAAGAGACTCGGGGGTTGTCGTCCCCGATTTGGGACAGGCACAATTTCCCGATTCGGGACAGGCACAAACTCCGAGTCAAGAGACTCGGGGGTTGTTGTTTTTGGAAACATCCCTGGATCCGATTCGGGATCCGATTCGGGACAGATCCGATTCGGGACAGGCACATCTCCCGGCCGATTGCACGAATTCTGAGATTCTCGACAGCCACGCTCCATTTGCGCCGTCAGACGGTCGAAGAAAATGGGGTGACTCCTTTCCACACATCTAATGGCTCTGAACGTGGATCGCTCGCCCAATATGTCGCTGTTGAGCGGCATCCCCGAGGCGTCGTCGCCCGCATCACCTGTCCGGTCGTAGGTCAGCGCGAAGCGCCCATCATCATTTCGGAGATTGCAGACGCACTCAGCGCCAACAATTTCCCGCGAAACTCAAGCCTCGTGCTTGATTTCAGCTCCGTCACCGTGCTTTCGAGCATGGGCCTGGGCATGCTCATCGACCTCCGCAATCGCTGCAACACGATGGGTATGCGCCCGGTGATCTTCGGCGCGAACGGCCAACTCCGCGATCTGCTTCGCATGATGAAGATCGATCGCATGTACGCGCTGATGTACGGTCGCGAAGATCTTTACAAAGCAGTTGCCTGAACCCGCTACAATCTGAAACGCATCGCCACGCGCACTTTGCGCGTGGCTTTTTTCTAGCCGAGCGAAGGTCTACCGAAACAATGGGACTCGAAACTGCCCTCCCGAACGACAGCGTGGTGACCACGCAACTCAACCGCGTGGTGAACTGGGCTCGACGCTCTAGCGTCTGGCCGCTGCCCTTTGCAACTGCGTGCTGCGGCATCGAGTTGATGGCAACCGCATGTTCGCGATTCGATCTCTCACGCTTTGGTGCAGAAGTCATGCGCTTCTCTCCTCGGCAAGCAGATCTGCTCATCGTCGCGGGTCGCGTTAGCGTGAAAACGCTCCCGGTGCTGCAGCGCGTTTACCAGCAGATGGCGGAACCAAAGTGGGTCATCTCGATGGGCGCATGCGCATCCACTGGTGGCGTGTTCGATACCTACGCGGTCGTGCAAGGCATCGATCAATACATCCCCGTCGACGTCTATGTCCCTGGTTGCCCACCGCGACCAGAGATGCTCATCGAGGGAATCATGGCGATTCAGCGCATGATCGATGAAGAGAGAGTTCCGCGCGATCCAACCGGCAAGCGCTTGCCACTCAACATCGCGCTGACACCAAACTACGAAGTGCGCCCGCAACCAACACCGATTGGGAAACCGATCGGCAATCTCGGGATGAACCGAGATGTTGCCGTACCCTTCCGTGCATGAAACTCGTCGCTTCGGTCGTGCTATTCATTGTGTTCGCGGCATCCTGTGCTGCAAGCGCGCCGGTTGTTGAAGACGGCGTGGCGACCCCAACACTCTTGAGCGCGGCGCATCTCGCTGTAATCGAAGCGAAAGTTGCAGCGCAGCACGGCGAAACTGAAGCGATCTATCGCGGACAACTCATCACGCCGAGCGCTGCACTCGCGCACGCGTCTGCGGATGTGAAGTTTCCGTTGATTGTGTTTCTGCATGGTGCTGGTGAACGCGGCGACGACAACAAGATTCAGCTTCAACACTTTCCACATCTTTGTATGAGTGACGCGTTTCAAGCGAAGCATCCATGCTTCGTTCTTGCGATGCAATGTCACAAGGATGAACTCTGGTCACCCATCGACCTCGCTGGAATCCGTGAACGCAATGAGATGCCCAAGTTCAGTGCAGAGCCGATGCGATCGATGCGCGCGGTGATGCAAGCAATCGATGAAGTGCTCGCGACGCAGCGAGTCGATCGGGCGCGCATCTATCTCACGGGCTTGTCAATGGGCGGCTTCGGTTCATTCGATCTTGCCGCGCGCAAACCCGAACTCTTCGCTGCAGTCGCGCCTATCTGCGGCGGCGGAGACCCTAAGACCGCAGAGATCGTCGCCGCGATTCCATTCTTCATCGTGCATGGAGACGATGATCCGATTGTCCCTGTTGCACTCTCACGTGCGATGAACGAAGCCATCGCAACCGCAAGCGCCGAACTCGCGCGCAAGAACCGACCCAAGCCCGATCCAAATCATCCAACGCCGATGCCAAAGCGCCAGCCAAACCCGATGTACCGCGAGTACACGAAAGTCGGCCACGCCTCGTGGGCCCCCGCCTTCACCTTCGGCGACAACGGCATCCTCGACTGGATGTTCGCGCAGCAGAAGGCCGTTGCGCCAGCGGTTTCGCAAACGAAGTAACTGCCTCCGCGCAGTCCATAGCGCCGTGTTCTCCAATCTTGGTCTCCAATCTTGGGACAGGCACATTTCGACGAACCAGCAGCTTTCGCCACTGGGCTTCTGCTTTGGGACAGGCACAATTCTCGCCAGAATTAAGGCGAGAAATCGGGGAGGTGTTCCAATTCGCCTGTAACGTCATCGCATGGCTCGGAAAAGATCAGACATCGTGGACGCTGCACACTCTGGGGTTTACCACTGCATTTCTCGTTGTGTGCGCAGAGAGTCGCTGCTCATCGACCCGAAGCGCAGGGCGTTGATTGCCGCGCGGCTCGAATTTCTTGTGCAGCATTTTGCGATCGATGTATTGGCGTTTTGCGCGATGGAAAACCACCTTCACTTACTGCTGAGGACCCGACCGGAGGTCGTCGCGGCATGGTCTGATTATGAGGTTGCCCTCCGACGGGTGGCGCTCATCGCGAGTCACCGTATCCATCAGAAAGGCACAAATACGGACGCGCAAGCTGCGTTGGAACTGGAAGTTGCGATGTTGATGAAAAGCCCCGAGCGCTTGCGTACTGCCCGAAGTGATCTCTCAAGCCTTAGTTTCTTTCACAAAATCCTGAAGGAACCGTGCGCAAAAAAATGGAATCGAGAGGACGGGGTCACGGGACATTTTTGGGAGGGTCGATTCAAGTCTCTGAGAGTGCTTGATCGACGAGCTCTCGAGACTGTCGCGACTTACGTTGAACTGAACGAGATTCATGCAGGTGTCGCAACATCGATTCCATCGAGCATCATGAGCTCAGCGCGAATCCAGTGGCAGCGACTCTGCGATGGCGTGAAGCGCGCCTGCATCGACGGTGCTGCGACACAGGATGATCCACGCAAGCGGCTGCTCGAACTTTGCTGGGAACCTGTGTTTCCTTGCAAAACGAGGTGCAGCGATGAAAGCCATAGCGACACAATTCCATCAACACCTACTGAAGGAAACCCAGTCTCGACGCGAAGTCTGCTCCAACATCTTTACCGTGTTGACCAAGCTGGGCGTTGCGCTCGGCCCGACAAGGCAGCGTGGATTCGAGAGTCGGAGCCAGATGCAGTGGCAGACGCGATCGCATGTGCGCATGCGGCATTGTTGCGAGGATCGCATGCAGCCCAGTTCGCCGCGCACTCTCTTGCGAGATGGTGGAGCGAGTTGCAAGAAGAGCGCTCGTCACAGTTGCACCCGCATTCGATCGAAGACTGTGCGTTATCCATCGTCAGCGCGACGAGAGGGAGTTGCTATGGAAGCAAAGAATCCGTCGCGCGCGAAGCAGCTCGTCGTGGGCAACATCGCATGCTGCCCGTGTGGAGCAGCGTGTAGGTCATTGACCACCTCAAATCGGATATCGGGGACGCGGAGCAACGGTGCACGCGGGTTTTCTCATTACGCAGGTTCGAAATCTGGGCCTGCGACGAGCGATGACCGCAGAAAAAGTCGCCCCTGACGACTCTCGCGGCGCTGAACAGTCCGCAACTCAGTAAACGATTCTCCACTTTCAGCTGGGCTACCAACGGAAACAGCCAAACCCCTCACCCTAAGAATGTGCCTGTCCACAAATGTTTGAGAATGTGCCTGTCCACAATTGTTTGTCCACAATTGTTGATCAGCGCAGTGATGCGACCCATGTGCGCAAGCGTTCAACACCATTCGTGATGTTTGCTTCGGTGCACGCGAAGGAGAGGCGGATGTTGCCGCGGGCGCATTCGCCGAAGTCTTCGCCAGGCACGACTGCGACGTGGGCTTCTTCGAGCAGAGCGTCTGCGAAGGATTGCGCGCTGGTGATCTTGGTGGCTTGTGGTGAAGTCTTGCCGAAGTGGGCGCTTACATCGGGGAATGCGTAGAAGGCGGCGTTTGGAGCGACGCTGCGAATGTCAGCCACTGTTGCGAGTGCCTCGTGCATGAGCACGGCGCGAGTTGCGAATCGTGCGCGCATTGTTTCCACGCTGTCTGCGCTGTTGGTGAGCGCTTCGACGATTGCGGGATAGAAGAAACTCGGGATCGAGTTTGTCATCTGTCCTTGCAACTTGATGAGCTCTTTCGCCATCGCGAGTGGCGCGGCAAGGTATCCCACTCGCCAACCTGTCATCGCGTAGGACTTACTCAAGCCGTTCACGGTGATCGTGCGATGGCGCAGTGCGTCGAATGAACCTGGCGAGAAGTGCGTGAGCCCTGGCGCGATCTCGGGATAGATCAACTTCTCGTAGATCTCGTCGCTGATCACAACGATCTTTTCGTGCTTGCTCAGTTCGTCGCACAACGCACGCACTTCGACTGCGGGATACGCGATGCCACATGGATTCGAGGGTGAATTCCAGACGATGCCGACAGTCTTCGCGTTGATCGATGCTGCGAGTTGCGACGGTGTGATGCGGAATCCGTTCTCCACAGCACCCGCAATCTCGATGCACTTCGCACCAGCAAGTTCGATGAGCGGCTTGTACGACACCCATGCTGGTGATGGCAGCAGAACTTCATCACCCCGACCCGGCTCAACGATCGCCTGCAGCGCCATGTAGATCGCGTGCTTCGCGCCAGCAGTGATCGTCACTTGATCAAATGCTGTCGGAACTCCATTCTCACGCGTCAATTTCGCAGCGATCGCTTCGCGCGCAGACTTCTCGCCCGCTGTCGGTGCGTACTTCGTCATGCCTTTTTCGAGCGCGGTAATCGCTGCTTGCTTGATGTTCGCGGGCGTGTCGAAATCCGGTTCGCCCATTGCAAACGCGACGACATCATGGCCTTTCGCTTTGGCTGCCACGACTTTCGCACCGACGGCGAGTGTTGCGGACTCGGCCATCGAAGCGATTCTTGACGAGACAAACATGGCGGTCGGTGCACGCATCGCGGGAAAGGTAGCGGGAAATGTACCCTCGGTAGCGGCAGTTTCCGCTAGCATTCGCGACCCATGCACTTTGACGCACACCAGCCCATTCTCAATGATCTTGAGGCGCGGATATTGACGATCCGCGACTCTCTTTAACTTCGACGAGAAGTCTGCACGACGGAAGATGCTCAACGACCGGCTCAGTGACGAGAACTTCTGGAGCAACCAGAAGGAGGCGCAAAAAACAATCGATGCATTGAAGGTCGTGCGTGCGCAGATTGAGCCGCTCGAACAAGTCATGCGTACATTTGAAGACGCGCAGGTCGGTTACGAACTCGCGAAAGAAGGCAACGATAAAGCGCTCTTGAAGGAAGTCGATGAGTCGCTCTTCAATTTGCTCGCGTTTATGGACAAAGTCGAGCAGCAGTCGCTGCTTGGTGCCAAGCACGATCATCGCAATTGCTTCTTCATCATCCAAGCAGGCGCGGGCGGTACTGAAGCCGAAGATTGGGGGGGCATGCTTGAACGCATGTACCTCTACTTCTTTGAAGAGATGGGATGGAAATACGAAGAGCTCCATCGCAACGCGGGCGCGGAAGTTGGCGTCTCTGAGGTTGGCTATCGCATCACGGGTTTGTTTGCGTACGGCTATCTCAGTTGCGAACGCGGCGCGCATCGACTTGCGCGTGTGTCGCCTTTCAATGCAGAAGGAAAACGGCAAACAAGTTTCGCGACTGTTGACGTGACGCCAGAGTTTGAAGAGACCGATCTTGAAATCCCTGAGAAGGATGTCGAAATCACGCCCTTTGTGCGCGCGAGTGGTCCTGGTGGCCAAAACGTGAACAAGGTCGCGAGTGCGATTCGACTCACGCACATTCCTACGGGAATTCAAGTGGTTGCGAGTACGTTCCGCGAGCAGCCACAGAATCGCAAGCAGGCGTTTACCGTGCTGCGCGCGAAACTTGAACAACTCGAAGAAGACCGTCGCGCTGCGGAAATTAGCGCAGCCACCGGCGGCAAGGTGACGCGCGACTGGGGCAACCAGATTCGCAGTTACGTGTTCTACGACAACCGTGTGAAGGATCACCGCACCGGCCATGAAGTGGGTAACCCGATGACGGTGCTCAACGGCGCGGTGTGGGGATTCATTGATGCAGAGTTGAAGCGACGACGCACCGAGCGCGACCTCAAGCTGTAGCGCTCCTCGAGTGATCGTCGAATGATCCTCACGGAAGTTCTTGTGACGCAGCAACCTCCGATCAACTCGACGTCGCCTGCAGTCTCGGTTCGCGCATTGACTGTTCGCGCCGCGGGACGCACGTCTCCGATCCTCGATGCTGTCGCGTTGGACATTCCTCACGGCGCGATTGTCGCGCTGCTGGGCGCAAGCGGCGCAGGAAAGAGCACGCTTCTTGCCGCGATCGCTGGGCTCGTCGCATGCGATGGCGTTGTACAGATTCACGGCAACGATGTGACCACGCTTGCGCCACACGCACGAAATCTCGGCATCGCGTTTGATGACGCGCTGCTGCATGAACATCTCACTGTCCGTGAAAACATCGACAGCGCGCGTCTGCCACACTCGAAACGTTGCGGGGAATCGCGTGATGCACGCGCAGCGATCGTCGCGTCGACTGCACAGGACCTTGAGATTGCGAATCTGCTCGACCGCAGTGCATCGTCCCTTTCTGCAGGTGAACGCCGACGCTGTTCGATCGCGCGAGCTCTTGCACGCGAAGGCGCAGTCATCCTCCTCGACGAGCCCTTCGCAAATCTCGACCGCACGCTGCGACTCGCGCTCCGTTCGTCGCTCCGCCGCGTCCTCGCTGCGCGTCACACCACCGCGCTCATCGTGACGCATGACATCGCGGACGCGATCGCAATCAGTACCTACCTCGGCGTCCTTGTTCACGGTCAACTTCGCGTCCTCGCGCCAACAGCCGACGTGCTCGCGCGTCCGTGCGACAGCGCTGTCGCGGAGCTCTTGGGCGAAGATGCACCGTGCATTGCTCCAGTCTTGATCGGCACAGCGGTGCGACACCTCGGCGTTCGTCCAACTGACTGGACACTGCATCAGAGTCCACACGCGGATCTCGCGACATTTCCACTTAAAATCCACGACATCGAACCCACACAGCTCGGCGCGGAACTCCTCGCATCCCACGAAGGTTTTTCCCACGAAAGCGGTTTTTTTCGGCTCCGCATGTCGTGTAACGAAGCTCGGCAACTCTTGCGCGTCGGCGAGTGCACCGCGAATGTCCGCCGAACGGATGCGCTGATCTTCGGAGAACCGCAAGCGCATCGTTGGGGCGCGCGCCCACTTCTTGGATCGATGATCGAAGTCATCGAAACACATTGATCGCAATCGGAGTTGCTGCGAGTACGCTGCACGCTCGCAACGTTTCGAAAGATCGAGCACATGGGTAACGCACCACTCCACGCTTCTTATCCGCTGCTCTCCCGCGCAGATGTGCAATCGATCGCGCGCGCAACCGAACTTGAGTGGCTCGTCACCGACACCCTCGGAGGATTCGCGTGTGGATCGCTCTCGGGTATTCGCACGCGCCGCTACCACGGACTCTTCGTGCACGCCACGCAAGCTCCAGTCGCGCGTCGCATGCTTGTGCCGTGCGTGCTTGAAACAGTCACGATGGGCGAGTTGAAGTTTCCACTTGTGAGTGCATGTTGGGCCGACGGCACCATCGCACCGAATGCGAGCGACAACCTGGTTGGCTTCGCACTTGAAGATGGGATTCCCACGTGGACCTTCAAAGTCAACGGATGCACGATTGAACGGCGCATCGTTCCACTCCTCGGAAACGCAGGGTTTGCACTCTGCTACGCGCTGAGTGATGCGAGCGAACCCGTCACGCTCACTGCATCACTCTTCGTAGAGCATCGCGATTTTCATTCGCTCGATCCGTCTGCGAACTGGAGCCCCACGCTTCATCTTGAAGCGCACCGCGCCACAATCACGCTTCCGACAAACGCGTTCGCTGCGACACCGACAACGCTCGTGGTGGAGTCAAGTTGCACGACGCCTCCTGCGCAAGCCCCAGTCATGCAAACTGCTGGTGGATGGTGGCGTAATTTTCGGCTCGGCGAAGAAGAAGCGCGCGGCTACGACTCACTTGCCTCAAGTTTTCACGCACTTGATATTCCATTCGCACTCGCGGTTGGCGCGCAAGCGTCACTCGTCGTCTCTACCGCGCCCGTTTCAAATCCGAGCGCTGCGCACTTGATCGCCGCATCGCGTGCGCGCGCGGCAACCCTCTATGACGCTGCGCGTGACACAGTGAGTGGGCCGACCTCGCGTCAACTCGTACTCGCTGCGGATCAATTCATTGTTGCGCGCAGTCGGGAGCACGGACGCGAAGGTCGCTCGATTCTCGCTGGTTTCCCGTGGTTTGAAGACTGGGGACGCGACGCGATGCTCTCACTTCCGGGCTTACTTCTTGCGACGGGTCGACTCGAAGACGCGAAACTCGTCCTTCGCACATTTGCTGAGCACCTTCGCGATGGACTCTTGCCGAATCGATTTCCTGATCAAACCGGCGTCGCGGAATACAACAGCGCGGATGCGCCACTGCTCTTCCTTGGCGCGTTCTGTCGCACCGTTGAGCAATCCGGTGATCTCGTGTTTGCGCGCGAATTGTGGCCCAAAGCAGAAGAGATCATTGCTGCGTACTTGCGTGGAACGAGTAACGGTGTGCGTGTGGATGTCGATGGACTCGTGCACGCTTCGCAAGCGGGCGTGCAACTCACGTGGATGGATGCGCGCATCGGCACGGATGTCATTACGCCTCGGCGTGGAAAGCCTGTTGAACTCAGCGCACTCTGGCACGAAGGGCTGCGCGGACTTGAAGCGATCGCCGCACGCATCGGCGCGGACCCCACAAAATTCGGCGCACTCGCGCAAAACACTGCTCGCGGATTCGAGCGCTTCTGGAATCCGCGCGACGGCTGCTTGTTCGATGTGCTCGAAACTGAAGATGAAGGACTTCCCGAGTCTGTGCGCCGCGATGGTCACGATGCATCGATTCGGCCGAATCAACTCTTCGCGACGGGCTTGCGCTATCCGATCCTTCCTGAGGAACGCGCGCAGAGCATTCTCCGCGTTGCGCTCCGTGATCTGCTCACTCCTTATGGGGTTCGCACACTTTCGCCGCACGACCCTCGTTATGTGCGGACGTATGAGGGAAATCAAGCGCAGCGCGATCGCAGCTATCACCAAGGCACTGCATGGCCATTTCTCTTGCTGCTGCTCGTGAGTTCACATTGGCGACTGCGCCGCGAAAGTGTGTTCGTGCGCGGCATCGCGTTCGCCTTCCGCACGCAACTTCGCCAGTGTTGCATCGGAAGCATTCCAGAAGTGCGTGATGCAGAAGCACCGTTCAAACCGCGTGGTTGCTTCGCGCAAGCATGGAGCGTTGCTGCGCCACTTGAGTTACTCTCGCGTTTTCCTGACTTGCACCACGTGCTCGATGTTGCGGAGAACCCGCGATTGAGCGCACCGCTTTCGAGCGCCTCTCCGCACGATCAACCCTAATGCTGACCGAACGCGAACGCATGATCCACCCCGATGAACGCCTTCAGTGGCGGCATTGGGGACCGTATCTCTCCGAGCGCCAATGGGGAACCGTGCGCGAGGACTACTCCGCCGATGGAAATGCGTGGAGTTTTTTCCCACACGATCACGCGAGAAGTCGCGCGTATCGATGGGGCGAAGATGGCATTGGTGGCTGGAGTGATAAAGAGTGCACGCTCTGCTTCAGTGTCGCGATGTGGAACGGCAAGGATCCGATTCTCAAAGAACGACTCTTCGGTCTCGTGAATGAGGAAGGCAATCACGGCGAGGACGTGAAGGAGTATTGGTTCCACGAAGATGCGCTGCCGAGTCATGCGTGGAATCGCATGATGTACGTCTATCCGCAGACTGCGTTTCCATACGACGCACTCGTGGCGGAGAACCATCGTCGCACGAAAGCGGAAGATGAGTACGAACTTGCAGACACTGGAATCCTCGATGAAAAACGCTTCTTCGAAGTGTGGATCTCGTATGCGAAGCGCGGCGCTGAGGAGACAGTGTTGCATATCGAAGTCGTCAATCGCGGTCCCGAGACCGCTGAACTCCATTTGCTACCACAAGCGTTCTTCCGCAACACCTGGTCGTGGAATGATGGCGCGCGACCGTCGCTTGAGCGCGGCGCGGATGGCGCATCGATTGTGGCGAAGCATCCTGTGCTAGGAAACTACGTCATTCGACATGATCCGCGCGCGGAGCAACTCTTCTGCGACAACGACACGAATGTGCAACGGCACGGCAACGAACCGCGCAACGGTCGCTTTTTCAAAGATGGCATTCACGCGCGGGTAGTGGAAAGCAAGACCGACGCAGTCAACCCCGCAATGCGTGGCACGAAAGTCGCGCTCTGGCATCGACTCACTATTCCCGCTGGTGGACGCGAGTCGATCGATATCACCATCGCGCCCGAGCACACGAACTTTCCGATGAAGGACGCGCCAGTCGTCCTTGAAGATCGGAAGTCTGAAGCCGACGAGTACTACGAGATTCTGCAAGCGTTGGATCCGAATCCCGAAGTTGCGCGCATGCAGCGGCAAGCGTGGGCGGGAATTCTTTGGAGCAAGCAGTACTACGAATACGACGTGCGTCGCTGGCTCGAAGGCGATCCGACGCAACCGCCTCCACCAGCTGCACGCAAGTCTGGACGCAATCACGATTGGGCGCATCTCTCTGCATCAAGCGTGCTTTCGATGCCGGATACGTGGGAATATCCGTGGTTTGCGGCGTGGGACCTTTGCTTCCATTGCGTCGCGATCGCGCCGATTGATGCGGAGTTTGCGAAGGATCAACTCAAGAAGATCGTCACCGATCACTACATGCATCCCAACGGCGCGATGCCCGCCTACGAGTGGGCATTCGGCGATGTGAATCCGCCGATCCATGCATGGGCAGCGATGCGCGTGTTCCAAATCGATCGACGCGCGAACGGTGTTGAGGATCTTGATTTCCTCGCATCAATCTTCAATCGCTTGCTGATGAACTTCACATGGTGGGTCAATCGCAAGGACGCGGATGGCCGCAACATCTTCGAAGGTGGATTCCTCGGTCTCGACAACGTCGGCGTCTTCGATCGCTCGCAACCACTGCCCACCGGCGGACGCTTGCGTCAAGCGGACGGCACAAGTTGGATGGCGATGTTCGCGCTCACGATGATGAAGATGGCGCTTGAACTCGCGCACGATCGCCCCTTCTATCAAGACCTTGCTGCGAAGTTCTTCGAACACTTCTTGCAGATTGCACAAGCGATGAGTGCAGTCGGAGATGGCCAAGGCCTGTGGGATGAAGCAGAAGGTTTCTACTTTGATGTCATCGAATTGCCCGAAGGCAAACTCGTTCCACTCAAGCTCTTCTCGATAGTCGGATTGATGCCGCTCTTTTGCGTGGAAACGATTGAGCCCGAATTACTCGAGAAACTCCCTGTCTTCCGCGCGCGACTCGAGTGGTATCTCAAGGAGCGACCCGAACTCGCGGGACTTGTGTCTCGCTGGACGGAGCCAGGTCGCGGCGATCGTCGATTGCTCTCGTTGCTGCGCGGCCACCGCATGAAAGCGCTGCTCCGCAAGGCGCTCGATGAAACGCACTTCCTTTCCCCGCACGGAGTGCGAAGCATGTCCGCCGCGCTGCGCGATCGCCCCTTCGTTTTCTTTGCGGACAACGCAGCACACACCGTGCAATACGAACCCGCAGAGAGTCGCAGTGGACTCTTCGGCGGCAATTCCAATTGGCGCGGACCTGTGTGGCTGCCGATCAACTTCCTGCTGGTTGAGAGTCTGCAGAAATTTCATCACTACTACGGTGATGAATTCAAAATTGAATATCCCGTCGGCAGCGGAAAAACCATCACGATTCTTGATGCTGCAGATGAGATCGTGAAGCGACTCTCCTCGCTGTTTCTCCCAGGCGCCGACGGTGTGCGACCGTGCATGAATGTGCATCCGGCAATCGCGAATGATCCCACATTCAAGACGCTCATCAATTTCTACGAGTACTTTGATGGCGATACTGGACGCGGATGCGGTGCTTCGCATCAAACTGGATGGAGCGCCGTGATCGCGAAGTTGACGCTTCCGCGCCGACTCGGTGATCCGTCCGCGCCACATCAAGAGCCGTCCGTAGGACAAGGTCACGTGCCATATGCGTGATGCGTGTTTGAGCGCTCGCGACTTGCGACGCGTTCCCTCATGTTTGGCTGCGAAGTTGTAAGCGCGTCGCCTCGCTTGCTCTGGTACGGCGCGCCCGAGTGAATCGGGCCGCGCCTGATCATTCGTGTGTTTGTGAGGTCGACTACTTCTGCGGTAGTATTCGAAGCCCTCGGTGGGGTGGCAGAGTGGTTGAACGCACCAGTCTTGAAAACTGGTAAACCCGTAAGGGTTTCAAGGGTTCGAATCCCTTCTCCACCGTTCGTTCAATCGCACAAGGATCATCGCGAGATGATCCTTGTGCTTTTTTTGCGCGTGACATCGCTGCAACTTCAACACGATTCCTCAAGGTACTCTTCGCGTATGGATGTATTCAACGACTCGGTCTCTAGGATTCGCTCGCTCCGATTCCTCGTCCTCACCGCCGCTCTCGCAGCGTCGCCACTTGCACTCGCGGCGAGCGAACCGCCGACGCGTGGAACGTCCGGCCTCTGCCGCTATCCAGACATTTCGAAGGACTCCATCGTCTTCGTCTACGGCAACGATCTCTGGCTCGTTCCGAAGGTTGGTGGCACGGCGCGACCCATTGCGAATCCTGCAGGATTCGAAGGCTCGCCGCGTTTTTCTCCTGATGGAACTACCATCGCATTTCGTGGCAACTACGACTCTGCCGCGGACATCTACACACTTCCTATCGCAGGTGGAATCCCTCAACGCGTGACGCATCATCCAAGTGCAGAGTCACTCTGTGATTGGACGCCAGATGGAAAATCGCTCGTGCTCTCCTCAAGTGCACTTGAAGGACTCGCGCGCGCGCAGAAACTCTACACAGTCAACGCTGCGGGTGGACTTCCAATGCAACTGCCCGTGCCTTACGGCGCGAGCGGTTCACTCAATCGCACTGGCGAATGGCTCGCATATACGCCGCACTCCACCGACACGCGAACATGGAAGCGTTATCGCGGCGGCATGGCAACGGATGTGTGGCTCTACAACATCAAGACGAATGAATCCAAGCGCATCACCGATTGGGAAGGCACCGACACTCTTCCGATGTGGCATGGAAGCAAGGTCTACTACCTCAGCGATCGCAATAAAGAAGACACAAATGTGTTGAATGTCTTCGCGTATGACATGGACAACAACAAGACTGAGCAGATCACGCACTTCAAGGGAACCGACGTGAAGTGGAGCGCGATCGGCCCAGACACCGATGGCGCAGGCGAAATGGTCTTCCAATGGGGTGATCACATTTATCGCCTCGACCTCGCGACGAAGCAGAGCGTCCCCGTCGACATCATCGTGCCAGGCGATCGCGAAACGCTTCGCGCAACCACGGTCGATGCAGCAACCGACTTGCAAGGCAGTTCGATTTCTCCGAGCGGCAAGCGCGTTGCGGTTGTCGCGCGTGGCGATGTCTGGTCGGCGCCGGCTGAGAATGGAACACCGCGCAATCTCACGCGCACCGACGGCGTCTTCGAGCGCAACGCTGCGTGGAGTCCGGATGGCAAGACCATCGCGTACTTCTCGGATGCAACGGGCGAGTACGAGCTCTACACGATGAGTGCGGATGGCAAGAGCGCAGATGGAAAAATCAGCGCAAGTCCCGCCGAACCGAAGCAGATCACGAAGGACGGCACTGCATTCCGCACCGCCATCACGTGGTCACCTGATTCGAAGTCGATTGCGATGCAAGACAAGGCTGGCAACATCGATCTCGTGAAACTTGAAGATGGCGCGATCACGCACATCGATCGCAATCCCGAGGGACCACGACCTGTCGAAATCTCCTTCTCGTACGATTCGCGGTGGCTCGCTTGGAGCCGTTCGTGTGATCAAACCGAACTCGAAGCAATCTATCTCTTCGATACGAAGGCCACCGACAGCACCAAGGCACTCACGCAAGTGACATGCGGATTCTTCAGCGACAGCGAACCAACCTTTGATCGCAAGGGCGATTGGCTTGCGTTCAAGAGCGCGCGCAATTTCGCCCCGAAATATGGTGATTTTGATACGACATGGGTCTACGACAACGCGACAGTGCTGCTCGCAGTGCCGCTGCGTAATGAGTTCAAACTTCCGTGGCTTCCCACCAGTGATGAAGAAGGACAGAAGGACGACATGAAGTCCGCGAGTGCTGCGGATGCGCCGACTGCTGCGGGCGCGGGTGCTGCGGGTGCGGGTGGACCACCAGCGGGCGGTCGACGTCGACGCGGTAGCGAGATGACAATCGACACAAATGCGATTGATGCATTCATGCAAGACGAGAAGAAGGACGACACGACGCCAACCGCAGTCGCGACCTCATCCGCCGCAGGCGAGTGGAAAGGCAGCGTGAAGATCGGCGAAACATCGGTCGACTTCACGATGACATTGACTGTCGATGCGAGTGGCGCCGCGCAAGGCTCCACGGTTTCGCAGCATGGCTCCGCAAATGTCACGGGGACATTTGATGCAGCGACGAAAGCACTTCGACTCACAGGCTCAATCAACGGCGAGAGCTTCGAAGTCGAGTGCACGATCGACGGTGCGAGTATGACGGGCAACATGTTCACCACTGGTGAGGATGGCGTGCGCGTCGCAAGTCCACTCACTGCAACACGCACCGTCGTCGACGCGACCGCAACTGCAGCCAAAGGCGAGAAGAAGGATTCGAAGAAGGAAGTCCTCATCGATCTCGATGGATTCGAAGCGCGCGCAGTGCAATTGCCCGCAGCTGCAGGCGCATTTGGTGCACTCGGCTTCAACGATAAGAATGAACTGCTCTACGGCCGTGATGGCTCCGTGCGCTTGCTTGATCTTTCCGACAAGGCGCCAACCGAGAAGACTGGCGCAGCTGGTTTGCGCTTCGAAGTGAGTGCTGACGGAAAGAAGCTGCTCCTCGGTGGTCGCGGCGGTGCATCCATCGCAGGCGCTTCCGCTGGCGCAACGCCGAAAGCAATCGTGACTGCACCGATGCTCGCTGTGGTTGATCCCACGCACGAATGGCGTGAGATCCTTACGGATGCGTGGCGCATCATGCGCGATTACTTCTACGAGCCCACGATGCATAACGTGGACTGGAACGCAATGCGCGCGAAGTACGAAGCGATGTTGCCTGCAGTCGTGACCCGCGAGGATCTCAACTTCCTCATCGCGGAAATGATCTCAGAGTTGAATGTTGGCCACGCGTATCTCCAAGGCGGCGGCGATGTCGAAGAAGTCGAGAACCGCAGCGTTGGGTTGCTCGGCGTGTCGTTCGCGGTTGCAACGAATGAAGATGGAACCCCCGCTGCTGCATGGAAACTCGCGAAGTTCTTCCATGGTGGCGCGTTTGACAGCGACGCGCGATCGCCGCTGCAAGCACAAGGTCTCGGTGTGAGCGAAGGCGACTATTTACTTGCGGTGAACGGTGTCGCGATCGATCCAAGCGTCGATCCATGGGCACCGTTTGTCGGTCTCGCAGGAAAAGCTGTGATTCTCACCGTCTCGAAGAAGCCCATGCTCGACGCGGATGCGAAGGACATCGTCGTCACCACTATCGCAAGCGAAGACAATCTGCACTATCGCGATTGGGTCGAGAGCAAGCGACGCATGGTCGACGAGCTTTCCGGCGGCAAGATCGGCTACATCTATGTTCCGAACACTGGCACGGATGGGCAAACTGAACTCGTGCGGCAGTTCTACGGTCAGCGCATGAAACCGTCGCTTCTCATCGATGAACGCTGGAATGGTGGCGGACAGATTCCAACGCGCTTCATCGAGTTGCTCAATCGACCGGTGACGAACTTCTGGGCTCGTCGTGACGCGCGCGATTACGCATGGCCACCAGATGGACATCGTGGACCAATGGCGATGCTCATCAACGGGCTCGCAGGTTCCGGCGGCGACATGTTCCCGTGGTTGTTCAAGGCGAACAAACTCGGCACCGTCATAGGCACCCGCACATGGGGCGGCCTCGTTGGAATCTCTGGAAATCCAGGGCTTCTCGACGGTGGCACGATCAGCGTTCCAACATTTGGCTTCTACGAAACAGATGGCACATGGGGCGTTGAAGGTCACGGCGTTGATCCTGATATCGAAGTCATCGATGACCCCGCGAAGATGACGGATGGCAAAGATCCGCAACTCGCGAAGGCTGTCGAAGTGCTCTTGCAGCAACTCACTGAGCGTCCATACAAGCCCACGCCGAAGCCAGCGTCGCCCGACCGCCGCGGCATGGGTCTGCCGGTCGCTGACCGCTAAAGAAGAGCCTCGTGTCCACAACGCACGACCCCCGCATCAGTGAAGATTGGTGCGGGGTTTTTCATTCAGGATGCATCTTGCCGATAGTGGAGCATGGCAAAGAACGCTGGTTCCTCGAAGGGCATTCTCATCGCACTCGCACTGCTCAGTGCGTTTCTCTTCTTGCACGCATTCGGCGTCATCCCTGTGGAGAAAGTCGGCAACGATGTTGCCCGATGGATCTCACTCGTGACTTTCGGCGTTGCTGCGCTCATCTTCGCAAAGGACGGACTCGCGGTTTGGTGTGGATGTTGCGCCGCACTTGCTGTTGCGCTCAATCCGATCTACCCACTCGCGATGGACGGCAACGCATTCATGATCGCGCGACTCATAGGCGGCTCGCTTGCGGGCGCTGCAGTGATTCGGAATTGGTGAACCCGCAGTTGCGTTAGCGTTCATCGTCGCGCGACGGGGTTTGCGCAGCGGTTCGTGCGCGGGCGAGGTCATCCACCTGACTCGCGAGTCGACGCACCATTGCTTCAAGATTTGCGACACGATCTGAATCCTCAGTCGTATCGTCGAAAGCTCTCGTCGCAATTTTTTCTGAGAATCCCAATACCTCCGACGCCGTGAATTGATTGCTCGCGATTCGCGGCAACATCTTGAAGGAATCCATCGACGACATCGGTGGAGACCGATGGGCTTCGCGCACGGGCGCACCGTCGGACTTGCGCCGCAGCCATGCTCCCCACCGCTCATCGTCAAACATATAGAGTTGCGGCGGCCGGCCAGATCCTTCGACCTCTGCGACTCTGCCTTCAAGCACCAACACCCCCGCTTCCAAAAACTCGGCGACACGCCTTCGGAAATTGCTCGACTTCTCGATCTCACGATCTGGAACATGCGCCACGGAAGAGAGCGCTTTCCGCAGTTGATCGATCGTGAATCGCTCGGGCAGCAGCGCGACAACTGGCGGCTGCTCACTATGTGTTTCTACCCGATCGCACTCATCCATCGCGAGCGCACGCGAACGCGCACCTTCGCCGATCAATTGGTTTGCCATCGGATCTGCCGCAAGCGCTCGGCGAAACTCAGAGATAGCCTCGCCGACGAGCGCACGATCATGAAGTTCCGCCGCAAGCCTCTCGAGCGCATGGAAGCCCATCTCTCCTCGGTGCGACAACACCTGCGCGTCGCCCATGCGACCAGCCGTCCAAAATGGAAGCACGATGGAGTTTCCACGATGGAACCGGGGCATAAGTGGTCGAAACCGCGACGAGAGCGACTGCCCCGGCAGCTGCCGTTGCATCGCCGCACGGAGAAGATCGCCTATCTCAGCGCCCGTAGCGGTGCCTCTGGTAAATGAGCCGGACGAGATTGCGGAGACAAGTTCGCCCGCGCCTATGAGGTTGCCGCCTACAGTCTGCGTCTCCCCATTCGAGTCAAGGACGAAGACGATCAGAGCGACGGAGAATTGCGGTTGTGGGAAGCCCATGGAATGAACTGGTGATGGATACCCAAAAAACTTGGGTTGGAAATTGTGGCGAGCGAGAGGCGAGCCGTTAAGCGTGAACCACTGACGGCGGAGGAGTTTGCGACTTGACTCCTGAAGACTGGACTCGCCACACTTTCGGCGAAGTCAGTCAGACTCTAGCATAATTTTTATCAAGATCAACTTTACCTCTTGTTTTTATCTGAGAAGAACGCTACAATGCGTCCTCAGCATATTCGGAGCCGCCCAGCGTCGACTCCAATTCCATCAGCTTTGGTCCGCGGTAGAAAAGTCATCTAGTTGAGTCGATTACGACTCTAACGTTCGTCATTTGTGTCTCTTCTTCATTTCACCAGCTTCACCGGGTCAAAACCGGGAAGGATGTCTCCATGGAATCAACCCAGTCCACAACCACCGCCAAGTTCGATGCAGATTTTCTCTCTCTTGAGCATAATCATGCTTCCGTGCATGCCGTTTCCCTCGCGGACGGCTTCGAAATGGTCTTCATTGAGCAATACCCCGATCCAGTTGCCGCTGCCTCGGTCAGCACTGTGCAGATGTTCAAAGCGCAAGGCGGTACGGCAACCGCAGGTCTGACGATCACGGAGATGTCGAATGCTGGAACGGTTTCCCGCCTCGTCGCGCACAACACTTCTGAGCACGACTTCCTCTTGATCGCTGGGCAAATCGTCGCGGGTGGCAAGCAGAATCGCGGTATCAACGCGGACATCTTGATTGGCGCAGGAAAGAGCACAGACATTCCGGTGACTTGCGTCCAACAGGGTCGCTGGAGCGGACCGCCAGCGGATCGCTTCCGTTCGAGCGGTTTCGAGCCTGTGAGCATCCGCGCCGCAAAGATGCGCCAGGTGCAGGATTCGCGTCGCGCAAATCGTGGACACGATGCGAACCAACATGCCGTGTGGGCTGAGATTTCATCCATCAGTCAAGCCATCGGCGCTCGTAGCGATAGCAGCGATCTCATCGATGCACTCTCGCACTCTTCGCGTGCACAGAGCGCTAGTTCAAGTTCTAACCACGACTTGAACGTTGCAATGCAGGCCGAGGCACGCTGCGCGGAGTTGGCGCACTTGCGCAGCTTCGTGGCCGACTTGCGGGGCCGCGCACGCGTGTTGCAAGACGCTCCACCTGAGATTTCCGCACCTGTGAATGAGGCGCTTCGCAACGCAGTTCGTCGCCTGAACGCGCTGCGTTCGGAGCAAGCACGTGCAATCCCCCACGGTCCGCAGAACAACTCGGGCCAGACCATCAACTCTGAAAAACTTGCGCAAGCGGACGCTTCTGCGCGCACCGCTCGCGGCATGCTCGTCTTCTTCCACGGTGAGTTTCTTGCGGGCGACATTTTCGCAGAGAACGCCTGGTTCGGCGACGTCTACCGCGACTTGCGAGATTCCGCGCTCTTGAGTTGGGATGTGTCGTCGCGTCGCCGTGGTCATGAGCGTCGCCCGGTCGAACCCGCAAGCGACACTTCAACAGAGTCACAGACGCGATCGATCATGCGTGATGCGTTGCAGGGACAGTGGCGCCAGCAAGCCAGCATCGCGCAAGGGCACACCTATCTGCTTGAGCACGCGCGCTTTGAAGGCTGCGTGCTCACTTCAGACGCGGGTACTCCATTGCATCTCCTCTTGGGCACCAAGAGCGATCCCGAGTCGCTTCGTCAGCGCAACTAAAGCCAGAACTTCAGGTGTTGGAGCCCTGTGGGTGAAAAGATCAACGGGGAAAAGATGGGGAAACGAAACAGCAGGGAAGGATCTTCGGATCCTCCCTGCTGTCTTTGTTTGAGCAAATGCGCCTTGCGCAGGCGCGAAACAAGCCGATACTGATGAGGTGTCCGAAGAAACTGCTGAAAACAGGATCACGACAGGCCGCGCAAGTTGGCGCATGCTCGCGTTTCTGCTCTTGCTCGCTGCAGCCAGCGGACTAGGCACTGCGATCACACCGAGTGCACTGCAACCTACACAAGAACCGCGCGCGGTGAGTTTCCGACCGCTTCCTGAGAAGACGGCGAAGGGCGCATCGCACTGGGCGTATCAGCCCATCCAAAATCCATTGCGCCCACGCGTGTCGAATTCCGCTTGGCTTCGCAATGAGATCGACAGTTTTATTCTCGCGCGACTTGAACGCGAAGGACTTTCACCTGCACCCGAAACAGACCGACGCACGCTTCTACGCCGCGCGTATCTCGATCTCATCGGCGTTCCACCCACTGCCGCGGAGGTGCTCGCGTTTGAACAGGATCGCGCGAGTGATGCGTACGAAACTCGCATCGATGCACTGCTCGCGTCACCGATGTACGGCGAGCGTTGGGGACGGCACTGGCTCGATGTCGCGCGCTACGCGGACTCCAACGGCGTCGATGAAAATGTCGCGTATGCAAACGCGTTTCACTATCGCGACTACGTGATCGATGCATTCAATCGCGATATGCCCTTCTCCGAGTTCCTCACGGAACAAATCGCAGGCGATCTCATTCCCGAGAACGCAACTCCAACAGCAGAGGATGACGCACGCACTCGCGGCCGACTTGCGGCGCTCGGATTTCTCGCCCTCGGTCCCAAGATGCTCGCAGAGCCGGATAAGGAAAAGGAGCGCGTCGATGTTGTGGATGAGCAGATTGACGTTGTTTCCAAGGCATTTCTCGCACAAACCGTTGCGTGCGCCCGCTGCCATGATCACAAGTTCGATCCGATCTCACAGTCAGATTACTTCGCACTCTCTGGCGTCTTCCGCAGCGTCACGACTTTCGACGATATCGCAACCGTCGGGCGTGTTGCACACCGACCACTCGCAACGGCGGCCGAAGTTGCGCGCACCGAGAAATGGCGTGAGCGTGCGAAGCAGTTGGATGACGCACGAATCGCCGCGCGTGGAGCAATGTGGCGCGCGGAACAATCCGCGCACTCGGCTCGGTACCTCGATGCAATCCGCGAAGGCAAGCCGCGCGCGTGGTATGTGCACGGCGAGGACTCCACGCACATCGCAAGTACTGAACGCGCCACATTCAATGCGTCAGTCGATACGCGCCAAGAACACGACACACGCAAGCCCGCGGAGTTGCCGCGCGTCCTCGTCGTGAAAGAAACAAAGGTTGATGAGACGCCACTGCATGATCGCGGCGATCACATGACACCGAAGGGTGCCCCCGTGGCGCGCTCGATCCCCGCGATTCTCGAGCGAACGCTTGCGTCGCCGGTCTTCCCTGCCGCAGCGAGCGGTCGACTCGAACTCGCGCGATGGATCGCGGATGACGAGAATCCACTCACCACACGCGTCATCGTCAATCGCCTTTGGACCTGGCACTTCGGCGTCGGACTTGTCGATACTCCCAGCAATTTCGGCGTGATCGGAAGCGTTCCCTCGCATCCTGAGTTACTCGACTTTCTCGCGCGACGTTTCGTACGTGATGGCTGGAGCATGAAAGCGATGCATCGGCTCATCGTGTCAAGCGCGACCTACCGCCAATCAAGCGCAACGCACCTCGCGCTCCCCACCACCGATCCAGACAATCGATTGCTTTCGCGCTTCTCGCGTCGACGCGTGGAAGCGGAAGCCATTCGCGACTCCGTGCTCTTTACGTCCGGCGCACTCGACAAGACTCTCGGCGGAACCCTTCTCGCGTCGAAGGATCACGACTACGTGACGAATGATCAATCGGGAAACTCCGCCAACTACGACGCGCCTCGACGCACCGTCTATCTGCCCGTCATTCGCAACGCGATGTTCGGCCTCTTCACCGCCTTCGACTACCCCGACGCGAGCACGCCGATCGACTGCCGCTCGCGCACCACTGTCGCACCGCAAGCGCTCTTCTTCATGAATGCGCCATTCGTGGAAGACGCCGCTCAACGCATCGCCGCCACTGTTTCTTCCGCGAACGCTTCGCCTGAAGAACAAGTGCGCGGCGCTTTCCGTATAGCACTCGCGCGTGATCCACATGCCAACGAACGCGCCGCATCAGAATCTTTTCTCGCCGCGCTCGCGCACGATGGCTTGCAACCCGACGCAGCGCTCACTCGCCTCTGCCACGCCTTGCTTTCGTCGAATGAGTTCGTCACGATGGAGTAACGTCTCTCTTGCATCCAAATGTTCTGCAATCAACGACACAATCCAATCTCTCGCCGCGATGCCCTGAATGGCCTCTGCGCAGGATTTGGTTCACTCGCGCTTGCGGGAATGTTTGCGCAAGAAGCATTTGCGGATGACGTGGTGCTCGCATCCCCGCACTTCGTTCCGCGTGCGAAGCGCGTCATCTTCCTGTTCATGCATGGCGGACCGTCGCAAGTCGACACCTTCGACTACAAGCCGCTGCTTCAGCGTGATCACGGCAAGCCGCTTCCATTCGCGAAACCGCGCGTGCAGTTTGCGCAGACAGAAAATCTTCTCGCGAGTCCGTGGAAGTTTCAGCAGTACGGCGAATCCGGCGCATGGGTGAGCGATCTCTTCCCGCATGTCGCGAAGACTGTGGATGACTTGTGCTTCATCAAGAGCCTGCACGGTTCGAATCCCGCGCACGGTGGCGCGCTCCTCAAGATTCACACCGGAAGCGACACCTTCATCCGACCATCGATGGGCGCGTGGGTCTCGTACGGACTCGGTACGGAGAACGAGAATCTCCCCGCCTTCATCACGATTTGCCCGACGCTCGGTCACGGAGGCGTGAACAACTTTTCCAGTTCGTTTCTGCCCGCACGAACGCACGGCACTCCCATTGGTCATGCGGGAATTCCGGCATCCAAAGCGCAGTTCGAGCACATGCTGGCGGGCTTGCCTGAAGAGCTGCAGCGCAAGGAACTCGACTTCCTCCAAGAACTCAATGCACAACATATGCTTCGCGAAGGACGCGACGGTGCGCTCGAAGGTCGCATCGAAAGTTTCGAACTCGCCTACCGCATGCAGTCGACAGCGCCCGCGGTGATGGATCTCGCGCTCGAGAGTGACGCGACGAAAAAACTCTACGGCATCGATGAAGCGAAGACGGAAAACTTCGGGCGACAGTGCTTGCTCGCGCGTCGCTTCGCGCAAGCTGGCGTGCGCTTCATTCAATGCACGCACAGTTACAAGTGGGATCAGCACGGCGATCTTCGCAATGGCCACACCACCAACGCAGCAGAGGTCGACAAACCCATTGCGGGATTGATTCAAGATTTGAAAAGTCACGGCATGCTTGAAGACACGCTCGTGTTGTGGGGCGGCGAGTTCGGTCGAACGCCGACCGCACAAGGCGGAGATGGACGCGATCACAATCCGCATGGCTTCACGATGTTCATGGCTGGCGGCGGCGTGAAGAGTGGATTCTCCTACGGCGCGACGGACGACTACGGTTACTACGCGCAAACGGACAAATGCCATGTGCACGACTTGCATGCAACGATTCTTGCGCTGCTCGGCATCGACCACGAACGACTGACCTTCCGCCACGGTGGTCGAGATCACCGTCTCACGGATGTCAGCGGAAAAGTGATCACGGATATCTTTGCGTAAGCAGGACTGACCCCCTTCCATGACGCGAAGTCGCGGGTCTTTTTGACCTGTGCTCAAGCCGCTTGCCGAATCGGTCGAACCTGCTATTCTTCCCAACCCGCAGTGCCAGCGCACTGCCTGAGTTGCGGGCGTAGCTCAGTGGTAGAGTGTCACCTTGCCAAGGTGAATGTCGAGGGTTCGAATCCCTTCGCCCGCTTCAAAGCCCCCGGTCGTCGCAAGACGACGGGGGCTTTTTTTCTGGCACGCACACCGAAGATTCGTGGAAGCAGCTCCATGCGTTGAAGTCTCGTAAACTCGCTGTATGCGCTCGCTCATTCTGTCGCTCTCTCTTGTTGCGCTTTTTGGCCTTGGCGCATCAGTTGTTTCCGCTCCGCCGTCGTTGAAGTTTCCGACGATGGGATTTTCGATTGCACCGCTTGCTGCGGATCCTGACGCGACGGAGTACATCCCGCTGCAGATGACGCTTCCCGCGGATGAAGACGGCTTCGCGCCCACCGTCAACGTACTCGTTCAGCCACTTGAGGGAACGATCGAGCAGTACAAAGAGCTTTCGATTCGCTTGTTGAAAGACTCGGGATTCACTGTGATTGCAGAGGGATTCACTGCCAACACCGTGGGTGGCACCGATGACGCGAAGGCACTCGTGATGGAATACGAAGGTGAGGTCGGCGAGTACACGTTTCATTACTACGCGAAGGCTCGCCAACGACGCGGCAACATCGTGCTCGCGACAGCAACAGCGTCAGCAGCATCATGGAAGACGCACGCACTCGCGTTGAAGACATGCGTCGACAGCCTCAGTGTTGATGGCGCGAAGAAACCTATCGCGACTGCACCGATTGCAAGTCCCGTGAAACCAGCGACACCGTGAGCGAATCCGAATCGATCATTCTTCGTGTCCACGGCGCAGCGCTCACAATCGAGCCGAAGTACGGCTGCGTTGCCACGAGTTGGATCGTGAATGAGCAGGAACTCCTCGCACTTCCATGCGCGCGAGATGCGTTCCTCGCGTCCGTGCGAACTGGCGGCATTCCGCTGCTGTACCCCTACGCAAACCGACTTCGCAGCGATCGCTTTCGCGCGGCGGATGTTGACGTCGATCTCTCGCGTGAGCTCTCGCTCAAACGCGACAGCAACGGGCTTCCCATCCACGGACTTCTTCTTCGTTGGCCACACTGGAACCTCACTCGCGAAGGCGAGCACGCGCTCACCGCAACGCTCGATTGGAGCGCGCATCCTTGGCTCATGCACGCCTATCCATTCGCGCACATCCTTGAAGTGCGATGGGAGTTGCGTACAGTGGAATCAAGCACCACCCTCACGATCACGACGACGATTCGTGCGTGCTTTGATCAATCCGTGCCAATCGCATTCGGTTGGCATCCGTACTTCGTCGCAACCGATCCAAGCAATGCACGCGTGGAGTTTCCAGCGACGCAACGTGCGAGCCTTGATAGCGCAGGACTTCCACTGCTGCCGCTTGAACTTGGTGCGTGTCAAGAGCACTCGGATGTTGCTGTGGGTGGAAATGTCGACGCGCTCTTCCGACTAGGAACAACACGCTCAACAGCGACGATGCATCAAGCTCATCGCTCCTTCGCGATTGAGTTTGGCGATGGCTACCGATGGATGCAAGCGTTCTCACCAACGGGCGCGAACTTCATCGCGCTTGAACCCATGACTGCCGCAACTTCCGCGCTCACCGATGGCGCAACTCCCGTGGTGACTGTGGGAGCATCGTTTTCCGCGGCGTTTACGATGACAGCGTGAAGCGTGCATGTGGGGTGCATAACAATTTCCCGACATATCGGAGAGATTGATTGCTTCAGATTTGATACCGTGGCATAATTCAGTTGAAGGTTGACCAAAGGGTTCAACATTGGGTGCGGTTGCCGCAGGAGGCAACACCTAGTTCATGCTAGGAAAGGGCGTACGTAGTGTGGATATCCGTCGCAAGACGGCCTGCGGTCACGAGGTTGTAGAGGGATTCCACATGGCAAGCGTTGAACCAGAGACCAGTGCGATCACAGATGCAGCGAAAATTGTTATCCAAGCGCTGTTGACCGCTCGGTAAGCGCGGCGAGAAAAGGATCGAACGTTATTTTTTAATGAAAGCGGAGGTCGCAATGCGGCCTCCGCTTTTATTTGTCGCGCCTGTGCTGTGCTGAGAACTTCACCGTGACAGCGAAAATTGCGAGTTTGCGTTGCGTGTGTCCCCCATTGGCGCAGACTGTGGAATCTCCACGTGACTTCCACTGCACCGATGCCAACCACACATGCACGTCGCAACTTCAACATCGCACTCTCGTGCGTCGTCGCGATCTTCGCGAGCAGCGCGCTTGCGTGCGATGGCGATCTCAATGCGAATGAAACTGTCGATGCGGAAGACCTCGCACAGATGCTTTCTTCGTGGGGCACTGCGAATGGAGACATCGATGGCAACGGCACCACTGATGCTGCGGACCTCGCGACACTCTTGAGCAACTGGGGCGCGTGTCCGCCCGTTGTGCAGTGGTCGCTTCTTACGCGACTTGATTCTGCAACCACGACTGCAGTGGATGCGAGCGGCGCGGTTGTACGCACATGGACCGGCACGTCCAATGGCGCGAGCGTTGCGTATCTCCAAGCGGATGGATCGCTCATTCGACCTGGAGTCTTCGCAAATGGCAGCTTCACGGGCGCGGGTCGTGGTGGGCGGCTCCAGATTTTTTCACCAGCCGGCGTCCTCACGAACGATCTCATCATCGCATCCGCGCTGTTTCAACAGCATCACGATGTGTGTCCGCTGCCCAACGGCAATATCCTCTGCATCGTGTGGGATTTGCACACGCAAGCTGAAGCCATCGCCGCCGGCCGCACCACGATTACAGGCAACATTTACTCTGAGCGCATAATCGAAGTGCATCCAACTGGGATGAACACCTACGACATCGCGTGGAGTTGGAGTGTGTGGGATCACCTCATTCAAGACGCGAATGCAGCGGCCGCAAACTTCGGCGTTGTCGCAACGCACCCTGAACTCGTCGACATCAACTTCGGCGCAGTCATGAGCAGTGACTGGATTCACATGAACGCGATTGATTACAACGCAACGCGCAATGAGATCGTGGTGAGTTCGCGATCCTTTAACGAACTGTGGGTCATCGATCACTCCACCACCACCGCGCAAGCAGCAACACACAGCGGCGGCGCGCGCGGCAAAGGCGGCGATCTGCTGTATCGATGGGGAAATCCGCTCGTCTCGCGTCGTGGGACGACGACCGATCAATTCTTCCGCGTCGTGCATGGCGTGACATGGATTGACGAAGGAATGCCTGGCGCCGGCAATATTCTTTCGTTCAACAACGGCGATCGAACCGGCACGACAAATGATTGGTCGCAACTCGTTGAGATCGCTCCGCCGAGGGATAAGAGTGGCGGCTACATCGTGCCTGCGACAAGTGCATTCGGGCCGACTGCGCCGCTGTGGAGTGTGGGCGGCGTCGGTGGTTTCTACGGTGGACCCACGCAATGCGGCGCGTTTCGACAGAGCAACGGCAACACACTGGTGACGCTTACAAACTCGGGCACGCTGTTCGAAGTGAATGCAGTGGGCGCGACAGTATCAACGACCCAACTCACCGGACAAGTTGCCCGCGTCCCCCGCTATCGATTTGTGAACGGCGTCTGGCAAGGACACTGAATTCGCGCGTATGAGTTCGTGTTGTAGAGTGCTGCGGTGCAAGCAGATCTCGCCGAACGCACCGCGCTTCTCGTAAAACTCGCCGATGGCGCGCGCAAGATCGCGCTGCATTTTTTCCATTGCGATGACCTCGGCGTTGAACTCAAAGCAGACGCATCACCAGTGACACAAGCGGATCGCGCGATCGAGCAGTTTCTTCGCGACACCATTCTTGCTGCGTTTCCCACCGATGCGCTACTCGGCGAAGAGTACGGCGAGCACGCGGGCAGTAGTGCGTATCGCTGGATCATCGATCCGATCGACGGCACGGTGAGTTTCGCTAATGGCGTTCCGCTTTTCGGCATCTTGATCGCGCTCGAAGCGAAGGCGCTGGATGGAACACGCACGGTCGTCGCGGGTGTCGCGGATTACCCAGCGCTGCACGAGCGCGTGACTGCGATTCTCGGCGAAGGCGCACACTGGATCCGCGACGGACAATCAACAAGTGTGGCTCGCGTTCGCCCGTGCGCAACCCTTGCTGATGCGCTCGTCTGCACCAGTGGTTCGGAGTACTACATCAAGTCCGCGCGCGTGAACGCATTCCATCGACTCGCGCTCGCGGCGCGACGCATCCGCGGCTGGAGCGATTGCTACGGACTTCTTCTTGTTGCCACCGGACGCGCGGATGCGGTGGTCGATCCGATCATGCATCCATGGGACATCGGTCCGTACGCGATCATTCTGCCGGAAGCTGGCGGCGTACTCACAGATTGGTCGGGTATCACCCGCCTCGATGGCGGAGATGCGATCGCGTGCGCACCGACCCTCGCCGACGAACTCCGCCGCGTCCTCCGCGACTGAGGTTAAGAACTTCGCGCGAATGCATTGAGGCTTGCTAATCGTCCGGTGTGTTGAAGTCGATGCATCTTCGCGATCCAACCCGACGGCGCGGGCTGAAGAGCGGACTCAGCGCACTTCTTGCGATGGGCGCACTGCCGCAATTCGTGCACGCTGGATTCGCGCGCGCGATTCACGATCGTGCAGGATGAAGATTGGCGTGCGTATGCCACACGCGCTGCGCCACAACTTCACGCGATGCTCGCACTGCTCGGCATCGCGCCTGCATCGGTGCAACAAGTACGCATCGCGCGATGGGGACACGCGATGCCGTTCGCGCGACCGGGCACATACTCGAGTGGATTGCCCAACGAACTCCGTCGACCACTCGGCGAACGACTCTGGTTTGTGAATCAAGACAACTGGTTGCTTCCCGCAGTTGAGAATGCGTTGTCCGAAGCGTTGTGGGCAGCGCCGCAGATCGACAGCACGCTCGGTTGAGCGTCGGAAAAATCTTTCGCGAATTGCACCAGAACTTTGGCAGTGTTTTTCGGATCGCGCATATTTCCATGCTCTACTCGTGCGCATGGAATGGATTCGATTGATTGGCATCATCGGTTGGATGATTGCATTCGCCTCGACCGCGACCTTGCGCGCTGCGCATGACGGCATCGACGCGCACGCACATCGACACGCACTTCCGCAGTTTGCGCAAGCGCATGTTGTCGGCAGCTACCCCGATGTTGGGAGCGCGAAACAGAATCTTCAACGACTCCTTGCGCAGAGCGAGTCAGTGTTCACGATGATCGGACTTCCAGATACTCAGAACTACAGCGAGTTCTATCCCAGTACATTCCTTGCGCAAACGAATTGGGTGGCGAGTCAACGCCTTCCGAAGAACATCCGCTTCGTCTCGCATTTCGGCGATGTCGTCAATCATGCAAGCGTCGCGTTTGAGTGGCAGAACGCTGAAGCCGCGATGTCCGTGCTCGATGAAATCGGCGTCATCTATGGCGTTTGTCCAGGCAACCATGACATCACACCAAGTGGAATCCCTGGCACTTCGTACATCCCGCAGCACTTCGCCGCGCACTTCGGTCCGCAACGATTTGCGCAGCGCCCTTGGTTCGGCGGCGCATCTCCCTCGGGTATGAGCTCGTTCGCGTACTTCAATGCGGGCGGCATTCCGTTCCTCGCATTACATCTCGACTGCGACACTCCGGTAGCAGAACTCGCCTGGGCGCAGGGCATTCTTGACACGCACAAGGATCGCCCTGCGCTCGTGACGACGCACAAGTATTTGCAAGATGCGGAGGACTACATCTCGGGCGTCCCCGTAGTCGCGAGTGGCCGCTATCCGCCGAGTTGGTACGCACTCGAGGACTTCTACAACCCTGCGGGGATTCAATCCGACGAGCTCTATCTGTGGTTCTTGCGGAAGAACACCAACATCTTTCTCGTGCAGTGCGGTCACTTCCATGAGGAGTATCGGCAGTCGAGTCTCAATGTTGCGGGCCAACTCATGCACGAAGTGCTCGCGGACTTCCAAGATGATCCCAACGGTGGCAACGGATGGATGCGCATCTTGACGTTCGACACCATCGACGGCACGATCGACTTCGACACTTTTTCACCGACCCTCGGTGCGGTACGAACTGCCGACGAGAGCGACTTCACATTGTCCGTGCCATTCGAAAACTTCGCGCTTCCTTCCGTCGTGCAGTTTCGCGCCTTTCAACAAGGCATTTCTGGCTACCTCGGCACCCGTGACACGTGGATCAGTGAAGCCGCGCCCAACACCTCTTACGGCGACAACTCCACGCGCGTCAGTGACGATGATGTGAATAACGCGTTCTTCAGCGACGCGCGCGGTCAAGCACTCGTCCGCTTCGACGAGATCTTCAGCGCGCAGAAAATTCCGCTCACCGCGACGATCCTCAGCGCAACGCTTGTGCTTGACATCAGTGACGACATCGACTCGCCAATCTACGACCCTGACTTCTTCGTGTATCTCGTCGAGCGTGCGTGGGAAGAGAACTCGACATGGAATTCGTTAACTGGCGGGCTCACGGTCGGGACTGATCTCGGGCTGCAGCTCGGCGTGTTTACGGGCGATAACGCGCCTGACTCCGACTCGATGCGACGCATTGATCTCACGAGCGCCGTGACGAGTTGGCAGCACGGGCATCCCAATCATGGCGTCGCAATCATGCCGGAGATCATCGCCGGCAACGATGATGGGATCGCAATTCGCACGAGTGAGAACGTCAACACGATCCTTCGTCCGCGCCTCGAAGTCACGTTCGTCTCTTCGGCCATTCCATTGCTCGCCGATCTCACAGGTGATCGCATCGTCAACGCCGGCGATCTCGCAATTCTGCTCTCCGCGTGGGAAACGCCGCATCCATTCGCGGATCTCAATTATGACGGCACAGTGGGCGCGGCTGATCTCGCGATGATGCTGGCTGCATGGACGTAGCCTTGCCTGCACTCAGCGATCGTCGATTGGTCTCGCGAGCGCGTCCCACGATGCATCAAACGCGAACTCGTAGTTCTTCCAGCGCCCGATACTCGAGGAGTTGATCTTGCGCCGAACTTGCTCATGGCTCAACCTCAACACTGTGCGCGTGTTCTCTTCAGGGTTGAGCACTCGCGCATCGAATGCGACGCCGATGTGCTCGAGGACGCGCGTGATCTCTCGCTCGGGGTGGGCGACGAGAGTTTCGTACTGGACTCGAATGGCTCGCAATCCGAGTGTCTCGAACGACGGCTGCACGAGTTTTCGCTCCGCGAGCATGACGCGGCGAATCATCTCAAGGCTTGCCGTGAACCCAAAGGAGTGCGGATGAAAATTTGACAAATACATACTGATCGCGCCGTCCTTCGCATCGCGTTCGATGTGGACAAGCGACGCGTCAGGAAGCACTACTGCAACTGCGGGCAGGAGTCGCCACGCACGCAAGGTTTTGTCGAAGGTCGTCGTCGTGCCCTCCCGCATGCCGGTGCTTGCGCCTGCGATGTACTCGCACTCGAGCAACATTGCGTCTCTCGCCGTGAGTTCGTGGAGTTTCGTTGGCCAAAGCCCGCGCGAGACCAAAGCGTCGCCGATGTCAGAAATGCCTTCAAACTCGCCGATGCCAGCGACGAGTGGGTGTCGATCGAGCATCTGTTCGACAAGTGTGGTGCCGCTGCGTGGGAGTCCGACCACGAGCGAGGTTGCTGGGCAGTCTCCAGCAATGTCGCGTCCGCGTTCGCGTTCGCGTTCGCTGTGACGTTTTCGCTCGGCCTCACGGTGCGTCGGCTTCGTTCGTCCGAGCATGCGCAACTGCTCCGCGGTGTCCCTTTCCACGCCGATGATGTCGAAGGCAGGCGTTGTCTGCTAATGCAACTCTCTCGCGAGATCGAACCCTTCGCGATATCGGGCCTCCGCGTCAAGCATGCGGACCGCTTCGAATCCTGCGATGCGTTTGATCGATGCAGTCTTCGTCGAGCGCGCGCATGTTGTCAGTTGCTCGATCGCAGTTGCCTTGTCACTTCTCGCGAGCGCGCGTGCGACGAACAGGACGCTGTGTTCATCCGACTTCCAACCTGTGCGCGATGAGAGCAGCGCTTCGAGCTCCTCACCTCTTCCTCCTCTCGAGAGCACTTCCGCAAGCACGATTGCGACTTCCGTCGCATTTGGTGGACTCTGCCCCAAGACTTTGCGCAGGCGATCAACCGCCGCCGCAGTGCGACCGAGTCGATGATCGACGATGGCGCGAATCAACCCGAGGCCTGGGTTCGCAGGATCGCGCGCGAGGCCCTCGCAGGCGAGTTCGTGCGCCAACGCCAGTCGCCCCATCCCAAGCGCGGCGTGCGCAGAAGAGTGCAAGTCACGAAGCATGGCGGGTCGGGGTTTCACAGGAGCGGAGGCTAATGGGAGATCTCCACGGGTCCTTCTGGATGAACTCGGGCGTTTTTCGTTTTTTCGTGGAATCCGATCCAAGCCCATCACGCCAAACCCGCAAAATCCGTAAATCCATACACATAAAAGCCTTAATTATCCTCCTCGCTAGCTAGCTTGTTTTAAACACCATAAAAACCGCTCAAAATAGTTTGACACGCCCCATTCTCGGTGCAGACTTTCCTCCGAGGCGTCCACGATTGAGAGCGTGTGCGCGTTGTGTCAGATTTTTTCGTTCGAACAACCTTTTTTTGGAGAGTATTGTAATGAAGACTGTTTTCGCAATTGGCGCGCTCACTGCCGCCGTCGCATCCGCTGCATCGGCCGATGTCACCTACACCCTCACGAACCAAACGTTCACGGGTTTCAACTTCAATGAAGCCTACGCCGCTGGTTTACTCACCGGCACCCTCACGGGCGCGTCGGTCAATGCCACGCTCAACGCTTCGACGGCCTTCACCTACGCCGACGACCTCTGCATCTATGTCGCTGGTTCGCCTCTGGCGCTCGGTGGCATGCTGCA
>QWPV01000070.1:0-8271 GCA_003671055.1 Planctomycetota bacterium
GCGCCGCACGCGACGACCACGCTCATCGTGAGTGGTACCGCGCGCATTCTCGTGGACCCTTCGCTGCCTGCGCAGATTCTTCTACCAAAACTTGCGGAGCGATCGGGGCTCGGGCCTGAGAGCATCACGCATGTGTTCATGACGAGTTTTAGTCCGATCAATCGGCGCGCGATCATGTCCTTTGAGAAAGCAGAGTGGTTGATTGCGGAACGCGAGCGCGAAGCGATTGGGCAGCAGTTGATCGCGAAGTTTCACGAAGCGCGCGAGGCGGGCGACAAGGATCTTCTCGCCGCACTCTCAGCAGAAGTCGCGATTCTCGAGCGATCAAAGGCTGCGCCGGACGCGATCGCGAAGGGTGTTGATCTCTTTCCGCTCTGCGGCGTGACGCCTGGTCTCACTGGAATTCTCCTCCCTGGACGAACGGCAACGGTGCTCGTTGCGGGCGATGCAATTCCAACGCTCGAACATCTTGAAGCCGGCAAGGTAATGACGCCATGTTTCGATGTTGAGTTGGCGCTCGCATCGCTCGGTGAAGCAGTGGAAATCGCGGATTGGATCGTGTGTGGGAGAGATAACTTGATCGCGAATCCGACGCGCCGACCATTTTGAGCGCGTGTTCAAGCGACTACCATCTACATATGCAGCCGACGCGACATTCGAAAGAAGTCTCGACCACGACTCGCGAGAATGGTTCCGCACCAGTGCAATGGGCGGGACCAGATTCTTCCGTCGGCCCTGTGACCATTCGAACAATTCAGCGTGCGACGCGTGAGGGGATCAAGTTCGCGTGCCTTACGTGCTATGACGCGACAAGCGCGCGATGGCTTGAACGCGCGGGAGTTCCTGTGCTTCTCGTCGGCGACACAGCTGCGGAAGTCATTCTCGGTCATCCCAACACACTGCATGCGCCGCTTGATTTTCTCATCACACTCACAGCAGCAGTGAAACGCGGCGCGCCTCGATGCCTTGTGATGGGGGACATGCCGTTCATGAGTTATCAAATCAGCGATGAGGAAGGTGTGAAGAACGCGGGACGATTTATGACTGAGGGCAGCGCTGATTGTGTAAAGCTCGAAGTCGATGGTTCCTACGCGCCGCTTGTGGCAAAGATGTCGCGCGCGGGGATTCCAGTCGTTGCGCACATCGGTTCGCGACCACAGCACGCGAAGGTGCAAGGCGGCTACTACTCTGCGGGTAAGACTTCTGAAACCGCAGCAACACTCGTCGCAGATGCGAAGTTGATGATTGACGCAGGTGCAACCATGTTGCTCGTCGAAGCGATCCCGGTCGAAGTGACAGAAGAAATCATGCGGCGTTCCACAGTGCCAGTCATTGGATGTGGCGCAGGTGCAGCGTGCGATGGTCAGATCGTCGTCACTTCCGATCTCCTCGGGCTCACACCGCGACAGCCTCCCTTCGCGTTACCGCTCGTGCAGATGGGTGAGACGCTTGATCAGATGGCGAAATTGTGGAAAGACCGTGTCAAAACGGGGGTTCTTGGCGAACATCCTTACGCGTTGAGCGAAGAAGAAGCAGTGGAATTTAAGCGTCGCATGCGAGACAGCGCTGCATCCTGAACGGAGTCTCGCTGTTTCAATCTCACTCACGCTCTTTCGTCGTTGAGTAGGAACCTCTTATGAAAGCGATCACAACCTACGGTCCTGGACTTGTCGTGCTCGGCGCCGTTGCCGCGGTGCTTGTTGGCGCGCCCGCCATTATTCGCAATAGCAATGAGGCGCACACGGATGCCAACGTACAACTCGCTTCGCAGCGCCTGAATCAGACGGATGTCCTCGCGCTCATCAATCAAGCGCAGCGCGATGTGGCCACAGTGGTGGAACCATCGGTCGTGCATGTGAGTACAGAGACGACCTCGAATCGCAGGCGACTTGTCGAGTCGTATGCGTCGAGCGGCAGTGGATGGATCTGGGATGAGGATGGGCACATCGTCACGAATGCGCATGTCGTCGATGGCGCGGATCGCATTCAAGTTCAACTGCATGATGGCGAAGTGCGCTCCGCAACACTCGTGGGACTTGATCTTCACACCGACATCGCGGTGCTCTCCGTGAGCACTGGTCGATTGCAAGCATCACTTCGAGGCGATAGCGACAACATTCGTCAGGGCGATCAAGTCTTCGCGTTCGGCTCGCCGTTTGATTTTCGATTCAGCATGTCGCGCGGCATCGTGAGTGGACTCGGTCGAAGCGCGGGGCTTGCGGACATTGATTACGAGAACTTCATCCAGACAGATGCAGCGATAAATCCTGGTAATTCTGGCGGTCCGCTCACCGACATCCGTGGCGAAGTCATCGGCATGAACACCGCGATCGCAACTGGCCGCGGGAATTCTGTCGGCGGCGGTCAGTTCGCGGGCATCGGTCTTGCGATTCCGATTTCGATGATAGATTCGGTAGTGACGCAGATCATTGATGTCGGCGAAGTGAAGAAGGGCTATCTCGGCGTGAGCGTTGCGCCGATCGCGTTGCTTCGTTCAGGCATGCGTGTCGAGAACGACGCGATGCGCGTGATCGCTGCGGAGTTCAAGGGCGAGGGCGCTGTCGTGAGTTTCGTGAGTGATCCTTCGCCTGCAGCAACAGCGGGTCTGCTCGTCGGAGATGTGATCACTGCGCTTGACGGTACGAAGATCACCGCCGATGGACAGATCCCCGCGATCGTGAGTTCGAAGCGTCCAGGTACAACAATGGAGTTTTCAATCGTGCGCGCGAATCCCGCGACGAATGCCCTCGAAGAATTGAAATTCTCAGCGACGCTCGCTGAACTAGATCCAAAACTTCGCGCATCGCCCGCGCTCCTCACGGCGCTTCGCCGCGCAGGATTCGAAAGTCTCGTCACCAGTAACGCAGCGTCCGCAGCGCGTATATCCGCGACACACCGTCCCGGCGTCCTCATCGAAGATCTCCGCGAAGGCTCCGATGCGGATGCATTGCTCAATGAAGGCGATGCGATTATCGCTGTGATGGGTCAGCCGATCCAAACAATCGATGAACTCTACGGACGCGTGCAGCGCGCGGCGGATCCTCGCGGCATACTTCCGCGCCAGGTGCCGCTGACGTGCCAACTCTCCGATGGCAGCACGATTCAACTTTTTGTGCAACTCTATTGAGTGGCTGATTTGTGCTGACTTTGCTGCGGTCTGCTGATACAGTCGTACTCGTGGCAGTCGACCCAAACGCTCCCGTCCTCCTCGAGGTGAAGAACCTCCGCACGTGGTTTCCTGTCCGCAAGGGACTCCTGCAGCGCACGGTTGGTCACTTCAAAGCAGTCGATGATGTGAGTTTCAACATCGCGCGCGGTGAGACGCTCGGTCTTGTTGGTGAATCCGGTTGCGGTAAGACAACAGTCGGCCGCACGATTCTTCGACTCATTCAAGCAACTGGCGGCGAAGTTCGCTTCGAAGGAAAATCAGTGTTTGCAGCAGGTGCGCTCGAACTTCGCTCGCTGCGTCGGCAGATGCAAATCATCTTCCAAGATCCAGGTGGCAGTCTCAATCCACGGATGCGCGTGGGCAGCATCATCGGTGAGCCTCTCGAAGTGCACGGCATGACGAAGAGTGCGGACGAGACGCGCGAACGCGTGGAAGAATTGCTCGTGAAGTGCGGAATGTGGAAGCAAGCCGCGGATCGTTACCCGCATGAATTTTCTGGTGGTCAACGCCAACGCATCGGCATCGCGCGCGCGCTCTCACTCAATCCAAAGTTGATTGTGTGCGATGAACCGACCAGCGCACTCGATGTGTCTATTCAGTCGCAGATTCTAAATCTCCTCAAGGATTTGCAAGTGGAGTTCGGGCTCTCGTATCTCTTCATCTCGCACGACATGGCGGTTATTCATCACATCTGCGATCGCATCGCGGTGATGTACAACGGCAAGATCGTCGAAGAAGGCTCGCGTGCGGATGTGATTGAACGACCCACGCAGCCTTATACAAAGGCGCTCTTGAGTGCGGTGCCTGAGCCAGACCCAAGACGCAAGAAGAATCGCATCGCGTTTGATGGCATGCGAATGTGAGAATGCACATGCAAGGACGGCGACTTTTCGTAATCATTGTCTGCTCCTTCATCCTCGCATCGGTGGGGACGACGATCTTTGCGTGGACTGTGGTGGGCGGCGTGCGTGACAACGCGCGCGTGGCGAGTGCGCGACTAAGGCTCGTGACGAATGCGATCACCGCGTACACAGAAACGTTCGGCGCGTTTCCCTTCAGTTCGATCGAATTAGGCGCATCGCAATCGGAGTCCGCGCGAGCAGAACTCGACATCGCGCTGCAAAGCGTGCAAGTCGAATGGTCGATCGACCGATTCGTGCAGCCCATTTTGCGCACGGATGGCAAGCCAACACAATTGGAGTCGCTTCCGAATGCAGCGGCGGACTTGGCGCGCGCAGCCGAGGCACTTCGGAAGCCTGCCGCGACACCTGCGCTCTGAGTTTTCTTACGAGAATTTGCGCTGCAAACACGCGATCGATTCAGGCATAATGAGCAGATGCCACCCGAAGTGACTTCTGCGATTCCAGGCTCCGCGTCATCCTCCACGACGGCGACTGTTCCACCAGAGGCAATGGCTGGCGCACCTGTGCGACCTATTCTGCGCACCGCGCCTGAGACGCCGCTTGTTGATGTGATGGGCGGAAGTGCGCGTTGGGAAATCCCTGTGCATGAGCATGGATTCGTTGCGCTTGTTGATGCAATGCCGCGACTCGTGCCTGAAGGAAAGACCGCGGACTTCGCAATCGTGCAAGCTGCGCGAGTGTCGTATGGCGACGGCACGAAGCATGTGAATGAAGATCGCGGACTCGTGCGATATCTCTTGCGTCATCGTCACACGACACCGCTTGAGATGGTTGAGTTCAAGTTCCACATCTCGATGCCGATCTTCATCGCGCGCCAATGGATTCGCCATCGAACCGCGAATGTCAACGAATACTCCGCGCGATACTCGATCGTTCCTGATCGCTTCTATCGCCCATCAGTCGAGAGCGTGCGCTCGCAGTCGAAGTTGAATCGACAAGGCAGCGACGGCGCAATCGAAGTAGGGACCGCCGAGCAATTCCTTGAGCTCTTGAAGGACGCGGAATCGCACTATCAGAAGTATCTGAGTCTCACGGAGCAAGGTGTTGCGCGTGAACTCGCTCGCGCTGCGCTGCCTGTGAGCCTGTACACGCAGTGGTATTGGAAGTGCGACCTCCACAACATCTTCCACTTCCTCTCGCTGCGTATGGATTCGCACGCACAACTTGAGATCCAAGATTTCGCGCGCGCGATGTATGCACTCATCAAGCCGATCGTGCCAGTCAGTTGCGAAGCGTTCGAGGACTACCGCCTGAACGCGATGCAGTTGACGAGTCTTGAGATCGAAGCAGTGCGTTCAGGCAAACCCCTCGCGACCGAAAACAAGCGCGAACACGCAGAGTGGGAAGAAAAGCGCGTGCGACTCGGACTCGCGTAAGACAATCAGCATCGCTCGTCGTTACTGCGTCGCGAGTCGTGACTTGTCGATCTCGCGTTCAGTGGGGATCGCGATGAGTCCGATGAGTGGGTCGGTCGCGCCTGTTTGAATCTGCACGAGTCGGATCGGCGTGGGCTGGAACCGTCGAAAGATGCCGCCTGGGAAGGGGGCTTCGCCGCGGTGATCCCAGAAATCAATGATCGAAAGTCGGAGCGTTTCGCCCGCGCTGATGTGCTCGATGTGACGCATGTACCGTTGGTTCAACCACACATCGACATTGTTGAACTCAAGCACAGTCGCGTTGATGATGATCATGTCAACGCCATCGTTGAGTACTTGCGCTTCGATCACGCGTTCTTGCGTGAGTTGAAACGGATACGGCCGCGTCGCCATCGCAGGATCACTTCGCACGCCCGTGCTGCAGCCGTGCAGCGCTATGCATGCGATCGTCATGGCGGCGGCGTGGTTGGTGAAGGGAACTCGCATGAGGTGGTTCAGTGTACTTCCAAGCCTGCAGCAGTTCGGCATTGTCGGATGAGCTCTTGCGCGCGCTGTTCGGTGGTCGTGCGTGAGTTGAAACGGATATGGCCGCGTCGCCATCGCTGGATCACTTCGCACGCCTGTACTGCAGCCGTGCAGCGCGATACATGCGATCGTCATGGCGGCGGCGTGGTTGGTGAAGGGAACTCGCATGAGGTGGTTCAGTGTACTTCCAAGCCTGCAGCAGTTCGGCATTGTCGGATGAGCTCTTGCGCGCGCTGTTCGGTGGTCGCTTCTGCGATGACGCGGACGATGGGCTCGGTGTTGGACGCGCGAAGGTGCACCCATCCATCTGCGAAATCGACGCGCACACCATCGGACGCATTGCACCGTTCATGCGCGAAAGCGAGCTTGACCTTCTCGAGCGCTGCGCCGACGGCACTGCTTCCACCGATGGTCGAGAGATCGAGTTTCGTCTTGATCATCGCGTACTTCGGCATGCCAGCAACGATGCGTGAAAGCGATTGCGTTGGCGTACTCGCAAGAAGATCGAGCACGAGTGCCATCGCGGAGAGCGAGTCGCGTACGAAGCAGACTTCGGGCACGATCACACCGCCGTTGCCTTCGCCGCCGATCTTGCCGCCGGATGGTTTCAGCGCGGCAACAACGTGTGCTTCGCCGACTGCGGTTCGCGCAACGGACGCGCCTGGGTAGCGCGCCGCGACATCATCAATCATGCGCGAAGTTGAAAGATTCGCAGCCATCGTCGTCACGCCACATTGCGCGAGCATCGCCATTGCGCTAAGCACAAGCGTGTATTCCTCACCGATGAATTGGCCTCGTTCGTCCACGATCGCGAGTCGATCCGCGTCAGGATCTTGTGCGAAACCAATTGCGGCGTTCGGTGTGGATGAAACTGCATCGCACAACTGCGCGAGATTCTCGGCGATCGGTTCAGGTCGATGCGCGAACACGCCAGTTTGCTCGCCGTTGATGTGCACGAGTGTGCAGCCGAGCCGTTCGAGCAGCATGCGACCGGGAATGCAGCCTGATGCGTTCACGCTGTCGAGCACGACAACGAAGTGCCGCTGCGCGATTGCTGCAACGCGCTCGCGACCGAGCAGCGTGAGGACCTTTGCGACATGTGTTTCGTTCGCATCCGCGCGCTGCTCGCACGAGCCGATGCACTCCGCAGTGACGAAAGCAAATCGCTCCTCGCGAAATCGCGCGATGATCGCATCCGCATCAGCCTTCGGTGGCGCGAGTCCATCCTCGTTGAGGCATTTGAGTCCGTTCCATTCGAGAGGGTTGTGACTGGCAGTGATGCACATGCCGCCATCGAGTTTGAGTTCGCGGATCATCACGCCGATGGACGGGGTCATCGTGACGCCGAAATCCACAACCTCGCATCCCACCGCCATGAGCGCGCCCTTCACAGCATTGGTGAACGCTTCGCCGCCAGCACGACCATCGCGCCCGACTGCGAGTCTTGGTCGACGCGTGTGCTCCACCAACTGCGATCCAAACGCGGCAGCAAATTTGCTCGCAACAATCGGCGTCATCGACGCGCCGACGATGCCGCGCGCGCCGGAGATCGAGAGCATGAATGGAGCGTCAGAGGCGTGCATCGACATGGAAGTGAGAAAGGTAGCGGAAGTCGGTGGCGCTTAATCAGGAGTTGAGAAAACGGGCGAACGCCTGCATCGTCGCGGGGCTCACGTGGTGCTCGATGCCTTCCGCGTCAATGCGGGCGGTGGCATCATCGACGCCGAGCTTGAGGAGAAATGCGTGCACGAGTTCGTGCCGTGCGCGCGCGGCATCCGCGAGTTTTCGACCCTTCGGTGTGAGCTCGATTGGCTTGTACGGTGCAGTTTCAAGAAGCCCTTCGCGCTGCAATCGCGCGATGGTTCGGCTCACCGTGACATGCGAGAGTCCGAACCTTCGCGCGAGATAGACGACGCGACACGCACCGCTCGCTTCGATCGCATCTTGAATGGCTTCGCAGTAATCCTCAGCGCGTTCGGTTGCGTGCTGCACTCGTAGGCGCGCGTGATCTGCTGCAGTGCCGCGTGGTGCAACTTCCTTCGTGCTCGGGGCTGGCTCCATCCGTTTCTTCATTCGTCGTTGCCTCGAAGCGCGGCGAGTGCGCCGAGATCATCAAGCGTCGATGTGTCTTGCGTGGACTCTTTCCCCGCCGCCACATCGCGAAGTAGCCGGCGCATGATCTTGCCCGAGCGAGTCTTCGGCAGCGCATTCGTGAATCGGATCATGTCCGGTCGCGCGATCGCGCCGAGCACACTCGAAACATGCTCGCGAAGTTCCG
>QWPV01000070.1:8963-14940 GCA_003671055.1 Planctomycetota bacterium
ATGATTTGCCAGAAGCGATCCTCCGCAGGAAAGTTCGGCGCGCCTTCGTACATGAGTGTCGGAACGCGATTGGGAAGGATGCCGTAGACGATGTAAGAATGGCCCGTGACCCAGCCAATGTCCGCAGTGCACCAGTACACCTGTCCAGCATTCGGTTTGAGGTTAAAAGTTAGGCGTGCGGTGTACGCCGCATACACCATGTATCCACCAGTTGTGTGACGGATACCTTTGGGTTTGCCAGTAGAACCAGAGGTGTACAGCACGAAGAGCAAATCTTCTGCGTCAACTTCGGCACATTCGCATTCAGTTGATGCACTCTGCACAACATCATGCCACCACAAGTCGCGCGTTGCGTCCCACGCGACGCTGTTTGCGGTGCGCTTCAACACAATGCAGTGTTCGACGCTGTGGTTCTGCGCAGCAAGCAGTGCAATCGCTTCATCGACATTCTTCTTCAGCGGAACAACGCTGCCGCGACGCCACGCGCCATCGCATGTCACGATGATTTTTGACTTCGCATCAAGCACGCGATCGACGATCGAAGGCGCCGGGAATCCACCAAAGATCACGCTGTGCGCCGCACCAATGCGCGCGCACGCAAGCATCGCGATTGCAAGTTCAGGAACCATGCCCATATACAGCGTGACGATGTCGCCCTTCGCAACGCCGAGCGATCGCAACGCATTCGCGCATCGACTCACCTCTTCGAGCAACTCGCCGTAACTGAAATGCCGAACTTCAGGCAGCCCATCGTGGACGGGCTCGCCTTCCCAAATCAAACCAACTTCATGCGCATGCCCATCAAGCACATGCCGATCAATCGCGTTGTGACAGACATTCGTCGTCGCACCCACAAACCACTTCGCGTCAGGGCAATTCCACTCAAGCACACTCGTCCACGGCTTGAACCACTCGAAGTCCTGCGCAACCTCGCTCCAGAATCCACTCGGATCCGCAATCGATCGCGCGTGCATCGCTCGGTACTCATCAAGTGAAGCAATCGCCGCGCCACCAAGCGCAGCCGCTTGTGCAGCAGTCGGCGAAAAGACTCGACCCTCCTTCAGCAGCGATGCAACATTGAATGAGGGCGCATTGGAATTCGAAACACTCATGCACGCAGCGTACAGCCGCAACGCTTCGCGCATGAGCGCACGCAACACAACCGCCCGCCAAGCGCGGGCAACGCTTGGCGGGCGGGTAACGCGCTGCTCCTGATCAGACCCCCTAAGTCGGGTGATCAGAGGCAGCAGTCGCACTCGCGCGCGCTACGGAGTCGTGCAACGCGCGAGCGTGTGGTCTATGCGAGTGCATACGATGAGCGATAGTGATCGCGCGGCGCCTTCGCTCAGGTGTGGCAAACGTCTTGAATCAATTCTTGCGTCGCTTCATACAGATCCAGCGAACCTCATGAATTTCTGCGTGACTCGTGCAGTCCTCGATTCCATACGGGCGCGAGCAGGCAATTCTCTCAGCATTGTCCAAAAGCAGGAACTTACCCCGCACCTAGCACGCGCCTCTGCGAACTATCGCGGTTGATTCGCGAAGGCTTTGGCTGCATCAAGCGCGGCGTGCAGCTTCGTGGGATCTTTTCCGCCTGCTTGTGCGGCGTCGGGTTTGCCTCCGCCGTTGCCGCCGCAGACTTGTGCTGCGGCTTTGACCCAGTCGCCTGCTTTCAGTCCTCGATCGATTGCGGACTTCGGGCAGATGCACGCGAGTGAAACTTTTGAGCCTTCGATATCCGCGCTTGCGAACATCACGGGCGTGTTCGGAATCAACGCGCGCGCGACATCAAGCGCTGCCATCAGTGCGGGCGTGTCTGCGTTTTCGATGATGCCGATGAGCGCAGCATCCGCGCCAGCGCCGCTTGATGCGTGTTGCTCCGCGAGTTCGCGTGCTTTTGCAATCGCGCGATCGCGTCCTGCGCCTTCAGTTTGCTTACGTGCGGCTTTCACCTTGTCTTTGAGTGGTTCCATCGCTGCGTCAAGTGCAGCGCGTCCGAGTGCGCCGAGCGTCAATGCTTGCGCGGTCTTCGTGATGTCGGTTGCTTCTTCGACGAGTGCAGCGCCTTCAAGTTTGATCGCGCTGTGTGCGCGTGCGAGCAGCGATTGCGCAGTCATGTCAGCCGCTGCCGCTGCTGCACCCGTGAGTGCGAACACGCGTCGAATGCCTGCCGCGAGGCCGCCTTCGCTTGCGAGTACGAAGCGTTTCGCGTCGCCTGTGTGCGCGAGATGCGTGCCACCGCAGAACTCGGTCGACTGCGCGAGCCATGCATCGTTGCTTGGATTCGCGAGCAGTGCATCCACCGTCGCGCCAATGGAGACCACGCGTACAGGATCTGGGTAGCGCTCGCCGAACACGGCACGCACGCCTTTCACTGTGCGCGCTGCGTCGAGTGAAACTTCTTTCGCATCGACAATGAGATTCGCTTGGATTGCCGCATTCACGCGTGATTCAATCGCCTTCACTTGCTCGATCGAGAGTCCTTGCTTCGCGCTGTAGTCGAAGCGCAATCGATCACGGTCGACCATCGAGCCCTTCTGTTCAACATCGGCGCCGACTTCGGCCTTCAGTGCGAGGTTGAGTAGATGCGTCGCGGTGTGATTGGCGCGAATGAGTTCGCGACGTTCACGTTCGATCATGAGCGAGCCTTGGTCGCCGACTTGCAACCGTCCGCGCGTGACATGACCAATGTGGAGCACATAGCCACCGATGCGCTTGGCATCTGTGAACTCGATCGCCGCGTGCGCGTCAGAGCCGTGCTCCGTGCGGAACGCGCCGTGATCTGCGACTTGTCCGCCCATCTCGGGATAGAACGGCGTGCGGTCGAAGATCACCGCGATCGTTCGCGCGTTGTCCGCGTCAGCATGCTCGTCAAAGTTCGCGCCGTTCCAGATTGCGCGCACAGTCGTTGTGAGCGGCTTCGGATCAAACTTCGTTGTGTCATCGGTTGCGTGAATGTGCAGTGCTTCGAGTTTCGCAATCGCGTCAGGTGGGAAGTGAAGTTGTGTGTCTCCGCCTTGCACTGCGCGACTCTTCTCGCGCGCTTCTTCCATAAGAGTTTCGTAGCCAGCCACATCGACGCTGAGGTGTTCTTCCTCCGCCATCACTTGCGTGAGATCGATCGGGAATCCAAACGTGTCATGCAACTTGAATGCATCTTGCGCGGGGACAGTGGTTGCGCCGCTCGTCTTCACGCGTGCTGCAGCTTCACCGAACAATGCAAGGCCGCGCTCAAGCGTGCGACCGAATTGCACTTCTTCATCGAGAATGACTTGTGCCACGCGAGCGGCGTGTTGCTTGATTTCAGGAAACGCGCCGCCAAGTGTGGATTCAACTGCACGCACGAGGTCATGCAAGAACGGACCGCGCACGCCCATCGTTTGATGACCATGGCGAACCGCGCGGCGAAGAATGCGACGAAGGACATAGCCGCGTCCCTCGTTGGACGGCGTCGCGCCATCGGTGATCGCGAGCGTGAGGCAACGGATGTGATCCGCGATCACGCGATAGGCGATGTCGGTTACATCATCGAGTCGGCCGCCATACGGACGCGCATCAGTTCGTGCTTGAATTGCGGCAAAAACGGGCGACCACAAGTCCGTGTCGTAGTTTGAACGCTTGTCTTGAATCACGGAGACAAGTCGTTCGAGCCCCATGCCTGTGTCGACATGCTTGGCGGGAAGTGGCTTCAGCGAGCGGTCGGGTTCGCGATTGAACTGGATGAACACGTGGTTCCAGATTTCGAGCACATCAGGATCGCCGCTGTTCACAAGATGCGCGGCGTTGCGGCCACCGATGCGATCGAAGTGAATCTCACTGCAAGGTCCGCACGGACCCGTCTCGCCCATCTCCCAAAAGTTGTCCTTCATGTTGCCAGGAATCACATGACCTTCAGGCAGCAGTGATTCCCACAGCGCCTTCGCTTCGAGATCTGGTGCAAGACCAGCAGCAGCGTTGCCTTCGAACCACGTCGCGTAGAGTCGATTGCGATCGAGGCCGTAGATTTCGGTGAGCAGTTCGAATCCCCAACGCACGGATTCATCTTTGAAGTAATCACCGAACGACCAATTGCCGAGCATCTCGAAGAAGGTGTGGTGATAGGTGTCCTTGCCGACATCCTCAAGATCGTTGTGCTTGCCGCCCGCGCGAATGCACTTCTGTGTATTCACCGCACGCGTGTAGCCGCGCTTCCCGCGACCAAGGAAAACATCCTTGAACTGATTCATCCCCGCATTCGTGAACAGCAACGTCGGATCATCATGCGGCACCACCGGACTCGATGGCGCAAAGGTATGCGCCGCCTTCGTCACAAAGAAGTCGATGAACGCTTGACGAATCTCAGCAGCAGTAGACGGTCGCATGGGACGGGAAGGGTACGGGAGTCCGCCGCCAAGCATGCTGCACGCGGTGGGCAATCAAGGACACGGGCAAGCAAGGACAGGCAAGCAAGGACAAGGCAATCAAGGACAGGCAAGCCATGGCTTGCCTGTCCAACGCATAATCAACCGAGGCGGTTCCCGGCGAGGCAGGGTGGTTTATGGGGAACGCGCGGCACGCGGAAGTTTCTGGTGATGAGTCAGCGCGGGACTTCGAGCGCCGCGGGTATTGCGTCGCCTGCGGTCTTTCCCGTCATCACAAGGCTCTTCTTCGGCAGAAGCAGCATGAACGCCGTCACCGACGATGCGGTCATGCGAGCGTCGGAGCCGTAGCCCGCGTTGTCGCGGTTCGGCTGGTAGTAGAAGGTTCCGTCAGCGCTTTGCGCCAGCGCGAACCACCATCGGTTGGCGTCCATCAACTTGCGAAAGTTCGCTGCGTCGATGCTCGCGCCGAGCGCCGTGTAGGCCATGCCCATGGGGGGCGAACCGTGCGTGTCGGGGAAACTTTGCGGATGCTGGCCAATGACCTTCGAATGGAGCTCTGCTCGGTCGCGATAGGTCGCATCGGGATAAGGGCTCAGGAAATTCGCGATGGCCGCAGCGCCTGTGCGACCCATGTCCGCCCAACCGTCGTCGCCCCCGCCCACGCCGTCGCCGTACCACACATATCCGTTCTTGCCACTACCTCGCTTGAGGAACTCGTACGCGGCGTCGTGCCTGGCACGGTCAATAGCGATGTCGCACCGTGACATCATCGCGTAGGCAAGAGCACCTTGGGCTGTGATCATCGCGATCGGCCCGTAGCCTTCGAACCCCGGATTGTGCCCCCATCCGCCGTGGGAGTCGCGCGGTCCCTTAGGAAAACTGCCCGGATGCGATTCCTTCGCCTGCGGGTTGATCTGCGACATGTCGAGATACTGGCCTGACGCGATGAAGTCGTGCACTTCTTGTAGCTCTGGAAGTACCCACGCCGCGCGCGTCGCGAGGTAGTACTCGCTCAACACAAGCGCAGCGCCCATGTAACTCCAGTTCGGAAGCGATAGCTTCGCACCTTCATCGGACGCCTTCGTCGTGGCGCAGAGATGCCGCACGCAGCGCTCAACCGCCGAGAGATAGCGTGGATTGCCGCTCGCAAGCAACGCGAGCGGCGCGAAGGTGTCATGCACTGGATTGCCGAACGATCCATCGGCGCTCTGCTTCTTTACGAGGTACTCGAGAAGCTCCTTGACGATGCGCTCTGACTTCGCACAGTTCGCGGGGTAGTCCTTTGCGAAACTCCCGTACGCGGTGCCGACATTAAGTACCACCGACACGTTCTTGCCGCCTCGCAGAAGTGTCAGCGGCAACTTGCCAGGCGCCTCGGCATCGCGGCTTTGCGCAGCTTCGAGCGCGGCCGCAAACTCTTGGATCGGTCCCGTGGCGCCGAAAATTTCCTCGCCGTAGCCGTTGCGATGCGCCTCCCGAAATGGCTCGCCAGCGGCACCGATGATCTGGTCCCCAACAAGGACCATGCTGCTCGCAGGCGAACCTGCGAACACATGCCGAATGACTAGCGACTTCGGCGCGTCGGCCACGAGTTCCGCACGCATGCCGGTGATACC
>QWPV01000071.1:0-7205 GCA_003671055.1 Planctomycetota bacterium
CTCAACGATGTCATGCGCGTGCTCACGATCATCTCGACGATCTTCATGCCACTCTCGTTTGTCGCGGGCGTGTATGGCATGAACTTCCAAGATGAGGATGGCGCACTGCCGTGGAATATGCCCGAGCTTCGCTGGCAGTACGGCTACCTCTTCTCGCTCGCAGTGATGGCACTCGTTGCCAGTACGCTTGTGTTCTTCTTCTGGCGCAAGGGTTGGATCGGTGAATTCGCGCGCAACGAGCGCAAGCATGGAATCGAAGCAATCGCGCAAGAATTCGCTGGCCTCGTTGGGATTACCACAGCGTCGAAGGGTCGACCGCGTCGCGCCCAACGCTCAAGCCCTCCGCCGGTCTCTCGACAACGCTAGTTCGGCCCCTTCGCCGTTGCGCGATTCCAAAAAACACTGGTGTTTGCCGCCTTGCGCGAGAAGCGATTGCCTCCGATACTGAGCCTGTGCCGAGAGGACGGAGCCTTCGGTACACCCGCCTACTCCGCCACCTGTATTGAGTGAGGCCACACAACCATGCAACAGCCGATGCCCGCCACAACCTCGGGTCAGAAGGATCGTTCTATGCCACAACGACGCGTCTCAGATACATACGGATGCTTGGTATTTTCTGGCGATGTCATGCTCAAGCGATTACCGCCTGATGTCTTCATGAACTTGGAGAAGACAATCCACACAGGCTCTGCGCTTGACCCCAAGATCGCCAACACCGTCGCGGGAGCGATGAAGGATTGGTCGATCGAAAATGGCGCGACGCATTACTGCCACTGGTTCCAACCGCTCACCGGATTGACCGCCGAGAAGCACGATGCTTTTCTCTCGATCAACTCCGACGGAAGCGCGATCGAAAAGTTCAGCGGCTCGCAACTTGTACAGGGTGAACCCGATGCGTCGAGTTTTCCGCACGGTGGCATTCGCGATACGTATGAAGCGCGCGGCTACACCGCGTGGGATGCAACGAGCCCAGCGTTCATTCACAAAGTCGGCGCGCACGCGACACTTTGCATTCCCACTGTCTTCGTGAGCTACACCGGCGAAGCACTCGACAAGAAGACGCCGCTTCTGCGCTCGATTCAAGCAGTCTCGAAGCAAGCACTTCGACTCGTGCGCATCTTCGGCGACACGACCACCAAGCAAATCATCTCCACACTCGGTGTCGAACAGGAATACTTCCTCATCGATGCGGAACTCGCAGCAGATCGCCCTGATCTCAAGATCTGCGGCAGAACACTCGTCGGCGCTGGCGCACCGAAGGGTCAACAGATGGAGGATCATTACTTCGGCGCGATTCCAGAGCGCGTCCTCTCCTTCATGGCCGATCTCGAAGGCCGATTGTTTGAACTCGGTATTCCAGTAAAGACCCGTCACAACGAAGTCGCGCCGGGACAGTTTGAGATCGCGCCGACGTTTGAAAATGCAAATGTCGCTGTCGATCATCAAATGCTCACGATGACGATCCTGCAAGAAACCGCGCCCAAGCACGGCTTCGTCTGCCTCATTCACGAGAAGCCATTTGCGGGCGTCAACGGATCGGGCAAGCACAACAACTGGTCGCTCTCAACTGACACTGGTGCAAACCTTCTCGATCCGCGCGATGACACCCACTCGAACATGCAATTCCTCACCGTGCTCTGCGCAGTGATTCGCGCAATTGATTCGCATGCGGAGTTGCTACGTGCGTCTATCGCTAGTGCAGCGAATGATCACCGACTCGGCGCCAACGAAGCGCCACCAGCGATCATGTCGATCTTCCTCGGCGACATGCTCACCGACATCATCGATCAACTGCAGAGCGGTGAAGCGAAGAAGACAATGAAGGGTGGCGATATGGATCTCGGTGCGACAACGCTTCCGCAGATTCCAAAGCACTCAAGCGATCGCAACCGAACATCTCCGTTCGCGTTCACAGGCAACAAGTTTGAGTTCCGCGCAGTCGGCAGTTCGCAGGCGGTTGCATGGCCAAACACCGTGCTCAACACGATCATCGCCGAGAGCATTGACTTCATGGCGACGCAGCTCGAGAAGCGCGCGGGCAAGAATCCAACGCCGGCGAAACTTGAAGCTGCGGTGAAAACGCTGCTCAAGGAAACCATTAAGCAGCACCGTCGTGTCTGCTTTGACGGCGATGGGTACTCCAAGGGATGGCACGACGAAGCAGCCAAGCGCGGACTCCCAAATCTCCGCTCGACGCCAGAAGCACTCGCCGCGCTCCGTCCCAAGAAGGTTGCTGATCTCTTCGCGAAGTACGGCGTGCTTTCCAAGCGCGAGCTTGATGCCCGCACGGATGTTCTTGTCGAGCACTACATCAAGCTCCTCACGATTGAAGGTCGAACGCTGGCGTGGATGACGCGCACGATGATCCTCCCCGCCGCGCTTCGCGCACAGGCGGAACTTGCAGATGTTGTGGCTGCAACACAGGGTGCTGGCGTGGAATGCCCTGCCACTGAACTTGATCTCCGCGAGCATGTGAAGATGGCGGACGCCCTTCGCAGTTCGATGCTCGAACTCGAGAAGACCCTGACACACAGCGAACCGGACACCGAGAAGCACATGAAATTCATGCGTGACTCCGTGGTGGTTGCGATGGTGAAACTGCGCGAGTGCTCCGACGCGCTCGAGCGCCGGATGCCTGCGGACCACTGGCCACTTCCGACCTACGCCGATCTTCTTTTTTCCACCCTATAAGCACCACGCGTGAGCGTTTGACCTTGCAATCCACCAGGGCTCTTTGATATTCGTCAAAGAGCCCGTTTCACTTTTGCCTTCAAGCGTTGGCTTTGCTACCTTGCTCGGCTCACTCCACTGCCCGATAGAAGGATTTTTGTTCAATGACCACCACAGCTGAATCGATCGAAGTTGACATCCAAGTCGCTGACACCGCACCTTGCGCGAAGCGAATTACGCTGACCGTTCCAGCTTCTGCTGTGAATGCTCGCCTCGACGCTGCGTTCAAGAGCTTCGCTGCTGGCGCGCAAGTTCCAGGCTTCCGCAAAGGCAAGGCGCCCCGAGCGCTCCTCGAAAAGCGCTTGGGTGATTCGCTCGGTTCGGAGACGCGTCAACAGGTCATGGCTGAGGCCTATCAGAAGGCGCTCGAAACAAAGTCGCTGCGTCCTATCTCTGAGCCAATGCAAATCGAAGGCGCCGCGATTCCCATGCTTGAGCGTGGCAAGCCATTCGTCTTCCAAGTCGACATCGAGACGCTGCCTGATTTTGAAATCAAAGGCACCGACGCGCTCACTGTGAAGCGCCCAATCGTGGAGATCAAGCAAGAGCACATCGACGGCGAACTCTTGCGCCAGTGCTACCGCTTCGGCACCCCTGTTCGCATCGAGGGACCATTCGAGCACCTCGACCGTATGGTCGGCAAAGCAGTCGTCACCGTTGAAGGTCGCGAAGGCACATACTTTGAATCGGAGAACGCGCTGTGCGTCGTCCCTGCGAAGGAAGACGAAGGCAAGGGCGCTCTGCTGGGCATGATCTTCGAAGGGCTCGAAGCTGCGTTGCTCGGCAAGAGCGTCGGCGCGACAATCGCTGTGACAGTCGTCGGCGCAGATGCGCACGAGCGCGAAGAACTTCGTGGCAAGACGATCACGGTGAACTTCACCGTGAAAGAGGCCGAGCGCATTACTCCGCAAGAAGTAGGCAAACTCGCTGAACTCTTCGGTCTTGAGAGCGAAGCAATGCTCCGTGAACAAGTCAACGATGCGCTCGAGCAACGCCGCGATGGCGAGCAACGGGCCGCCATGCGCGAGCAAGCATTCGAAGCGATTCTCGATGCCACAGATTTCGAGATGCCCGCGAAACTCAGCGAGATGCAAATTTCACGCACGCTTGAGCAGCAGCGCTACAACTTGCTTTCCCGCGGCGTTGATGCAGAAGCTGCTGAGCGACGCGTTGCTGAAATGCAAAGCGGAAGCGTTGACGCTGTGCGCCGCAAGCTGAAGCTCTTCTTCATCGTCGGCAAACTCTCGGAACAATTTGGCGTCACGGTCACCGAGGCTGAACTCAACGGGCGCATTGCGTCGCTTGCACAACAACAGAACGTGCGACCAGAAGTGCTGCGCAAGGATCTCGAGAAGAACAATGGCATCGGCGAAGTGATGCACATCATTCGCGAGGCGAAGGTCGCCGACCGATTGCTCGTCAATGCGAAAACAGAAGACGTCGCAGCCGACGACTGGAACGCTCTCGTGAACGCCAAGGCGAAAGCAGCCACGAAGTAAGTACGAGCACGAATGCATCCGTTGATCGCATCGTCACCGATTCCGCTCTGGCTCTCGCTCGGCGGGCTGTTGGTGGCCGGGATCATTGGCTATGTGATCGTCATGCGCGTTCGGAAGGACGCGCAGTCGGAGAGCACCCCGGAAGGATTCACGCTTGAGAATCTGCGTGAACTTCAGCGCGCGGGAAAACTCTCGCTCGGAGAGTTCAACGCCGCATCCGCGATGTTGAAGGGGCGCATTCAGCATGAACTGAAGAATCCACCTCCCGTTGTGAAGCCGACTTCGAACGATGTCGTGGCTGGCTTGCGGGCACGCAAGAGCGGGCGGTAACTTCCTACTCCTCGAAAACAAGATTGCTTTCGGTGGTAGGCATTTTCAGGATTCAGTAAGAGATAGCCCGCTCCCATCATGGCTGAACGCCTGTTAGACGATATTCTCACACACCCAGAATCGCCCAACCGCGATTTCTGCCGATCGAAAGTCCTCCAGCTTTTTTCGCCATGGCAACTCAACCTGAACATCAGCACCCGACGTCTGCAGTGTCCCCCACTCCCGTTGGAGCGAACAACACACCACCACGTCGAGGACCTGGCGCACCGAGCGGTAGCGACGTTCAAGGCGGCGCGGGCACTGGTGGAGGTGCTGGCGGCGCAGGTGGTGGCGATGGCGGATTCAAGGGTCGAAAGATGACGACCTGTTCCTTCTGCGGCAAGACGAGCCGCGAAGTTGGTCCGATGGTGGAAGGACCGAGCGATGTCTACATCTGCTCCAACTGCACCGATCTCTGTCAGAACATTTTCAAGCAAGAGAAGCGCCGCGTTTCCACTGCGCGTCCACTCTTCTCAGAGATTCCTTCACCGCGCAAGTTGCGCGAGTTTCTTGATCAGTATGTGATCGGACAAGATCAAGCGAAGATCGCCCTCTCCGTCGCGGTGCACAATCACTACAAGCGACTCGCACAAGCGGAGAACGAAGATTGCCCAGTCGAACTCGATAAGTCGAATGTGCTGCTCATCGGACCGACTGGAACAGGCAAGACGCTGCTCGCGAAAACTCTCGCGCGTGTGCTCAATGTTCCGTTTGCCATTGGTGATGCGACCACGCTTACCGAAGCTGGCTACGTCGGTGAGGATGTCGAGAATCTCCTCCTCAAATTGCTGCAGACTGCGGACTTCGATCTTGACGAAGATTGCCCAGTCGAACTCGATAAGTCGAACGTGCTGCTCATCGGACCGACTGGAACAGGCAAGACGCTGCTCGCGAAAACGCTTGCGCGTGTGCTCAATGTTCCGTTTGCCATTGGTGATGCGACCACGCTTACCGAAGCTGGCTACGTCGGTGAGGATGTCGAGAATCTCCTCCTCAAATTGCTGCAGACTGCGGACTTCGATCTTGAGAGCGCGCAACGCGGCATCATCTACATCGACGAGATCGACAAGATCGGCAAGACCTCGCAAAATGTCTCGATTACTCGTGATGTGAGCGGTGAAGGCGTGCAGCAGTCACTTCTGAAATTGCTCGAAGGAACGATTGCGAATGTGCCTCCGCAGGGCGGGCGCAAGCATCCTGAACAGCAGTACATCCAGATGGATACCTCGCAAATTCTGTTCGTGTGCGGCGGTTCATTTGCGGGCATCGATGACATCGTGCGCAAGCGACTCGGCAAGCGCCGCATCGGTTTTCAAAGCGACGGCATGGAGCCGAAGAAGAAGGACGAAGATCTGCGCGCGATCATGGCGCAAATCATCGCCGACGATGTGCTCGAGTTTGGCATGATCCCCGAGCTCGTGGGTCGACTTCCGATCCTCTGCCCGCTGATGCCACTCGATCGCGCTGCGATGATTTCAATCCTCACGGAACCGAAGAACGCAATCATTCGGCAGTACCAGCACCTCTTCACCATCGAAGGCGCGCAACTGGAGTTCACGCAATGCGCACTTGATGCGATCGCTGATCGCGCACTCGCAAGAGACACTGGCGCGCGCGCAATTCGCGCAGTGCTCGACGAGATCATGCTGCCGCACATGTACTACCTGCCTGAACTCGACAACGCGAACACGACCTATGTGCTCACTGCTGCGGCGATCGAGAGCAAGGCTCCGTTAGCGCAGATTGCCCGTCGTGAACAGAAGGAATCTGCGTGAGCTCGCAACATCGTCGCGGCCTCGGCGACGAACGGTTCTACGAAGCACTCGCGAAAGAAGCGAGTGAAGTTCGCGTCACGCACGCTGACTTCACCGCAAAGCTCGCGCAGGTCATCGCCCTACTTTGGCGCGCATTTGAATCACGCGGCGTTTCGTGGGTTGGTTTTTACATCCCAGACTCCCGTGCGCCGATCGAATCACTCCTCCTCGCTGCTCGCGAACCAAAGCCCGCCTGTTCGCCGATCGGACTTCATGGTGCATGCGGGCAAGCGTTCTTGGAGGAGCAGATCCGGCTCATCGAGGATGTTGCGCTGTTAGGGGCGCACTACGTCGCATGCGATCCACGCGACCGATCCGAGATCGTGGTTCCGATATTCAGAGACGGACAATGCGCAGGAGTCCTCGACATCGACAGTTTTGAGCTCGCATGCTTCGGGCAAGCTGATGTCGATGGTCTAGCCGCAATCCTCAGAAACTCCGGCCTCCTCGATCGCCCGCTAAATGTGCGAAGTGACTGCTTGCCGAAAACCTGAATTTGGCTATACTACGGGGCTCACGTCAGCGCACAACTTTTGGAGTCAGTCATGCCCCGCGTTTGTTTTTTCTCTGGTGCTAGAACCAAATCAGGATTCATCTGCAAGTATCGCGGTAAAGCGAAGTACTTGGGCGGAATCGGTATCAAGACGACCTCGCGCAAAAAGCGCACCTTCATGCCCAACCTGCAGAATGTCACCACCATGGTGGACGGCGCTCCGGTTCGTGTGAAGGCCAGCACTCGCGCGATTCGCGAGGGCCTCGTGGTCAAGCCAGTGAAGCGCAAGTTTGCGTACAC
>QWPV01000071.1:7267-14786 GCA_003671055.1 Planctomycetota bacterium
AAGCCGTCTAATGGCGAAAGCCAGCTTCGGCTTGATCGCCCTCCATGCATAGCAACTGCCCGACGACCTTCCCACTGGGAGGGTCGTTTTTTTCTCATACAGCCGAAAAATTTCGAATCTGTGCAGAATACACTTGAAATCAAAGGCTAAAAGGGATCGGAACAGTTGACCCTCCTCGGAATCGCGCTATCTTCCCATCGTACAAAGCGACCTCCGTTCGTTGCACCGCATAGTCGGGCCGAACAACCCCTCAGCGCTTTGTGATCCTAGTCGTCTGTGTTTCTGGCGGCGGTCCAGTGTGTCGGCATTCTCGGTGAACCTTTCGTTCTCCCGAGCGGTGCTGTTGTTCCGTCGATAGAAATCATTTGCAAACTTTTCGTCTGCACGCCGTATGAATTCTGTTTGCAGCGCAAGAAGTCACAGTTTTTCCGTATGTCTGACTAGCAAATCCGAGGATCCCATTTTCATATCTCGGCTGCCGCTGATTTGACGCCCGTTCTTGTTTTTCGTGCTCCCGCACACTCGCCACCCTCTCTCCCTCTCCTCCTTCTCTTGGTTCACTTCTCTCCACAATTTGATCCGCACGATGGCCGCGCCGATCGCGATCGCGTGCTCGAAGGCACCAATCTCGTGGAGTTGATTGGTGAGTCTGTGAGCCTCAAACTCAAAGGTCGTGAGTGGGTCGGATTGTGCCCCTTCCATACGGATAGCAAGCCATCATTCGCGGTCGTCACGCACAAGGGGACGCCGTTCTACAACTGCTTCGCATGCGGCGAAAACGGCAACGCCTACGACTTCATGATGAAGTACCACAGCATGGGCTTCGTCGACGCGCTGAAGTTTCTTGCTTCGCGCATTGGTTACGAACTCACGCACCGCCGAGTTGCGCCTCGACCTGCTGGCGAACCGACGCGTGACGAGATCTACCGCGCAAACGAACTCGCGCTCGCATACTTCCGACGCGTCATTGGCGAAGACCGCGGCGCCACCGCGCGCAGCGAAGCAGCGCGTCGCGGTTACGACGATGCGATCATTGAGGAATTCAAAATCGGTGCAGCAGCGAATGTCTCCGACGGTCTCGTGGAAGCCTGGCACAAGGCTCACAACAATCCAGAGCTTCGCAAGCACGTTCCTCCGCTCGCCGCATTTGTTGCCGCTGGCGTCATTCGACCTTCACAGCGAGGCGACGGACATTACGACCTGCTCCGCAATCGACTCATCTTTCCGATCTGCGATGAGATGGGAAGAACGATTGCGTTCGGTGGACGAAAACTCGATCCCGAAGACGAGCCGAAGTACATCAACAGTCCTGAAAGTCCGATCTTCCACAAGGGAAGCACGATCTACGGACTCGATCGCGCGCGGCAGACGATCAAGTCCACCGGCATGGCGATCGTGACCGAGGGCTACACCGATGTCATCGCGTGCCATCGCGCCGGCATCACCAACGCTGTTGCGACGCTCGGCACCGCATTCACTCGCGAACACGCACGAAAACTAGGACTTCTTTCCACTCGTGTGACGCTCCTCTTTGATGGCGATGAAGCAGGCCAGAAAGCCGCGGATCGCGCCATCGAGGTGTACTTCCAAGAGAACATTGATGTGCGCATCTGCACGCTTCCCGATGGACTCGATCCCGATGACCTTCTCAAGCAACCTGATGGACGCGCGCGTTTCGACGCAGCGCTTGTGAAGTCTGCAAACGTGCTCGAGTACATGGTGACTCGATTGCGCAAGCAAGATCAGAAGTGCGATGGTCCCGCCTCCCGAGGCGCGCTCATCGAACGCGTTGCGCAACGACTTGCTGAACTCGGATCGATCAACATGCCAGGCCTTCGTCGCCAACTGGTGCTTGATTCCTTCGCGCCAACGCTGCGCATTCCATTTGATGTTCTCGACAAGGAAGTTCGCGCGCACGAAGCGAAAATCGGCGCAAGATCGACGCGCATGGATGTCCGCACACCTCGTGAGGAAGCGCCTATTCCTGCAGCGATTCCTCGACGCACGTTTGCGATTCAAACTCCGCAGCAACGCGCGCGTCTCAGTGCCGAACGACACATCCTCGCGCCTCTCCTCTGCGCGCCTTCACTCGCAGCAATGCGCGTCAACATCGAAGGCGAAGCTTCACTCGAGATCACTGAAGCGCTTACAGTCGATTCACTCACACTCGATACACATCGCACTATCTATTCTGCGATCTTGGGCGCCGCCGAGTCGAATACATCCACAGATTTTGGTGCGCTGCTCTCTAGCATCGAGTGCCCTCACGCAAGAACGATCGCGATCGAGATGGAGCGAGAATTGCACCAAATTCTCCGCCCACCGACCGCGAAAAGATTGTCCTCACAAGACCCAGAGCCCACGATTGTTGAACTTCGCGCCGAGCTTTGCTCAGCATGGAAGGCGCTCGAGTCTCTCGATCGACGGCATTTGCCGCACGGCTTTGGAGGCAACTCAAACTTATCAGAGCGGTTGGATGGTCGTGCGGGTGAGATGATTGAAGTCAGTACAGAAGCGCCTGCTAAAACCCAGACCGAAGTCCATGCCGATCAGAACCAAACGAGTTCTTCCCGTACCCCGATACACGGAAGGCCCGAAGTAGCGAATTCCACATCCTTTTCTAGCCAAATAGACGATGCAGTTGCCCCTGCCGAAGCTGATTTGTCAGGCGCAGCATTTTCGTCAGTTACACCCCCGCTTTCCGAGAATGATGGATCCGTCTTGTCAGAGGCTTCGACCTGCTCGTCCGCAGACGAAGCCACCAATGCCCGAATGAACCGCACGCGCGCCCGTGGCGCAGACCCGACCGCAATCCGCCGACTGCCTCGAATGCAGTCGGGGAATGCAGGAGCAAATCCGTGAGTATGTCACCTGAATCGTTTACCCCCGTCCTTCGCGAACTGCTCGAGCATGGAGTGCAGCGCGGCTGGATTAGCTACGAAGAATTGAACACCTGCCTGCCCGATGAGTACGTGGATCCCGAAAGGATTGACGAACTCCTCGTGTACATCGGTGAGCGCAACATCAACATGCTTGAGGAAGGCGAGATTCGTCGCGCCAATCTCGTGTGCTTCGTTGCGCCATTGCAGACGAACCTGAAATTCCAACGGGATGAGCCGCGCAAGAACAAAGACGGCAAGCCTGCGAAGGAAACGAAGCAGACGAAGGAAGCTGCCGCGCAGAAGTTGAAGAATGAAGCAGCGCGTGTGCTCGCAAGAGCCGAGGCCGCCAAGATCAAGAACAAAGCGGAAGGCAAGGAAGAACCAGAGCCAGACGACTTCGATGTCGATGAGGACATCCTCGATGACTCTGAAGTGCAAGCCGTAGTTGAGCGCGCACTCGCGGAAGCGGGATCGAAGCGGATCGATGACCCCATCCGCATGTACCTCACGCAGATGGGCACGATTCCGCTGCTCACACGCGAAGAAGAAATTCGTCTCGCGAAGAAGATCGAAACGACGCGCATGATATTCCGTCGTCGCACGCTCGAGAGCGATTACGCGGCACGCATGGCCGTCGACACGCTCAAGGACGTCATGGCGCAGAAGTTGCCATTCGATCGCACGATGCGTATCTCGACTGCAGAACCGCACGCGAAACAGCGCATCGAAAAGCGCATTCCGAACAACCTACCCACCATTGAGAAACTCCTCAGGCTCAATCAGGCTGCATGGGAGCAGTTCGAAGAAGGCAAGCTCTCTGCAGCGGCGAAGACCGAAGCTGGGCACGATGTTGCACTCCGCCGTCGGCGCATCGGCACGCTCCTCGAAGAGTGTTCGCTGCGCACTGGCAAGATCATTCCGATGTACCGCAAGTTGGTCGGCATCGCGAAGAAGATCAAGGAAGTGGAGAAGTCTGTTGAGAAGGCATCGAAGCACCCTGAGCGACATGATCCAGAAGACATCTTCGTCATGCGCGAAGAGCATGAAGGCCTCCGCGGTCTCGTCATGGAAGTACCGGAAGATTTCGATCTCCGCATGCTCAATCTCCGTCGTGTGTTCGTTGAGTACGAGCAAGCGAAGCGCGATCTCTCTGGCGGAAATCTCCGTCTCGTCGTGTCGATCGCGAAGAAGTATCGCAACCGAGGTCTTCCGTTCCTCGACATCATTCAAGAAGGCAACACCGGCTTGATGCGCGCAGTCGACAAGTACGAGTACAAGCGAGGCTACAAGTTCTCGACGTACGCGACTTGGTGGATTCGTCAGGCGATCACACGCGCGATTGCAGATCATGCGCGCACGATTCGCGTGCCGGTCCACATGATCGAGACGATGTCGAAGCTTCGCAACATTCAGAAGGGTCTCCTCCAAGAGCTCGGTCGCGAGCCCACGATGGAAGAGATCGCAGTGAAGGCGAAGATGCCGATCGACGAGACACGTCGCGTGATGAAGATCTCGCGTCATCCGATCTCGCTCGACCGTCCCGTTGGCGAGAGCGAAGACTCGCACTTCGGCGACTTCATCGAAGACGAGCGTCAAGAGAGCCCAGCAGACGCCGCGACCAATGAGATGCTCCGTCAGCGCATCAGCGATGTGCTCAAGACACTCACCTATCGCGAGCGAGAGATTCTCAAACTCCGCTACGGCATCGGCGACGGCTACATCTACACCCTCGAAGAAGTCGGTCGGATCTTCAAGGTCACACGCGAGCGCGTGCGCCAAGTTGAAGCGAAGGCGATCCGCAAGCTCCAGCACCCAGTGCGTCGTCAGCGGCTCGCAAGCTTCTTGCCAGGTTCACACGAAGAAGAAGTTACAGAACTCGTCGATGTCGAAATGACGACCGATTGAGTCCGACGCAAGCAGTTTGATTGCACTGTCATTTGGGGTCGCCGCATACTTTGTGCGGCGACCCTTTTCTTTTCACGCGCCGCGCACGCGCATCGAGACATACTTGACCCGCGTGTACTCCTCGACGCCGATGCGACCGCCCTCTTTGCCGTAGCCCGAATCCTTGAAGCCGCCAAACGGCGCCTCTGCAGCACTTGGCGCGCCATCGTTGGCGCCAATCACTCCTGCATCGATCTGTTCGACCACACGCCAGAGCCGATCGGAGTCTTGGGTCATCACATAGGCCGCAAGTCCACTCGCAACTGCATTGGCGCTGGCGATGACTTCCGCTTCCGTATCAAACGCGTGCAACACCAGCACCGGTCCGAAAGTTTCCTCGCACGAGCACGCCATCGTCGACGCGCCACCGTCAAGCAGCGTCGGTTCAAAGAATCGCCGCGACAAGCCTTCGAGCGACGCAACTTTTCCGCCTCGGCGAAGTCTCGCGCCCTGCGCCACAGCATCGCGCACATGACGCTCAACCTTCGCGATCGCGTCGTCGTTGATGAGCGGACCGATGCGCGTGCGCTCATCCATCGGGTCGCCCATAGTGAGCGCATCCATTCGCGTCTCAATGAGCGCAGTGAATTGCGCAAGCACGCTGCGTTCGACGAACACGCGGTTGGCGCTGATGCAGGTCTGTCCCATGAATCTGAACTTCGCAGCGATCAATTGATCTGCAGCGCGAGCGAGATCCGCATCCGCGAACACGATAAACGGCGCGTTTCCGCCGAGTTCGAGTGCACATTTCACGAGTCGCTCTGACGCTTGCCGCGCGAGAATGCACCCCACTTCGGTGGAGCCCGTGAAGGAAAGTTTGCGGATGCCCGTATGTGCGAGCAACGCGCCCACCACCGTGACTGCATCGCCCGTCACCACATTGAATACACCGTTGGGAATGCCGCACGCGATCATGCACTCGGCGAGGAGCGACGCGGAGAGCGGTGTCTCTTCACTGGGCTTCACGACTTGCGTGCAACCGGCTGCGAGCGCTGGTCCAACCTTGCGCGCGATCATCGCAAGCGGAAAATTCCACGGCGTCACCGCCATCGTGGCTCCAAGCGCTTCTCGCACCGCAAAGACGCGACGATCCGCGATGCGCGATGCAATGATGCTCCCTTCAAGAAGTTCGCCAGCGCTTGCCGCAGCATCGAAGAAGGTTGCGGAGTACTCGACCTCGCCGCGTGCTTCGAGAATCGGCTTGCCGCATTCGAGCGTGATGGTCTTGGCGAACACATCGCGGTCGGCGCGCACGCGTGCAGCGACCGATCGAAGCAGTCGGGCGCGTTCGGCAGCGGTCGTGCGCTTCCACGAATCAAATGCACGCACCGCCGCATCCGCCGCGCTCGCTGCTGTTGCAGCAGAACACATCGGAACGCGACCAACAATGGTGTCGGTGGCAGGATTTCGGACGTCGAGGAGGTCGCCATCGCAGTCAGTCACGAGGCGGCCATCAATCAAGCATGGGGAAGTGTGCAAAGAGATACTCCAATTTGAAACGGTGAAGCCGTAGTATTGCCGATCGGAGCCACACCCATGTCGAAAGCCATCGTTGATCCAGCCGAAATGCGCCGATTCGCCGCGGACCTGCACCGCTTCAATACCGAACTGCAAGCGCAGGTTTCGGCAATGGGCTCCAAGATGGGCTCGTTGAATCAAACGTGGAAGGATCAGGAACAGCAGAAGTTCCAAGAGGAGTTCGAGAACACGATGAAGGTGCTCGTGAAGTTCCTCCGCATCAGCGAACAGCATGTTCCATTTCTCGCGCGCAAGGCTGATCGCGTCGAAGAATATTTTAAGCAACGCTAAGAGCCGCGAAGGAACGCACCTGTGGGACCAGCCAATGTCACGTCGATCGAAGCGCTCGAACGATTTCGCCACGCCGTGGTGCGATTTCGCGAAGAGATCATGATCGCACTCTCAAGCGCAGAGAGCGAAATCCGCGGCACGTTCGTATGGATCGAACGCGAGCGCATCCCACATTGGAAACGACTCGTTCCCAAGCGCGCCGAAGAAGTCGCAAGCGCGAAGGGCGCACTCTTCCGAAAAGAATTGCAGACGATGGGCGGCACAGCGCGCCCTTCCATCATCGACGAAAAGAAAGCGATTCAAAAAGCAATCCGCGTCCTCGATGATGCACAACAGCGACTCGAAGCCGCCAAGCGCTGGCACGTGAAGCTTGAACGCGAATTCGCGATCTACAAAGGCGCAGTCAGCCCCGTTGCCTCCATGGTGGATCGCGATCTTCCCAACGCGATCCTCCGACTGCGCAACATGGTGCTCGCACTCGAAGCCTACGTTTCGACGCCAACGCCAACCCTCGCACAACAACTCGAACAAGCGAACAACTCAATTCGCACCATGCGACGCTCAGGCGAAACCGCGCCCGAGGAAGCAGAGCCAGCGACAGCAAAACCCCCAGAACCCACCAAAGGCGCAACACCATGAGCATGAGCGACACACGCCTGCAACTCTCAGGCGCACACAAAGATCTCCTCGCCGCATGGGCGCAAGTCCGCGAATCCTGGCGCGACGATGTCGCCCTCGCCTTCTACGAACGATCCATCGAACCCATCGACCGCGCCCTCCACAACGCCGCCAACGCCCTCGAACAAATGGACGAAATCCTCCGCGCCATCCGCTCCGAGTGCAACGAGCAATCGAACTACTGAGCGGCTTCAGCGCAAGAGATC
>QWPV01000072.1 GCA_003671055.1 Planctomycetota bacterium
GTTGCAGCGGCGGGGGTCGCAGTTGCGCCAGCAAAGCCTGTCGTGGAGTCCGTGCAGACGGAAACCACGCACGGCATGGAGGAGCTCGGCACATCAACCGCGCGGATGAAGGTGAGCCCAGTCGCTCGTCGCATCGCCGAGGACGCGGGCATCGATGTCACGAAGGTCATCGGGACAGGTCCCGCTGGTCGTGTGATCAAACGCGATGTTGAAATGGCTGTCGCGCAAGCAAGTGCGAACCGTGCGTCGTCGAGTGTTGCGCTTGGAGCATCGGCGACGATTCACGCCGCAACGCCACTGAGTGTCTCCACCAACGCAGCGCCAACCTCCGCAGCGCCGCTTGCACTCGCGCTGCGCGGTCGCGATGTTGCGCTCTCAAACATGCGTCAGGTGATTGCGCGTCGACTCGTCGAAAGCAAGACCACGATTCCTCACTACCAAGTGACGATGAAGTTCGATATGGACGCATTGCTTGCGATGCGCAAGAGCTTCAACGAGAAGCTCGCATCAAGCGGCATCAAACTTTCGGTGAACGACTTCCTCGTGCGCGCGTGCGCACTCGCGATGGCAGAGCATCCATACTTCAACGCGAGCTTCGCAGGCGATTCAATCCGCATTCACGAGCAAGTGAACATCGGTGTTGCGATCTCCTTGCCGCAAGAGCGCGGCGGCGGACTCGTTGTCGGCGTCATCACTGACGCAGATCACAAGAGCCTGCGTCAACTCTCGAGCGACGCACGCAACCTCGCAGAGAAGGCGCGCTCGAAGGGACTCTCGATGCAAGAGATGTCCGACGCAACCTTCACAATCTCCAACCTCGGCATGTTCGGCGTCGAGCACTTCACCGCGATCATCAACCCACCAAATTCCGCCATTCTCGCATGCGGCGCAGCGATTGAACAACCAGTCGTGCGCAAGGGCGTCCTCTGCGTCGGCACCGAAATGCAAGTCACGCTCTCCCTCGATCACCGCGTGATCGACGGCGCAATGGCCGAACAACCAGTCGTGCGCAAGGGCGTGCTCTGCGTCGGCACCGAAATGCAAGTCACGCTCTCCCTCGATCACCGCGTGATCGACGGCGCAATGGCCGCGGAATATCTCCGCACGCTGAAAGAATTCATCGAAGAGCCCGAGACGCTGGTGGTGTGAGTTCGCGCGTGTTACGAGTGCGAGATCCAGCGCACCAGGGGCTCGGCTGAGGTTGCCGCAAGCTGTGCGAGCAGCAGTGCGACCCCGGTTGCGAGGCAGAGGACTGCGATGCCTTCAGTGAATAAGAAGAGTGCGACGCGCGCGCGACTTGCGCCGAGGCGTTCCATTGTGCGGAGTTCGTCGGCGCGCAGTTTGATGCCGAGTGCGAAGGCGAGTGCAACGACGAGGAGTGTTGCGAGAAGTGAAGCGAGCGCGACGGCGTTGAGAAGGCGCTCGACGCCGTAGATGCGGTCACTCACGCGATCGGAAACTTCGAGTGGTTGAATAAGTCGGGGATGCGTTTGCGCGGCGTCGTGGCGTCGCGCGGCGTCAAATCGTCCGAGCAAGATTGCTTCTGACTTCGCGTTCGTTGGAATGACGATCGCTGCGGACATGGGCGCGTCTTTGAGATCGCCGTGAAAGTGAAACGATTGCGCGCGCGCTGTTGCGGGTTCGCTTTGAATGCGAAGGGCTTCGCCTGCGATCAGTGCGCCAGTGGGCGTGACGCCGATCACTGCGCCTGATTCGCGATCGCTGTCCTTGGGCGCATCATGAAAATGCCCGATTCCCTGCATAGTCCACGCGGTTGCCATGTCGACGAAGATCGCGCCGTCGTCTGGTGATGCGTGCGCTGCGAAGATGCCCGTGACTTCAAGTTCGATCGGGAACACGCCAGCGAGATCAGTGAGCGCGCCAGGGTCGGTGAAGAATCGTGCGCCGACATCGATGCCCAATGTGCGCGCAACATCGGAGCCGAGGACGCATTGACCAACGGTCGCGTGCATTGCGCCGCGTGCGAGGCGAAGATTGCGGAAGGTGAAGTAGTCGAGTGTGGTGCCGACAATCGGCAACTCGCGTGCGGTTTGACCGAGCGCGAGTGGAATGCCGAGTGCGAGTCCGTCGACTTCCACGAGCGCGAGATCCGCCATCGTGCCTGTTGTCGGCGTTGTTGCGCTGCGCGAAAACCACAATGTCGCGAAGACGAGATCGAAGTCGCTTGATGCAGCACCGAGGACGAGCGGCGTGGATTGCGCTCGTGCGCGCAGTGATGCCGTTGCCGCGAACACCGTTGCGCGTGTTGCGAGTGGAAGCGCGATGGCTGCAGCAAGTGCGAGCACGAGCAAAAGATTGCGTCGCCATGAGAAGAGCAGCGCACGCGATGCAAGAAATGCGGCGTGGCGAAGTGCGTAGACGTCTCCATTCATCGCAGCACTCCTTCACCGATGGTGCGCGCGCGGTCAAAGCAATCGATGATCGACTCGTCGTGTGTTGCGACGATGAGCGCAGCGTTCGCGCTCTTTGCGATGTCGCGCAGCAGCGTTGCAATCTCATGCTTGAGTGCGGGATCAAGATTTCCAGTGGGCTCATCGGCGAGAATGAGTTGCGCGCCAGTGACAAGTGCTCGTGCGATTGCAACGCGTTGCCGTTCACCGTGCGAGAGTTGCGCGGGAAGACGCGCCGACTTCGCGTGGAGTCCCACTGCGCCAAGCAATGTGTGCGCGCGATCTCTTGCGTCGCTGTCAAGTGCGCGTGATGCGTGCAGTCGAAAGGGAAGCAACACGTTTTCGACAACGCTGAGCGATTCGACGAGTCCGAATTCTTGGAACACAAGGCCTGTGTTGCGGATCCGAAAGTCGCGGCGCTGCGCGGAGGATTGCGTGCTGAGGTTGATGCCGTTGAACGCGACTGTGCCGGAGTCAGGAAGGAGTTCGCCCGAGAGCAATCCGAGCAGCGTGCTCTTGCCCGAGCCTGAGACGCCGCGAATCGCGAGCGATTGGCCAGCGCCGAGCTCGATGGGCTCGACGCGCAACACGAAACCGCTCGCACGGGAGAACGTGAGCGCGGTCGTGGTGAGGAGTGGTGGAGGAGTCGACGTCAAGTAAAGTCTTTATCGGCGTACACTCGCAGAATGCTTATTCGAAACATATTCGACGCGCGCGTGATCGTAGTGTGGATGATCGCATTCGGCGGCGTATTGGGTCTGTGTGGTTGCGGGGATTCGGCGAGCTCGACTCCGGTTGTACAGAGCGAACCTGCGCGACTGCGCGTATTTGCGCCGAATACACCGCTTGCGTGGCTTGTGCGAGAACTCGGTGGCGAAGGAATCGACCTCGTGACGCCTTGGTATGTCGGCGGTGTCGACCCTGCGGAGTGGAGTCCGTCCGCCGCCGAGATTCGAGAATTGCAGAGCGCGGATCTCGTGATCTTCAACGGCGCGGACTACGAGCCATGGGCGAGCCGAGTTGCACTGCGCCGTTCAACAACGCTTGATTCCACCGCGGAGCTCACCAAGTTTCTCATCAAGCAGGACGGCGCGGTACACACGCACGGGCCGAAGGGCGCGCATTCACACACGGGCTTCGCATCATCGACGTGGCTTTCGCCAACATTGTTCGCAGCACAAGCGAGCGCAATCGCCGAGCGGCTCGCGACGCTGCAACCATCGAGGCGTGCTGCAATCCTTGAGCGGCTCGCAGGGATCACGGATCGACTTACGACGCTCGATGCAAGTTTGAAAGAATGCGGACTGCGTCAGCCGCAATGGCTCGCGTCGCATCCCGTCTATCAATACGTCGGGCAGAGCGCGCGAGCGACGATTGATTCCATGCATTGGGAACCTGGTGATTCGCCCAGCGACGCGCAGTGGGCGGAGTTCAGTCTCGCGCGCGCGAAGATCGGAAGCGCGCGCGTGCCCATGTTGTGGGAGGGCGAACCGACCGTTGAAGTCCGCAAACGGCTCGAAACCATGGGCGTCGATATCGTGCGCTATCCGCTGTATGCCTCGATGAGCAATGACGCGATCCAGGACTTGGCGAATAGCATTCGAGAGTTGCGCGAAGCCCTCAATCTCCGACCTTATGTGAAGAGGTAGAATCCGCATATGCAATTCACGCAGATCATTGGTTCGGCAGCGCTACTTTCTTTCGCATTGCTCTTGCAATCGAGCGCGAAGCCCGCGCCACCCGCGCAACGTGCTTCACGCGCGCCGGGTCAATCAGCACAGCCAGCGAACAACGCCGCGCAGTCGGGAAAGGTTCGCGCTGCGGGGATTTGGTACGGCGTCGAAAGCGCGCCCAAGAAGCACGCTGGTGCGCTTCGCATCGCTGCGTACAACGTCGAGAATCTTTTTGATCCGATGGACGATCCAATGCAGAGTGGTGAGTACGACGACATCGATGAAGTGACGAAACCTGTGCGGTTGAAAGCGCTCGCGAAGGCGATTCACGAACTCGACGCGGATGTCTTGTGCATGGAAGAAGTGGAATCGAAGGCTGCGCTTGAATGGTTTCGCGATACGTACCTCAGTGACATGGGGTACGAGTTTGTCGCGAGCGAAGATGTTGGCTACTACCGAGGTGTGGAGCAGTCTGTGCTTTCGCGCGTGCCGATTGAGAAGGTGACGATTTGGTCCGCCGAGCGCATTGATGACATGCTCGCTGCGCAAACGCCTGAACTCGCGACGCAACTCAAAGGCAACTGGGCGATGCCGGAGAAAGGCGCGAAGCCGACGACACATTTTCAGCGCTCGCCGTTGATGGTGGATCTCAAGACGAAAGATGGCTACGCGTTCACTGTGATCAGCGTGCACTACAAGGCTGGCGCGTTTGATCATCAGCGTGAACTTGAAGCGCTGCAAACGGAAGCGTTTGTGAAGGCGCGATTGGATGCAGATCCGAAAATCAATCTCGTGGTGCTTGGAGATTTCAATGGCACGCCCAACGATATGAACGTCAAAGTACTACGCACGAGTGCATTGGGATTACGCAGCGGGTACGACTTCCGCGCGCAGAAGGAAGCGCCTAAGGAGCTCTACACCACGCATGCATCCAATCGATCAATTGACTTCATGATCATGACGCCGGGGATGGCAGAAGATGTCGTCGACGGTTCGTACTTCGTACTCGGCACGTTGCATGCGGCGAGTGATTGGGATTACAAGAAGGCTGCGGAGATTCCGCCGCCCGATGGCTATGCGAGCGATCACTATCCGCTCGCGATTGAGATTCTTCCAACGAATGAGGGTGAGCATCACGTGCTTCCAACAACGCCTTCGCAAGAGGCGACCCCTGCGACTCGACAAGAAGCGCCATCGAAGTCCACGAATACCACCAGCGAGCCGAGTGCAGACGGTGCGCCTCCGAAGCCGATTGGAGACGCCGCGTCTGCGAGTGATGTCGCGCTCGCTGACGCATTGAAAACCGCAGGTTGGCACTACGAAATGCCGCAGCCGAAGAGTAAGACGGCGAAGTGGGGAAACTTCAACAAAGGAACGACGTGGTTCCCTGGATATTGGTTGAACGCGACGACTAACAAGACGAGCGCGACGCAACCAGTTGCGAGTGACAACTTCAAGGGCGATGGTTTGCCGAAGCCAGCGTGGGTGAAGGGTGGGAGTCCAAGCGAGCCTTCGTGGGTCGAATTTCTTTGCACGGGCTCGTGATCACAAACCGAGCAGTCGGATGACTTCGGTTACATCTTTGTCGCCTCGACCGGAGACGTTGATGACGAGATGCTGATCTGCGCGCATTTGTGCGGCGATCTGGAGTGCGGCGTGCACTGCGTGTGATGTTTCGAGTGCGGGGATGATGCCTTCGAGTTTCGCGAGGGTTTGAAATGCGGCGAGCGCTTCGTCGTCCGTTGCTGAAACATAGTCCACACGCTTCGTGTCCTTCCAGTAGCTGTGCTCTGGACCGACACCGGGGTAGTCGAGACCAGCGGAGCAACTATGGACGTCGGCGGTTTGACCGAACTCGTCTTGCAAGACGTAACTCATCGAGCCGTGCAGCACGCCGGGACTTCCGAGCGTGAGTGGCGCCGCGTGCTCGCCCTTCGCGTTAGATCGTCCGCCTGCTTCAACGCCAACGAGTCGAACTGATGCATCGTTGGTGAACGGCGCGAAGATTCCTGCGGCGTTGGAACCACCACCGACGCATGCGACGATGCAGTCTGGAAGTCGGCCGAGTGTTGCGAGCGATTGCGCGCGGCATTCGCGTCCGATGACGCTTTGGAAATCGCGCACGATCATCGGGAACGGATGCGGTCCGACAACGGAGCCGATGATGTAATGCGTTGCGCCAACCGAGCCCATCCAATCGCGAAGCGCTTCATTGGTCGCATCTTTGAGCGTCTTGGAACCCGAGTCCACTTCGCGCACTTCCGCGCCCATAAGTTTCATACGGAAGACATTAAGTTTTTGTCGGCGCACATCTTCGCTGCCCATGTAGACGCAGCATTGCAAACCGAAGTGCGCGCATGCAGTTGCTGTTGCGACGCCGTGTTGACCAGCGCCGGTTTCCGCGATGATGCGCGTCTTTCCCATCCGCTTGGCGAGAAGCGTTTGACCGATCGTGTTGTTGATCTTGTGTGCGCCTGTGTGCGCGAGGTCCTCGCGCTTGAGCCAAATCCGCGCGCCGCCCGCGTGGGCAGTCAATCGATCCGCGCGTGTGAACTGCGTGGGGCGGCCGACGAACTCGTGAAGGAGCCCATCGACTTCAGCGACGAACGCAGGATCGCGCCGTGCTGCTGCATACGCTTCGGTTAACTCATCGAGTGCAGCCATGAGTGTTTCGGGGACATAGCGTCCACCGAATGGTCCGAATCGACCGCGAGCATCGGGGACAGTAAGAAGATTGTGTTCGCTCATGACGGTGTTGTTGCTGTTGTTGCTGTAGTCGCGAGAGACGTGTGCGCGCGTTTGCGCCACAGCCACAATGCGGGACCGCTGAGTGAATACAAGACGAATCCAATCGCGAGCACTTCCTGCGGCCACCACACGAGGATCGTGACGGGCAGCACGATCTTCACGAGGCTTCCGAATCCTCGGCGCGCGCGCAAGACTTGATTCGTGAAGTGCACGTACGGCAACGACGAGATCATGCCGATGCCAACAATGAGCGACACCAGCGGAATGCCGAGTGCAGCCGCGCGCGCGAAAGCGAGATTTTCTTCGACGCCTGGTCGCACGAAGAGCAAGTGTTGATGGAGGATCACGAGGGCTGCAACAGTGCCGCCTGCACCCGGTGACGGCAGTCCCTTGAAGTAATGGTGATCTTCGCCTTTAGGGGATTTCACTTCGACATTGAATCGCGCAAGTCGAAGTGCAGCAGAGCAAAGATAGAACGCGGCGATCGCCCAGAGGAATTTTGAGTAGCCAGAATCTGCGGGACCGAGGATTGAGAGACTGCCTTCGGGACCGTAGTAATCGCTCACGAGCCGAAGCATCATGAACGCTGGTGCGACGCCGAAGGTCACGACGTCTGCGAGGCTGTCGAGTTGCGCGCCGAGTTCACTTGTCGAACGCGTGAGTCGCGCGACGCTTCCGTCGAGTGCGTCAAAGAGCATGCCGACGAAAATGAGAACGCCTGCGACGGTGAGGCTGTACCAACCGAAGAGCGAAGTTGTTTCGGGCGGCTTTGATGCGTAGTAGATCGCTGCGAATCCGCACACGAGATTACCAAGCGTCATCAGTGTCGGTAGCGCGCTTGCGGCGCGTCGTCGTCGCCGACGTTTTCCGAAGGAGTCTTGCTGCGATGCTTCGGCATTCGATACTGAAGTTGATGTGGTGTGCTGCTGCATCAAGGGATCTGTGGTGCGGGTGATTCAGCAGGCTCGAGCGTGCGAAGCGGCGTAGGAAGAGTATCGGCGAAGCGTGGCAGAAACACTAAGACCTCGCGCCGCGATTTGAAAGACTGGTTCTTGAGAAGCACATCCGCGATTGTTGCGGGCGGTAATACATCAGGACCAGTGTCGGCTGGAACAGCGTAGGCGGGGTTCGCAAGCAGCACGAGCGCGGTGTTGGGTGGCACTTCAAGTCGCAAGATTGCGCCGAGCAATGTTCCGCGCGTGCTTGCATCATCGCCATGACCTGTGGGCAATCCAGAAAGAGAGGGAGAATCGGCGGTCACACGAAACTCCATCGCGCATGCAGATCCTTCGAGTGTTGGAAGCGTCCATCCGCGAAATGAAAGTTGATAGAGGCGCGCATCGCCGCGGGTGCTACGACCATCGATGGAAAGTGGTGTTTGCGATGGAACCACCACAGTCGCAACGGACTTCCAACCTGCGACCTGTCCGAACCACACGCGTTCGAGTGCTGGCGTTCCTCCGAATGCGGACAAGAGTGCATCGAGTGTGGAATCGTCGAGCGTGCAGGCGAAAAATCCTAGCCCGCGCAGCGCTTCGTTCTCGCACTCGTGCAGTGCGTTGCTCTTGAGCATTGCGCTGATCGTGGTGTGCAGTGCTCGTGCGTCATCGCCAACAACCCAGCGCATGCCTTCGATTCCGCTTGCCACAGGACGCGCGGCATTTTCTGCCGCCAACTTCATTTGCGATTTGGGAGTACACGCGACGCACGCCATACTCAGTGTGACACACGACAGAATCGTAGCGAACGAGGAATGCGGCGCATTTCGCATCGTTCGGCGCTCACGCGGTAGGTGCAGGTGCTGCGTTGAGTTCATCAATGAAGCTTCGGAGATGTCCCCAATGGCGTCGATCGAAACGGAACATCAGGCGCGGAAGATCGAGATGCTCCTCTTCGCCAGGAAGCGCGGTGGTGGTTTGCATGCGTCCACTTGCAACGAAGAGCGGCGAGTATTTCGACTCAAGTCGTTCGAGTTCGTTGGGCGTGAGTTGCCAATGCAATCGAAGCACGAGTTCATTGCCGACGTAACGCATAGAGTGGAAGCGTCGATAGAACCGCTGGATTTCATCGCTCGCTGCTTGTGCGTCGCGATGAATCGAATAGAGCTTCGTATCTTCGGGCGAAATCAAATGCTTCTCGCGGAGTTTCGCGATGATGCCGGATTCCCAACTCGACCAGTAGTCGCCACCCGCGTGCTCAAGCAGCACGATCGGCACGAGGTTTGACTTTCCTGTCTGCACGAGTGTGAGCGCTTCGAAGAGTTCATCTTGCGTGCCGAAGCCGCCTGGGAATACAGCCACAGCATCAGAGTGCGCCATGAACATCAACTTGCGCGTGAAGAAATAGCGGAAGTTCACAAGTTTCGGGTCGCCTTCGATCAGCGTGTTCGCCGCTGCTTCGAAGGGCAGGCGAATGCGCAGACCAAAGCATTTCTCAAGGTCGGGTCCTTCGTGACCAGCCTTCATGATGCCGTCACCTGCACCTGTGATCACCATCCATCCGCCTGCACTCACGACGCGAGAGAACTCGCGGCAGAGGATGTAATCAGGATCTGCTTCAGGCGTGCGCGCACTTCCAAAGATTGAAATCTTGCGCGTGCCACGGTAGGGATTGAAGATGCGATACGCGTGACGCATCTCTTTCAAACTGGTTCGAATGAGTTTGAGTTGACCAAGGTCTGCGCCATCTGAAACGAGTTTCAATCCTGTCAGCACAATCTCCGCAAGAAGTTCGCGCGCTTCGAGATTTCCCGAGACATGCGCGATTTCGAGGAAGCGATCAACTTCCGCTTCGATTTGCGCGAGGGTGAGGCGCGGCGGAGTTGGTGTAGACGAGTCGGTCATTTGGAATCTTGTGCTTTCGGTGCCGAGGGAGTCTCGGGAGTTGGAGGCGCAGCAGTTGGCGCTGGCGGCAGAGGGAACGATGCAGTCGACGTACTGTTGCCCGCAAACGCATTGAAGATGCCCGCGAGTGGAGCAAGGCTTACCTTTGGATCCTCGAGTGTTCCGCCAGCTTGAATCCCGAAAAGTGAGTGGGTCACGCCAGCGAGAAGTTCACTCAGCAGTCCCAACCGCCCAGAGGCTCGCAATTGGATTGCGACCGCGTAGTCGGTGAGACGAAGTGTTCCAAGCCCATCTAGTTTGATCGAGGGCGAGCGTAGTTGCAGTGGATCGATGTACGCGAGGTCGCCCTGAATCGCGAGTGACGCGTCTGCTTCGTCGAAAGCGCCTGAGAGTGGCAACATGAGTTGCGAGAGCGCCGCAACGCGCATGAGCAGTGGGCTTTTTGCGATGACTGCGCCACGAACAGAAATGCGGCCGCGACCGCGGTCGGTTGCTTGCCCATCATCGAGTAGCCCTTCGAGGGACGTAGACAAGTTGACACGTCCAGTGCGGTCCGCCTGCATGGTCTCGAGTTTCGGTGACGCAAGCGAACTATAGTTTGCGTTGGCTGCGCGGATGTGCGCTCTCCATTGATTGCTTGCGGCATCCACAGTTGCATTCGTGGACCAGCGTCCGCCGAGAAAATCACCACTTGCATCTACGGTGAGATCCGCGCCTGGCGCTGCGCGAGCGACGATGCCTTCGCTCCTTCCAACATCGCGGCTGAATGCTTTGAAATTCGTCGCTTGAATCTCGACACGGAACGAGTCTTCGGGACTCGCGCCCTGTACTTGGTGCGCAATGATGTTCGCGGTTCCTTCAAACGCTTCAAGCTGTGGACCGACATCAAACTTCGCATCAACCGTCGAGCAAATGGCGCGAATATCGAGCGCGTCTGGACTCTCGAGTGGTGAGCCAGCATTCCATGCGAGCTCGAGTTGATCGACACGGATGCTGCTGCGCCCCTCGGCGCTGAAACCGATGTTGTCGACGATCGATTCAACAGGAGGCGTCAGCAGAACGCGCATGGCGGGGGAGAAAGAGGCGCTATCGAGCGATCCAGTGAGTGAGAGCGAACGCAAGGCGTTGTTCTCGATGGACACCTTGAACTTCGCGGATGCATTGCCATCATCGAAACGTGCGGTGCAATCTCCCACAATCTGGTTCTTCGCGAGCGTGATGGACGACGTTGGCGTGAACGTAAATTCGCTGCGCATCGCGTGGTGATCAAATGCAATTGATTTCGGTTGAAGTTCAATGTTCAATTCCGCAGCACCTGTCATTTTCGCATCGAAGAGTCCAGTGGTCTTGCTACGCGCGAGAAGTTCGGCGGTGTCGCTCGACTGATCGCGCAACGCTGCGCGCACCACGGGTGATTCGAAGCGGCCGTTGGTAAGCGTGGCGTTGAGCGCGGAAGACCCATCGAGCACGCCGCTGAGTCGAAGCAAGCCGTCATCGCGTGTGCCTGTACGAAGGCGGAATCCGAGATCTTCTGCTTGCAAATTTGATTCCGCAGCATTGATGCGCCCGGTGATGAGTTCGGCGCGCACGCGTTCTTCATCAAGTGACACCTCAATGAAGCGAGGAATGATGGACGCTTGAAACGTCGTGCCTTTTGCGCTCGTGCTTCGATCGAACGATCCATCGAGTTCGCCACTCGGTTGATAGCGTTGCCAGAATGCTGCCGCTTTCGTCGCGTCTGCGTCGAGCATCGGTTCGAACGCGCGATCGAGCGGGATGCGTTCAAACGTCACAGCTACGCGACTGTTTGGACCTTGAAGCGCGAACTCTCCTGTGATGGAGACCGTTCCCTCGCCACGGCGTGCGGTGCAATCGGACAGTTCGATGCGCTCATCGTTCATCAGGAGTTTCGCTTCAACGCGATCGAGCGTGAAGTCTGGCGGCCACGGAAGTTTCTGCGACGCGAGCCACGCAACGCCTGCTGCGTTCGGTTCCACTTGGCCGTCACGCAGTGCGATTTCAAACGCGAAGTTGCCACGACTCTCATCCGTGATCGTGCCCTTCGCGCTAAAGGTTCCTCCGAGGCCAATCGAACGCAGCAACTCGCCGGCTGGTGCGAACACTCGGCCAGGCCAGCCTTCAGGCGCAGTTGTGCCGGGCGCGATGTCGAACGGAATCGCAGCAAGTAATGCAAGATTGACTGTGTCTTCGCTCACATCGAGCGTGACGTTGGGAACGACGAGGCGCTCGCTCGTCGTTCGCTTGATCTCGATGTTTCCCGCGACCACCACGCTTCCGCCGACGGGCGTCACTCCTTGCAAGCCTGCGCCGGAAGACGAGAGAACAACAGATTCGTCGAGAATCGCGATGACACCAGTCTCGATGCGAAGTGGATAAGGGAACTGCGTACACGCGAGTCCTGCTGCGTGGATCGTGACCGAGCCAGTGGTTTGTACTTCCGTGCCGAAACCTGGCGGTGAGTACACGCGGATATCAAGATCGGCGCGCCCCCCGAGTTTGAATGGACCAGCCGCGATCGATCGTTTGAGTCGCTCGATTTCTGCGCCAGCATCTGCACTCAAGCGCGCGAGTTGCGCCTCTTGCTGCAGGAGCCACTTTGCATCGGGAAGCAACTCCGCGGCAGCGAGACTCGCAACCGCATCGGCATCGAAGAGATGCTCGAGTGCTTGCCGCGCTTCAGCGTCGAATGCGCCAATCAATCGTTCATCAAGTGGCGTGTCTTTGCTGCGAATTGAAAGCTCGATCTCCGCACCCGTCGCAAGACTGGTAAGGGATCCAGACATCTCAACTTCGGCGTTGTCACTTCCGCGCCCATTCAATCGCACGATCTTCACCGTGTCGCCTTCGAAGCGCATGAGTGCAGTGACTTGATCGACGGGATACGCAAACTCTTTGTACGCGCCAGCGGCATCGCTCAATCGCACTTCGCCGCTCGCGAGCACTGCGCCAGCGCTCGTCGGAGTGCCGGTGGCGCGATGCGCTTCAGTTTCAATGTCGACGGTCCATTTAGTGAACGCAAAGTCTTCGAACGCTTGCGCAACGCCGCGCGGAACGAACAACACGCGAGGGTCACCTGCGGGTGGTGAACTGAAGTTGCGCACGGAAACCTGCGCGTCAATTTTCGCTGCGGTGAGTGCGGATTTGAACCACGCATCCCGGTCCGCCCATCGAAACGCAGGGAGATCATCCGTAGGGATCACGATACTCGCGCTTGCCTGCACCGGAACACTGAGGACAGGTTGCGAGGGATTCGATGCACTAAAGTTGCCGACAAGATTTTCAAGGGTGAGCGAGTTTTTCGTCAGCTTCAGCGTGCCTTCGCGCACGTCGATGCGCGGTCGACCGGTGGTGGGTGAAACTTTCCCCAGTGCATATCCAGTCCATTCGCCACCGAGTTCCTCAACAGGGAAACTGATGCGCATATTTCGTAGATACAACTCCGCTGCGGGGGGCGAGCTTCCATCGAAAGAGACTGCAGCGCGTTCGACGCTACCTTCGAGGTCGAGCTGGTCCAGGAGTTTTCGCGCAGCCATCGGTGCGAGCGCGAGTGACTCTTCGCGCACCTTGAGCTCATCGACTTCAACATTGAACGCATTCGTACGGAGATTGAATCGACCGTGAATAGTTTCAAACGGCGCGGGGCCGCGCTCGGTTGCGAGTCCTTCGAGTCGCACATCAAGTTCGTCAGCGACACCAACACTCGGATGAAGTTCGCCTTGCACATCAATGCGGCCAGCGAGTTTCCATTGACCTTCACTCTCGACGCCGTTTTCAAACGCGAGTCGATTGATCAAGATCGCAGCAGGTCGCTCCGCCGACGGCTTCGACGCATCGTCAGGCGGGGGCGTGAGCGCGAAGATATTGAAAGTTCCTGGATCCTCCAATCGCTCCGCGAGTCGAACGGTGAGCGTGTCAATCTTGATTTCGCGAAGAAGAAGATTGCCTTTAAGCAACACCCATGGAGAGAAGCGGATGGTGATGCGATCAGCGAACGCAATGCGCGCGCTGTCGCCTTCCCAACCAGCGACGCGAAGTTCGAAATCCTCCACTGAGAGACTCGAGAATCCATCAAGGTGGATCGAAGCAACGCCCATGGAGAGAAGCGGATGGTGATGCGATCAGCGAACGCAATGCGCGCGCTGTCGCCTTCCCAACCAGCGACGCGAAGTTCGAAATCCTCCACTGAGAGACTCGAGAATCCATCAAGGTGGATCGCAGTTGCGTTCACGGTTCCGCCGAACGCAGTACTCAGCCGAGGCAGGATGATGGAGCACAGAACGCTCGAGCGAGTGAGCGTGAAGAGCGCAATTCCGATGAGCACAAGCGCGCCAAGGAAGTAGCGCCCACGACGGCGTTTGCGCAGTGGTGAAGGGGAGGAATCTCCCTGCATTTGCTGAGGAATCGAGGGCGTCATCGAAGACTGTGCATCGTACCGCAGACGGCTGCGAGTACATTGCAGTCCGTGGCATTCATGTACTTCCATCTCGGCGTGAGTGAGCTTGTACGCGGCA
>QWPV01000073.1 GCA_003671055.1 Planctomycetota bacterium
TTGTGCCTGTCCTCAATTGGCTCTGTCCTCAATTGGCTCCACAGACTCGGTGGAGCTGCCCGTCACCCGGCGAATCTGAATTCGCCAGACGGTTCCGAACGGTGCCTGTCCTCGATTGGGTCCTCGATTGGCCAAGCGCGATTCCAAATCATTCTAAGAATATTGCCAACAGAGAGTTAAGCCATTTCTCAATGGCTAATTCCGTGCATGCATTGCTGGCTTGCCTGTCTAATGCATGCATGCGTGGCTTGCCTGTCTAATGCTGGCTTGCCTGTCTAACGCGTAGATTTCGCCAAAGTTGGACTTGGTGTCTCGACGAAGAGACCTCGCACGTGACTCTTCCGCAACTCCTTCGTGATGCATGCCTGCTGTTGGCGGTGATTCTCCCTTGTCTGATCCTTGCGAATAGGTTCAAACTCGGCTCGATTCTTGGTTTTCTCCTAGCGGGCGTCATCATTGGGCCCAGCGGGCTGCAACTCGTTGACGGCGCGAGCTCGCTCAGCGGAATGACGGAGATCGGTGTCGTGCTCTTTCTCTTCATCATTGGAGTGGAGTTTCGCATCAACGAAACTGGAGCGATGCTGCGCAAGTTGATGTTGCTTGGCGTGCTGCAAGTTGTCGTCACAGGCGGTGCGATCTTCGCCTTCTTGAGTTGCTTCGCGCTGACATGGCAGGGCGCGCTCGTCGCGGGATTTGCACTCGCGCTTTCCGCAACAGCGATTGCGATGCAGGTCATGAGGGATCGCGGCGAATCAAACTCAACGGTTGGCAGTGCCACGCTTTCGATCTTGCTGGTGCAAGAAGTATCCGTGGTGCCGTTGCTCGCACTGATTCCCATTCTCAATCCCAGCCGCGTTCATCCGGCGGTGTTGGCGCTCTCGGGCAGCGCGGTTGCTGCCGTGGTTGGCGCGATCGCGCTCATCGCAGTCGCGGGTCGCTTTATTGTTCCATGGGTGATCGCGCTGCTTGATCGACAGAAGGACGCGAGTTCGGTTGGTGCGGTCGTCGCGCTGCTTGTGCTGGGTTCGGCCTACTGCTCAAGCGCAGCGGGACTTCCGATGGCGCTCGGCGCGTTTCTCGCGGGGATCTCACTCTCGCGATCCCGTGCCGCTGAAAGAGTCACCCAACTTGTTCGACCACATCAGATCTTGTTCCTCGCGCTGTTCTTCGTGTCAGTCGGACTCGCTGTGAATCTCGGCGCAATTAAGAACAGCGTGTGGCATCTCATCGTGCTGCTGCCTGCGGTCCTCGCGATCAAGATTGGATGCCTTTGGGCTCTCGCGCGTCTCGTCGGACTGAATTCGGCGATTGCTGTTCGCACCGCGCTGATCCTCTCGCAAGCGGGGGAGTTTGGATTCTTGGTGATCGCTAGTTGCTACGCCGCTGGTTGGTGCAGCGCCGAAGAGACTTCTGCGGCCACAGTGTTGGTGACGCTGACGATGCTCGCGACGCCAGTGCTGCAGCGATTTGCAAAGGGATCGTCGCAGCCGAGCGCTGCCGTCGCGCAGTGAATCCGCCGAGTGCGCTGCTCGGACTTCCACAGATTCGGTGGACCCCATCAACCAGCGAGCTTGAACTCGCCAGACGGTTCAGAACGGTGCCTGTCCTCGATTGCCCGACAGCAAAAGTACTCCGCAAGAGTGGATTCGCAGGACCAATGGTCGCGCTGAGCGCACTCGCGCACGAAGCCACGCGACAGCACAGCGCAGCAAGTGGATTTGCAGAGCATCTCTCGAAACCGACCGACGGTGCGCAGTTACAACGCGTCATCGCGAAACTGATTGCCCAACATCGCTGTGCGAAGTAGCTCAGCGCGCGAGCGATTTTTTCGTCACCGCGCGTGATGCTTTGATGATCGCGCTTGCAGCTTTCGGATGCTGCGAACATTCAAGCAGCGCCGAAAGAATGAGCGGCGCAACGATGGTCGCATCCGATTCAATTACAAACATCGGCGTCTTCTCCGTGAGTTTGTCCCACGTGATCTTCTCGTTTGGCGTTGCGCCCGAGTACGAACCGTAGGATGTTGTCGAATCGGAGATCTGGCAGAAATACGCCCACGGCTTCACGGGTTGCTGCAAGTCATACTTGATGGAAGGCACCACGCAGATTGGAAAATCGCCGCTGATGCCGCCGCCGATTTGGAAAAAGCCCACGCCCTTGCCCTTCGACAAAACTTTGTAGTCGTCGTAGAGATTCGCCATGTACTCAATGCCGCTCTTCACGATGCTCGCGGAGCATTCGTCGAACTTCACATGCGACGCGAAGATATTGCCGAATGTTGAATCCTCGTGACCGGGCACCACCATCGGCAACTTCGCCTTCGCTGCCGCGAGTAACCAGCACTCTTCGGGATTTCCCTGGTAGTGCTTCTTCGGAATCGAGAGAATCAATTCGTAGAAGTACTCATGCCAGAATCGGCGCTCGCCGTTCTTCGTCGCCTTCTTCCACATCGGCACGAGAATCTTTTCGACGGCGCGAAACGCTTCGTCTTCAGGAATACTCGTGTCAGTCACGCGACGCATGCGCTGATCGAGGATCTTCGTGTCGTCTGCTTTGGTGAAGTAGCGGTAGTCGGGAAAATCCTTGTACCCGTGATGCGCAACGAGTCGGAAGAGTGACTCTTCAAGATTCGCGCCAGTCACCGAGAGTCCGTGCACGAGCCCCGCGCGAATCGCTGGCGCAAGCGTGATCCCGAGTTGCGCGCTCGACATCGCGCCGGCAACGGCCCAATACATCTTGCCACCCGCGGCGATGTGATCCCAATATGCAAAGAGCGAATCACGAGTGGCGCGAGCATTGAAGTTCTTGTAGTTCTTCGCGACGAAATCAAGGATGGGAAGTTGAGCGGCTGGCATTGGGGTGCGCAGGATATCGCAGGAACCGACTTCGACGGCAAGCGCGGTTCAACCCATCGTTACACTCCGCAACGCGCCGTTTTACAGTCACAGGCGCACGGAACTCGCACCATGCTTCAACAACTCCTCGAACCCATTTTCTTCGCGCAGTGCATAACGTCCCTCTTTCTCGCGGTGTTGTTTTTGCAGTCTGGGATCGACAAGGTCGTCGACTACCGCGGGAACCAGTCATGGCTCATCGGACATTTCGCAAAGTCGCCACTTCGAAGCCAAGTGAATTTTATGCTGCCCGTGATCACACTCGCGGAAGTTGCAGCAGGCATCTTCGCACTACTCGGCGCGATTGAACTACTGCGCAGTGGAGACAGGACCTTCGCCCTCTACGGCGCAGAACTCGCCGCACTCGACATCTTGATGTTGTTCTTCGGTCAACGGATCGCGAAGGAATACGCGGGCGCTGCAGCATTGGTCCCGTACTTCATCCTGTGCATCATCGCGATCGTCCTGTTTTCGAAGTGAGTACGACTCCCCGCGGTTCGGCTTCGCGCAACAGCGGCACTGATGCCGTACCTTGTGGCGATGTCGTCGTCATTCGCAGTTCTCCCCACAGAATCAGCCGCGCGGCGACACATCGCGATCGATCTCGGCGCATCGAGTGGCCGCGTGATGGAAGTGCGTGTCGGCGACTCGGCGCTTGCAGTGCGCGAGTTGCATCGCTTTGCGAATGCGCCTGTGTGGCGGACTGATGTCGGCGGGCGGTGGTGTTGGGATGTCGACAGTCTGTGGAGGTCGATTCTCGATGGGCTGCGCATTGCAGCGCGCGAGGGCTCGGTCGATTCGATCGCTGTGGATGCATGGGCTGTTGACTACGCGCTTCTCGATAGCGCGGGACAGTTGGTGCAACCTGTCGCCGCGTACCGCGACACGCGCACACAGAAGCCGTTTGCCGAGATTCGTAGTCGTCTCGGCGACTCGAACATCTATCGCGACACAGGTATTGCGTTTCAGCCGTTCAACACGCTTTACCAACTCGCCGCTGATGCGGCTGATCCCGCGCGGCCACTTGAACGCGCGCGCTACATGCTGATGATTCCAGATCTCATCGCGTACTGGTTGTGCGGCGCGGTGGTGAGTGAACGCACGAATGCAAGCACAACACAAATGCTCGACGCGCACACGCGGCAGTGGAGTAGATCGTTGTGCGATGCAATTGGGATTCCGTCGCGCATTCTTCCAGAGCTCGTGGATGCTGGGCGACCTCTTGCGCTCGGCACACTGCGTGCCGAAGTCGCGCGCGACACTGGACTCCCTTCGTCGACGCAGGTGTTCGCGACAGCGACGCATGACACAGCATCAGCAGTTGTCGCGGCGCCGATAGATCCTGCGCATGATTTGTATGTGTCGAGCGGAACATGGTCGCTTGTCGGCGCTGAGTTGCCGCACGCAATGCTCACGGATGCAGCGCGTGAAGCGAACATGACGAACGAACTCGGCGCGTTTGGCACGGTGCGCTTCCTTCGCAATGTCGCAGGGATGTGGCTTGTGCAGCAGTGCGAAAGTGCATTCGCGAGTGAGGGCCGCGCGCGCTCATGGAGCGAGCTTTCTGCGCTCGCTGCAGCTGCGCCTGCGTTGGCGAGTGTGATTGATCCCAATGATCGCGCGCTCTTCGAACTCGGCGACATGCCGACGCGCATTCGTGCTTTGTGCGCAGCGCGAGGCGAGCGAGTTCCACAAACAGATGGCGAGATCATTCGCTGTGCACTCGAAAGTGTTGCTCTCGCAACGGCGCGTGCGGCGCAGGACGCGGCGCGTATCGCTTCGCATGATGCGCGTCGGTTGATCGTTGTTGGAGGAGGAAGCGCGAATGCGTTTCTCAATCAACTCATAGCAGATGCGTCAGGACTTCCCGTGGAATCCGGGCCAGTCGAATGCACCGCCGTCGGCAACGCGCTCATGCAGCACGCTGCGATGGAAGGGCTTGCTTCAGCGGCATCGCTGCGTTCGCTCATTCGTACAACGACGGTGCTTCGTTGCTATGAGCCGAGTGCAGCAGAATCGATGAAGATGCGCGAGGCATCCGCGCGCGTTTGGAACTAACTTGCTCGATCGTTCTCACGCACCTCTGCAGGGTTTCCTCATGACGACCGCCACTCCACATTCCTCGGCGCATGTCGCCAATCCAGAATTTGTCACTCGCACATGGATCGACTCGGACGCCGCGAAGCTTGATCCCGTTGGGTTGCTCGTCTACCGATCAAACCGTCTCGGTGATGATCAACGCGTCACCAACACGGGCGGCGGAAACACCTCGAGCAAACTCGAAGAGCGCGATGTGCTCACGGGTAAGATGGAGCGCGTGCTGTGGGTGAAGGGATCTGGTGGAGATCTCCGCACCGCAGGGCGTGAGTTTTTCTCCTCGCTCTCACTCGCGAAGTTGGAGCAATTGAAGTCTGTCTACGCCGCACGCGCAGAGCGTGGCATCAAGTCGCTGGCAGAGGACGATATGGTCGACCTCTATCGGCACTGCACGTGGAATCTCAATCCGCGTGCGACATCGATCGATACTCCGCTCCATGCATTCGTCCCGCGCGCGCATGTCGATCACACACATCCCAATGCGCTCATCAGTATCGCGGCCTGCGTGCGCGGTGAAGAAGTGATGCGCGAGGTGTACGGCACAAGTCTGCGCTGGCTTCCGTGGATGCGTCCTGGATTCGAACTTGGATTGGCACTCGAACAACTCTGCCTTGCGCATCCTGATGCTGATGGCGCGATCATGGGCCAACACGGACTCATTAATTGGTCGGATGACCCGCGCGTCTGCTACGACCTGTCTCTGTCGTTGATTTCGCGTGCGTCGGAGTATCTCGCTGCGCACGATCGTGGCGCGAAGACGTTCGGCGGTCAACGCATCGCGCCTGCGAGTGAAGATGTACGACGCGCGCTCTTGGTGAAGTTCTTGCCGTTCTTGCGCGGGAAAGTCTCCTCGCGCCGCCGCATGATCGCGACCGTGCAGCACGACGATGCAATGCTGCGCTTTGTGTCGAGCAACGATGCTGCGCGACTTACCGAACTGGGCACATCATGCCCTGATCACTTCCTGCGCACCAAGATCAAGCCGTTGTTTCTTGACTTCGATCCCCATCGCGAATCGTTCGCACAACTCTGCGCGAAGACCGACGCAGCGCTCGCGCAATACGTAAGTGACTACGCGGCGTACTACCAATCGTGTCGTCACGCGGATAGCCCCGCGATGCGCGCGCCAGAGCCCACGGTGATTCTGATTCCTGGAATCGGGATGATCGCGTGGGGCTCGTCCAAGAGTGAGTCGCGCACGACAGCGGAGTTCTATCGATGCGCTGTCGAAGTCATGCGTGGCGCGGAGTCGATCGGTGGCTACCGCGCACTTCCACGACAGGAAGCCTTTGATATTGAGTACTGGCGTTTGGAAGAAGCGAAGTTACAGCGCATGCCAAAGCCCAAGCCATTGGCTGGTCATGTGTCTGTCATTGTTGGCGCAGGCAGCGGCATTGGCCGTGTGACCGCTGCAGCGTTTGCCGCAGATGATGCGTGCATCGCATGCGTTGATCTTGATGCGTCTTCCGCGCAAGCGACCGCGCAAGAACTGGAACGATCACTCGGGAGCGGCATCGGTGTTGCGGGCAGCGGCATTTCGTCGTGTGGTCCCGCTATCGCGCTTTCTTGTGATGCCACAGATCGCGCCGCGGTGCGCAAGACGTTCGACGACATCGTGCTCGCGTATGGTGGCATCGATGAACTCGTTGTCACTGCGGGAATGTTCCCGACGCCAGGTGCGGATGGTGTGACGAGTGACATCGATTTCATGCGCGCGATGCAAGTCAACGTGCTTGCTCCCGCGGTGTTGATCGACGAAGCCGCGTCAACCATGATTGCGCAGAAACTCCCGTGTGCCGTAGTCGTGACGACAAGCGTCAACGCGGTGGTTTCGAAGAAGGGCTCAAGCGCGTACGACGCATCGAAGGCAGCGGCGAACCATTTGGTCCGCTCGCTCGCCGTCACATTTGCACCGCATGTCCGCGTGAACGCCGTTGCACCCGCGACCGTGATCGAAGGCAGCACGATGTTCCCCCGCGCGCGCGTAATCGCGAGTCTCACGAAGTACGCGATTCCATTCGAAGCAACGATGACGGATGCGCAACTCGTCGAATGCCTCGGTCGCTTTTACGCCGAGCGCACGCTGCTCAAGACCACGATCACGCCGCGCGATCAGTCCGTTGCGATTCGTTTCCTCGCAGGTCCTGAGAGTTCGCGCACGACTGGCCAAGTGCTGCATGTCGATGGCGGGCTCGCCGACGCGTTCGTTCGCTAGTCTGACACTGCAATCTTGCCTTTGGAACAAGTGTTTCACCTCGATTGATCGCCCAACGCTTTGAAGGCGCGGGATTGGCATGAGCCTTCTAGGTATGAGGTCATTGCGCGCTGCCCAATGACGGTGGGGCCTCATGGAGTGCGCCCGTGGCATTGACGCAGCCATAGAATTCATTTGTCGGTTGGCCGCAGCAGAACAAGATGTGTAGTTGGCACGCCTCGGTCCGTGCGATTGCGACGGCATTTTCGATTCGTGTGGTTCGAGTGACGCAGACTTTGACAATAACGGAGTCGTCGGCGCCGCAGATCTCGCATATTTGCTCAACAACTCGAAAAGCGATGACGGCGATCTCACGGCATACTGCGTAGCCTCAATGCCCGCATCGACGCCGACCTCATCGCTTGAACTCACGCATCGCCGCGACGGCGTGCATGCGATGGTCACCGCCGAGCTCGCGCGCACGCAAGGTCTTCTGCGACTCGCGCCATGTTGGGTTCCGCGTTCATTCTTGCAACCAGGTCTGCGCATCAAGTTGCATCCCGATGACACGTATGCGTATGGATTGCAACGCGGTGGAATCGATGAGCGTTGGTTCGCGTCGACGACGGAAGCAGCCAACGACAACCGCACGGTCGATGAAGGTTTGTCGTATGCAGTGCTTGGTCGCGAACGCGTCACACTTAAGCAAGCGGTTGCCGAGTGCGGCGCATCACTTGTCGGCGCGCGCATCTGGTCGACGTACCACAAGTGGCCTGTGTACGCGAAGTTCTTCGACAACATGGGGCCGATTCCGCATCACATGCATCAAGACGATGCGCAAGCGGCGCTGGTGGGGCAAGAGGGAAAACCTGAGGCGTACTACTTTCCGCCGCAGCACAACAACGTTGGCAACAATTTCCCATTCACGTTCATGGGTCTTACGCCCGGAACCACCAAGGCAGATGTGCGTAAGTGCCTTGAAAAATGGGACAACGGGGACAACGGCATTCTCGATCTTTCGCAAGCGCATCGCTTGAAAGTCGGCACGGGTTGGCTGATGGAACCGCGCGTTCTGCACGCTCCCGGTTCGCTGTGCACGTATGAGCCGCAGTGGGGCTCCGATGTGTTTGCGATGTATCAGTCGCTCGTCGAAGGTCGCGTGGTGCCGTGGAACTTATTGGTGAAGGATATGCCTTCAGCGATGCATCAAGATCTCGATGCGATTGTCGAGCAACTTGATTGGGAGAAGAATGTCGATCCCAACTTCAAGGCGAATCGTTACCTCGAGCCGCACACCGCGAGCAAGGGTGATGGATGGCATGATCGATGGGTGATCTACGGAGTGATGAACGGCTTCGAATACTTCACCGCGAAAGAGCTCACTATCGAACCAGGGTGCTCGTGCACGATTCGTGATCGCGGGGCGTATGGGCTCACGTGTGTGCAAGGTCGAGGCGCGATCAATGGTGAGCCGCTGTCGAGTCCGAAACTCATTCGCTTTCGTGAACTCACGGAAGACGAGTATTTCTGCAGTGAAGATGGTGCGATGCGCGGCGTGACATTTGTGAACAACTCCACAACCGAACCGCTCGTGTGCTTGCGTTACTTTGGACCTGAAGTCTGGCAAGGCGCATGGCGCGCGTAAAAACAAGTGAGATGAACATGATGAAACTGCATAACGCAATGTGGCCCGGACTGGTCGGCAAAGAATCGGGGACGGATCATCCTCCGATCTCGCTCGACCGCATGCTCGATCTCACGGCGAAGGCGCGCGTCGGCGACGAGAAGTTCGATGGTGTGGATCTCTTCCTCTTTCATCCGCACACCGATCCTGATGTCACTGAGAGTGATCTGCGCAAGATGGCGGACAAGATCGCGGCGAAGGGCTTGGCTGTCGGGTCACTCGTTGCGCCTGTGTGGCCGGGCACTGTCGGCGATAGCGCGATGGGCTCGATTGAGCAGCGCGCGAAGTTTATCGACGCGGTGCGCAAGTCTTGTCGCATCGCACGCATCCTCAACGAACATGGCGTGCGCAAGTACGGTGTCATTCGCATCGACAGCGCGACCGGAACGAAAGTTGCCTCGAAGAATCCGAAGAGCGCGATCAAACAGATCGCCGCGACCTTCCGTGAAGCAGGCATGATCGCCGCAGGGCACGGCGAACGACTCGCAGCTGAAGGCGAAGTGTGTTGGGCGGGACTGCATTCATGGAAGAGCACACTCGCGCTGCTTGAAACCGTCGACATGCCAGGAACCGTTGGATTTCAAGCGGATCTCGCGCATACGTATCTCTACCTCCTCGGCGTGAATGCGCCGAAGGATGCGCTGCTTTCGAAGAAGCACACGCCGAAGCAGTTCGAGAATGCATACGAAAAAGTGGTGAGTGCATTGCGCCCATGGACGATTGATTTCCACGTCGCACAAAACGATGGCACGGTGCACGGCACAGGTTCGCACGACAAGACGGGTCGCCATTGCCAAGCGGATGATCCCAACGGCAAGCTCGACATCACGATGTGCAGCAAGCGCTGGCTTGAAGGCGCGAGTGGACGCGGCATTCGTCACATCTGTTGGGACGGCTGCATGTTCCCGAATGCTGTGCTCGAGAAGCAAGAGACATGGAATACGGTGTTGCGCGCGATGATCAGCGTGCGCGGCGCGCTTGCAGTCTGACGCAAGAGGATTCACGATGGCGAAGAAAACATTGACCACCCGCGTTGCAGTGAGCGAACCCAAGACACTTCGCATCGGTCTCATCGGCTACGGCTTCATGGGTCGCGCGCATGCAAACGCGATTCATCAAGCGGGTCACTTCTTCAGTTTGAATCGCCGCCCTGTGCTGCAAGCCGTGTGTGGTCGCAGCGAGGATCAGTTGCGCGCATTTGCCGAGTCATGGCAAGTTGCGCACACAGAAACCGATTGGCGCAAACTCGTCGCACGCGAGGACATTGATGCAGTCGACATCTGCACGCCCAACGATTCACACATGGAAATCGCACTCGCGTGCATCAAGCACGGCAAGATGATCATGTGCGAGAAGCCACTCGCGCTTGACGGCAAGCAAGGCGAGACGATGGTGAAGGCAGTTGAGAAGGCGAAGTTGCCCAATCTCGTGATGTACAACTATCGCTTTCTCCCAGCGGTGACGCTCGCGAAAAACATCGTCGCCGCGGGCGAACTCGGAAAGATCTTTCACTACCGCGCGAATTTCCTGCAGGACTGGACGATTTCGAAAGACCTCCCGCAAGGCGGCACTGGTCTGTGGCGACTCGATGCAAAGGTCGCAGGATCAGGAGTCACAGGCGATTTGCTCGCACACTGCATCGATACCGCGCGCTGGATCAATGGCGACATCGTCAGCGTGAGCGCGATGACGGAGACCTTCATCAAGGAGCGCGTACACACTGCGACAGGCAAGAAGCAAGCAGTGAAGATCGACGACGCATGCGCTTTTCTCGCGCGATTTGAAAACGGCTCGCTCGCAGTCTTTGAATCAACGCGTTACGCCCGCGGTCACAAAGCGCTCTACACCTTCGAGATCAACGGCGAACACAAATCTCTCGCATGGGATCTTCACGATCTCAATCGCTTGTCGTACTTCGATCACAGTGTCTCAAGCGATCGCCGAGGCTGGAGCAGCATCCACGCCACCGATGGCGATCATCCGTACGCAGGAAAGTGGTGGGTCCCCGGTCTCTGCCTCGGTTATGAACATTCCTTCGTCCACGCACTCGCGGAGTTCGTGCAGTCCCTCGCGAATCCAACCGCGCCCCGCAACTACCCCGACTTCCGCCACGCCCTCGGCACCCAATTCGTCTGCGACGCCGTCCTCGAAGCCGCGCGCACGCAACGATGGATCAAAGTCAAGCGCAGTTGAGCGCGGCACGATTGCTTTTTCACGCAGGCTCTTCGTTTGTTTCTCGCGAGGTACTCGAAGGCGTCGCGTTGGGATTGCGCGTGATCCAAATCCAATCTTCGGGGGCGCGCTCGTCTTGTCGTTGCGCGGCGATTCCGTGTTGATCGATCTTGTCTTCGCCGACGCTCCAGACGAGTGGATGATCGTTCGCGATCGCGTAGCCGACGGGCTTACCCGTATATGGATCCGCGGGAACGCTCGCAAGATACGTAGGAACAAGTGCATCAAGCGATGTCGGCCACGCACCTGCATTCGCGCGGCGGAATTGTTCGATCGCGATTGCAATCTGTGCAGCGTGTGTGTTGCTCTGCGCGCGTCGGCGTATCGAGGCGGCGTTCGCATGTGCTGGGACTAACAGTCGAGGCATCAACCACATTTCTAGACCAAGTGATTTCAGTCGGACGAGTTCTTCGAACTCATCCGCGTGATCAAAGTTTTGCTGCCACAGCGGAAGCGTCGATTGATGCTCTGTCTTGCTGAAGAGCGATTCGCACAGCGCATTTGTTTCTTTCCGCGTCGCCATGACTGCCGCACCGAATGGGCTGAGCAGCACGGCGATCGTTTGTTCTGATGGCGTGAAGGCGAACTGTTCGGCGGATGGACCTCCGTAGAGCGTGGACATCAACGCAGTCGCGTAGGCAGGGTTGTAGACTCCATCACCATTGCCGTCGTCGGAAAAAGTTCGCTGCATGACATCCTGCAGCGAGAGCAGTTCGGTGGAGAGATCGAGTTGATATGCGGAGTCAGGAATCTCGCGTAATCGTTGGGCGAGGGAGTTCAACTGATCATCCGTGAGTGTTTGCGGGTGTGATGCAAGCGCGATGACTATGCATGCACTGGCTGCCTTGCGTATTCCCTGCGCGACGATTTGTGACACAAGGATTCCATCCTCTTCGGCATGCATCGATGTGCCGATCATTGCGGAGATGTTGCGCACGATGCGACCGCCATCCTTCTGCTCAAGCGCAAGCACCGCATCAGCTGCCAACATCCTCCCAGCCTTTTTCAGCAGGAGGATGTGTGGAAGCCGCACATTGAGCAGAGGGAACGCTGTCTCTCTGCTCAGGGAGTTGAACTGCTCAAGAGGAAAGATGTCTGCGTCGCTCGCCTCCCGTGTGTGAGCCGGCCGACATCCAAGTATTGCCTTGCGCGACGCGAGCGAAAGCAACTCGAGTCCGGCGGCGCGTTCCATCAGCGCTTTACAATGTCGCTCCCAGTCAGGATCGACAAACGCCGGCGTACAGTTTGCTCCCACACAAACTGCGTCGCTGCTGTCTCCGCCACATTCGTTGAACACCAAGCCCGTGGGATTCAGCGAGCCGTCAGGTGCCCAACTCGATCGATCCGCGAGCAGGAGAAGACCCTGCTTGTAGATCGCCCACGCTTCCTCGCCCGCAACGGCTTTCGGCAATGAAGCTTGGAATCGAGCGATGGGATCGAATGAAAGGACAGGCTTCTGCGTCGAGAGGTACGCAATTGCAAGTCCGTAGACAGCGATGCTTGCGACAAGTCCCCAGCCTGCCGCGAGACGCAGTTGGCGCAACGCGCGATCCATTGGCGGACGCTTCGCAATCGCGCCAGCGCGAAGTTCTTTCGCGGACTCGCGCGCATCACCGAACTTCGCGAGGAGTTCGTCGGCGCTCTCGCCAGCAGCAATGCCGTCACAGAAGTGCGCGCTGAGTTCGCGATGAATGTCCGCGCGCTCGTGTCCACGCAACTTCGTGCGCGACACGACAGTATCAATGAGCAGGACAATGTCGCGCGGAAGCGTAGATGAGGTTGACTGTGTCATCGGCGACCTTTCTGAGAGCGAGTGCGATGTCATGAGAGCGCGTAGACAACGCCGAGTGATCCCATCGCTTGCGCAACAGCGCGCCATTGCAGCGAGTCGGCCGCGAGACGCTTGCGTCCAGCAGCAGTCAGTCGGTAGTACTTCCGAGGTCGCGCGTTCTCTTCGCTCCAACGGCTCGCGAGCAATCCCTTGGCCTCCATGTTGTAGAGAAGTGGATAGAGCGTGCTCTGCCCCATCGCGAGGATCCCATCGGTGCGCTTATCAATCGCCTCCACCAGTTCGTACCCGTACATCTCGCCGCGCTCAAGCAACTTCAGCACTGCTGTCGGACCAGCGCCCCGCATGAGTTCACGATCAACAGGAGTGGATGGGGTACGGGTAGGCGCCATAGCACGCATACTATGCGTGACAAAGTATGCTGTCAAGAGTGCGGCGGCGGCATGGCGCGAGAGGGGAGAAGAGGTGAAGGAAGCGCATGCCGGCGCTAACGGGGGTTGCGCAACTGGCGTGCTGCACTCGCTGCTCGGCATTGATTCTGCAAAGGCACTGCTCTCGAACCCGCGCTGCGGCGCTTCATGGGAAGGTCTCATCATCGAGGAAATTCTCTCGCGCACGATGCACACAGAAGCCTACTGGTGGTCGACGCATCAAGGCGCCGAGATCGATCTCGTCTTGTTTCACAAAGGCAAGCGGTTCGGCGTCGAAGTGAAACGAACCGACGCGCCCACGATCACCCCATCAATCCGCATCGCGCAGGAAACGCTCGGATTGACGCGGGTCTCAGTGGTGACGCCGGGGGATCGCAGTTACGACTTGTCGAAGCATGTACGCGTCATCGCGATCACCGCTTCCGCGCGATCCACATACTCCGACTGTTTTTCTCGAGGCCGATGTACCAGTCGGGCATCCAACTGCAGCCGATGATGGCTTCGATGCCGGCCATCGCGAGCATTTGGCTCCCCATTGGTGGAAGGATTCCGACGCGCTCACGGATGACTGAGGGGCTTGTCTGTGAAGCAGCGCGGTTGGGCGCGAGGTCTACTTCGACGAGCCAACTGTCTGAGTGCATGCGTCCGAGCACGGGGTTGTAGTCATCGATTTCTCCCATCGATGTTGCGCCTTCGCAGATGGATGCATCGGCGACGTATCCAAACTTTGCACCAGTGTCCCAGGCTGCGGCGACGGGCTGATTGCAAATGGAAACGCGAACGACAGGAAGACCAGCGACTGCGCGAACATCGCACGCGATGCGATCGC
>QWPV01000074.1 GCA_003671055.1 Planctomycetota bacterium
GCGGGCATCAGCAACGACACAACTCGGCGCGTGATGCAACCCGTCACAGCAAGCCTCACCATCGATTCATTCGCATGCGCGCTTGACGCAGCGATGCAACCCGTGCTCGAGAGTGGGGCATTCGCGCTGCGCGGAGCACTCTCACCAGTCGCGATTGAAATCATTGGCGCGAATCAGACGAAGTCGATCGTCTCCATTGGCGCACTCGCGCTCACAGCCAACGCAACGCGGCTTGCGGAGCAAGTGACCGTGAAGTTGTCGAGTGATGCATCGGGTAAGTCGAGTGGCACGCTCGCAGTCGACGCAACCGTCCGCAGCGCACTCAGCGCAAAGCCCATCATGGATGCGGATGTTCGCGCAACGAAGTTCCCTGCAGCGACGATCGATGCATTGGCAGGGACTAACGGCGCGCTGCAGAAATATGTGGGCGACGCCATCGATGCGACATTCCTCGCGAAGGGCGTGTCGCAAGATCGCGGCACCGCATCCGCGTCGATCAAGTCAGCGTTTGCATCGGTGGATGCGCCGAATCTCGCGTTCGGCGACGGATTCTTGAAGGTCACGAAAGAGAAACCGCTTCGCGCAACCTTCATGATGAACGACGCGGTGAAACAAGAGCTTCTCGCGTCCATCAACCCAGTCTTCACCGATGTTGTGAGCCCAAATCCCGCAGTCTTCACGCTCACGAGCCTCGCGTGGCCAACCGATGGTGATCGTCGCAAGTTCGACGCCGCATTCGATCTCACGCTCGGCGAAGTGAGGCTAACGAACTCTGGTCCACTCGCATTCTTGATCGGCATGACTGGCACCGCCAACAAGGATGGCATGGACGCACTCGTCGAGCCGCTGCACGGAACCATCTCGCACGGCAAATTGACCTACGACAACTTCAATCTTCGTTTCGGCAAGACTGCGACGAGTACATGGAAGAACTCCATCGTGTTTGCGGGCGACATCGATCTCGTTGCGCTCTACGCAACTGCGATCACAACCGAAGTTCCACTTGCTGATGCCGCAAACTGGTCCAAGCAAGCAGATCTTCTCGTGCAAGGTTTGAGCGCGAGCGGTCAAGAGTTTGTGAAGGGGCTGAGGGTCGGCGTGAAGATGAGCGGTCCGCTCTTTGACCGCAATGGGAAGCCCGCAAAGCTCGATGTTTCCCCGACGTTTCCTGATGTCGGCAAGGCGCTCCTCGACAATCCCGCAGGACTCATCGAGACCGCGGGTTCAATCTTTGACGCGTTCCGAAAGAAGTAAGCGCGCCCGCTTCGTCACATGGGCTTATCGACAATGGTCTCGTCGAACACTTGCAGCAATTTTGCTTTGTCGAAGATGAGTTCCTGTCGCGTCATGCCTGTCACTTCGTAGTGCGGCGTCAACTCAATCGCATCCACAGGGCACGCCTCTTCGCACATGCCGCAGAAGATGCAGCGCAATTCATCGATATCGAATTGCACGGGATACTTTTCGCGATCCTCCCACGGACTCTCTGCAGCCACGATGTGAATGCAATTCGCGGGGCACGCAGTGGCGCACATCATGCACGCAACACAACGCACGCGGCCGTCCTCGTCCTTATTCAGCCGATGCACGCCGCGGAAGTTGTCGCGGAATTGGCCGCCATCTTCCACCGAGCGATCGTCGCGCTTCTGCTCGGGATACTGGACCACCCAGATGTTCTTTCGAACCGCGCCGTTGCGTCCAAAGTTCTGAAACGCATGACGCATCGTTGTCCCGAGACCCTTGAAGATGTTCGGAATGAACAGGCTCTCCGTCCGGGTGAGCGGGGCGGGCGTGACATCAACCACTTCATCGTCGCGAATAGCCATTGGTTGCGAGATGGTAGGGTGAAGGGGTAATGAGCGAAAGTGAGCCCCCAACTTCCAACACCCCTTCCAATCCACCTTCGACGAAGGCCGAGGTGAACGCGGATGCGAAAGAGCTCCGGCGCTTGCGCAGTGATTTCGATCGAAAGGGCTCGCAAATTAAGATGTTCGCGAATGCTGACGCGTCGCTGCTCGGCCTTGGCACGCAGATCTTGAGCGAAGTGCTCGCAGGTGTCGCACTCGGATGGGGCGCCGACGCCCTCCTCGGCACCGAGCGTCGCTGGATCGTGGTTGGTTCGATCACCGGAGTGGTCGTGGCAATGGTCACCCTCACACGAACCGCGATGCGACTCACGGCTCGACAGAAGCTCGAAGACGCACGAAAGCGCGCGAAGCATCCACCGACGACCTAAGGGTGCGTCTGGCGCACAAATCAAGTTTCAGAAAGTAGTTATGACAAAGCGCGTCCCCCGATACCCAACCATTCACCTCCTCGTCGCCATCGTCGCAGTGTCCCTCACCCTCTTTGCAGGCTGGACCTTCCTGAAGATGGGGCAGACCATCGACGCCGATGTCTACCACGCCGGTCTCTTGGGGCTGGCCGCAGCATTTTTCGGCAACATAATGGGGGCACTATTTGGCGCCTGGCTCGCCGAATCGAAGGGTCCGCAAACCGCATGGTTTGCCTCGACAGTCCTGCGATTCTTGATCACCCCAGTAGCAGCAGTTTCGGTATACTTCTCCGCCCAAGTCCGACCAAAGCCGCTGCTTCTTGCAGCATTGGCGGCTTATCTGATCCTCTTGTTCGCTGATGCGGGCACGATGCTCAGGTTCGGGAGCCGACCGAAGGATTGACCCGAGATTCGGGTCGAACGACAAGGTCGGTTTCGCGAGTGGGCCGTGATCTTCGCGGTGTTCGTTGTGACTGCGTGCGCGACCTTTGGTTTCGCCCGAATTGTTAGGGCAGCATGCGTGGCGCAGTTAGAGTTTTTGGTTTGAGTTTTGGTTTGAAGTCTTTGCTGATTCTCTTCGTAACTATCTATGACTTTCGATATGCACACCGCTTGGGCGATCCCCACCTTCAGCAACCTCGCTGATTTCGTGCCGAGCATGCTCGCGAGCGGCGCGAACCCACTCGGTCACGTCCTCGACAAAGAGTCAGCACTCGGCGATTACCTCGGTTTCAAGGTGAAGTTGAGCGCGGTATCGATCGTTGTCGCAGCCATTCTCACCTTCGCTGCCCTCTACATCGCATCGCGTCGCATCGACACGGGAAGCGCGAACGAAGGCGCCGCTCGTTACCTCACTCGCGGACGCATTTCTCAACTCATAGAAGTCATGGTTCAAGGAATTCGCGATGGCGCGCTCGAGCCGCTCTTGGGCAAAGCCACCACTGCGTACTTCCTTCCGTTCTTCCTCTCGCTGTTCTTCTTCATCCTTTCGCTCAATCTCATCGGACTCATTCCGCTTGGTGACGCGCAGGAACTCAGCGCCGCGATGACGGGTTCGGAAGATGCGAAAAAACTAGGCAACATGGTGTTCTTCGGCGGCACCGCAACCGCATCGATCTCCGTCACGGCAGGTCTTGCTATCGTGAGTTTCTTCGCGATGATGTTCCAAGCATCACGCGAACTCGGCGTGAAGGGATTCCTCGAACACATGTGCGGCGGCAAAGAACTCCTCTATGGACCGAAGGGTCTGTTGCTGGTCGTGCCGATTATTTTCATCGTCGAAGTGTTGGGGCTTTTCATCAAGCCTTCCGCGCTTGCGATTCGTCTCTTCGCAAACATGCTCGCAGGGCACACGCTGCTCGCCACGATCTTCATGTTTACCGCGATGGCTGGTGAAGCAGGCGGATGGTGGCTCGCGGGTCCTATCAGCATCGTCTCCGCACTCTTCGCAGTCGCGATTAGTTTCCTTGAACTCTTTGTCGCCTTCCTTCAGGCGTTTGTCTTCATGTTCCTTACCGCGGTGTTCATCGGGATGATGAGCCATCATGCGGATCATGGGGAACACGACGATCACGCGCATGAAGATGCACATGGAGCTGGTGTGGGAGCGCCCACACACGCACACTGATTTTCCCCACGGATTTGTTTCCCCCCGGGCTGTGGGATGCCCGGCTGAATGATTCCTAATCCTTCAACGGCGCGTCCCACCGCCAGCATGAACAGCCTCTCTCGTAAGTAACAGGTACCCAATGAGCAAGATGAAGAAGATCCTCCCGTTCGCCATTCTCGGCGCTGTCGCCCTCCTCGCCTCGCCAGTTCTCGCCGCAGATGGCGTTGAGCAAGCTGCTGCAGCAGGCAAGCCCATCGCGGCTGGTCTCGCAGCCATCGGCGCTGGCCTCGCAGTCATCGGTGCTGGCATCGGCATCGGTCGCATCGGCGGTGGCGCTGTCGAAGCAACCGCTCGTCAGCCAGAAGCGGCAAGCACCATTCAGGCGCAGATGATTCTCACCGCTGCGCTCATCGAAGGTGTTGCACTCTTCGCGGTCGTGGTCTGCCTCCTCGGCGTGCTGTGATCTGACGCGATTTGTTTGACGCACATATTCCGGTTCCGTCGGGGAAACCCGACGGAACCGCTTCAGAACCTGCGTGAGTTTCTCTCACGCGATTCCTTAGTTCCTCTGACAGGATTTCCTTATGGCACTTGTCCTCGCTGCAAGCCCGCTCGACTTCGATCTCATCGGTTTGACCGTTGCGCTCATCGTCTTCGCCGTGTTCTTCATTCTCTCGGCGAAGCTCGTCTGGCCAAAGATCACGAAGGGGCTCGACGAGCGCTTCGAGAAGATCCGTCACGAGATCGAGTCTGCAGAAGCAGCCAGCCGCAAGGCAATCGCTGCGCAGGCGGAGTTCGAGAAGCGTCTCCAAGATGCACGTGAGCAATCTGCGCGGATGATCGAAGAGTCACGCGAAGCCGCGAAGAAGATCGGCGCCGATCTTGTCGCGAAGAACGAAGCCGAACTCTCTGACATGAAGACGCGTGCGATGGCTGATCTTGAAAGCGCGAAGGAGTCCGCAGTGCGCGAACTCAATGATCACGCCATCAGCCTCGCGACGGTCATGGCATCCAAGATTTTGCGCCGTGAAGTTGGCGCGACTGATCAACAACGCCTCGTGAGCGAGAGCCTTGCGGAACTCGGTAAGGGCAGTAAGAACTAATCCGACTGCTGCTCGCGTCATCGCAAGAACCGTCTCACGAAAGTTTCCATGGCAACCGTCACTAACATCGACAACATCGCACTCGTGTACGCGCGCGCTCTGCTCGAAGAGTGCGAGCAGCGCGGCGGTACTGCAGAAGCAGTCTCGATCGGACAAGAAATCGCAGATCTCGGCGAACTCGTCCGCTCCGACAAGAAGTTCGCGGAGTTCCTGAGTTCACCGTTGCTCGACGCTGCAAAGCGTGAAGCATCGCTTGGACGAATCCTCAAGGGACGCGTGAGTGATGTAGTGTTTCGTTTCGCGATGGTGCTCGCTGAGCGCGGCCGTGCAGGTCGCCTTGCGGATGTCGCGGATGCGTTCGATCGATTGCTCCAAGAGCGACTCGGTCGCATTGAAGTCGATGTCTACACCGTGGATGGCAACGCGGATGAAGCCACTCTCGCAACAGTGCGAACGCGTGTGAAGGAAGCATTCGGCAAGGAGCCAGTGCTGCATCAATACGCCGACGCAAAGATGATTGGTGGCGTAAAGCTTCGCGTGGGTGATCAACTCATCGATGGCTCGATCGCCACTGGTCTGCGCAACATGCGCGCTCAAGTTGCGCGCCGTGGTGGCGATCAAATTCATGGACGCATGAACGACATTCTTAGTTAACTGTTCCGTACGAAATCGCAGCGCACGCTGCATCAGACTGAATCCCTGTAGAACGCAACGAGGCAACACCTGTGAAGATCAAAACCGACGAGATTACGACTGTCATCCGACAAGAAATTGAGCAGTATTCGAGCCAACTCGAGATTTCTGAGGTCGGACAGGTCGTCGAAGTGGGCGACGGTATCGCGCGCATCTATGGTCTCTCGAAGGCGATGGCTGGCGAGCTGCTTGAGTTCACCACCGAGCACGGCTTCGTGCAGGGTCAGGTCATGAACCTCGAGAGCGACACGGTTGGCGCTGTCATCTTCGGTGAAGCACGCTACGTGCGCGAAGGTGCATCCGTCCGCGCAACGGGCAACCTGCTCGAAGTGCCAGTTGGTTCGTGCCTGCTTGGTCGCGTCGTCGATCCACTCGGCGCACCCATCGATGGTGGTCCCGCACTCAACGCAACGGAATCACGCAAGGTCGACATCGTCGCGCCAGGCATCGCATTCCGTCAGCCAGTCACCGAACCACTGCAGTTCGGTATCAAGGCAATCGACTCGATGGTTCCCGTGGGTCGTGGTCAGCGCGAACTCGTCATCGGCGATCGCAAGACCGGCAAGACCGCAGTGTGCATCGACGCGATCATCAATCAGAAGAAGTACTGGGGCACGAAGGACGCAGTCGTTTGCATCTATGTCGCCGTCGGTCAGAAAGAATCCACCATCGCAGGTGTGGTCGACACGCTTCGCAAGAACGGCGCGCTTGAGTACACGATCATCGTGTCCGCAGGTGCGAGCACCGCAGCACCACTGCAGTACATCGCTCCCTACTCGGGTTGCGCGATGGCTGAGCACTTCATGTGGGCTGGCAAGGATCCAAACTACACCGGTCCTAAGCACGCGCTCTGCGTGTATGACGATCTTTCGAAGCAAGCAGTTGCATACCGCGAGTTGTCGCTGCTTCTTCGTCGTCCACCAGGACGCGAGGCGTATCCAGGCGACGTTTTCTATCTGCACTCGCGTTTGCTCGAGCGTGCGACGAAGTTGTCGAAGGAGCTCGGCGGCGGTTCGATCACTGCGCTTCCGATCATCGAGACGCAAGAAGGCGACGTCTCTGCATACATTCCAACCAACGTGATTTCGATCACCGACGGTCAGATCTATTTGCAGCCCGAACTCTTCTCCGCAGGCATTCGTCCCGCAATTAACGTTGGTATCTCGGTCTCGCGCGTCGGTGGTAATGCACAGATCAAGGCGATGAAAGAAGTCGCGGGTTCACTCCGACTCGATCTCGCCGCGTTCCGTGAACTCGAAGCATTCGCACAGCTCGGTACTGAACTCGATCCCGCATCGCAGCGACAACTTGATCGCGGCGCACGCATGGTCGAACTGCTCAAGCAGGGGCAGTACAAGCCATACGACGTCATCGATCAATGCATCTCAATTTTCGCTGGTTCCAAGGGCATTCTCGATGATGTTCCACTCACAGCAGTCGCGAAGTTCGAAACAGGTCTCTTGGAATATTTCCATGGACCAGCGAAGGCTCTCCGCGACCAACTCACCGAGAAGCGCTCCTTCAAGGGCAGCGAAGACGCCTACATGAAGGCCATGCGCGAGTACAAGGCAACCTTCAAGGCCTAACGCACGAATACCAAAGCGCCACCCGTCATCCGCGGGGCTCCGTTCGAGCCTCGCGGGTGTTTTTTGTGAGGGAAGCTCGCGCACTCGCTACGATGCCTTCACTATGGGATGCGTCGGAACAATTATTCGTGTCCCGCTAGGCGTTGTGCTTGGTTACGCTGCGATGGCGATCATCATCACGATCGGCTTCGCGGTCGCGTTTCTCGCGCTAGGTGCGGAGTCGATCTATGCGCCGGATTCGTGGGAGCCGTCGAGGCTGTGGCTTGGCATTGATATTGGACTCGCTCTTGTCGCTGCGTACTTTGGTGGTGTTGTCGCGACGATGATTGGTCGTCGGCGCGCGGGGCTGCTTCTTGCATTCATCGTTGCGATAGCAGGCATCGTGATGGCGACTGTCGCTGCAGGCTCGCTGGAAGACTTCAAGGATCGGCCAGCCGTTCCAGCCGCAGACATGAGTTTCATCGACAGTGGCAGGTGGACAGAGATGCCGGGATGGCTTCCGTGGGCGCATGCTGGCATTGGATTTGTCGGCGTGCTCATCGGCACGAGCCGCGCAGGTCGGCGGGCGACGAATGATTGATCGCGTACTGGTGACGGGCGGCGCAGGCTTCATTGGGAGTCATGTGTGTGAAGCGCTGCATGCGTCAGGCATGCGCGTTCGTGTGCTTGATGATCTCTCCACGGGCTCGCGTGAAAATCTCGCGGCGAGCGTCGAATCATTTGAATCCTTCGAAGTGTTCGAAGGCTCTGTGTGTGTTGAGGACGATGTCGCACGCGCGGTTGAAGGCTGCGATGCGGTTGTGCATCTTGCTGCGCTCACTTCAGTTGCTGGGAGTTTTCTCGATCGCGCGCGTTACTTCAGCGTGAATGTCGAAGGCACGCAGCGTGTTGCTGATGCTGCGCGTCGATTGGGCGTGCGGCGCATGCTTCTTGCGTCGAGTGCGGCTGTGTATGGCGAGCGACCTGGTCCGCACTCCGAACCCACTTCGCCCGCGCCGACTTCTCCGTATGCGGAGACGAAAGCGGAGGGTGAACGGATCATGCGCGCGCTGAGCGCGAGTTCAACGTGCGATGCGCTGTCGTTTCGATTCTTCAATGTCTACGGCCCGCGTCAGTCAGAACATGGTTCCTACGCGGCTGCGATTCCTGGTTTTGTTGCGCGTCTTCGCAACAAGAACTCCGTGCAGATCTACGGTGACGGCACGCAAACACGCGACTTCGTACATGTCACGGATGTTGCGCGCGCCGTGGTTACTGCACTGCAGTCGCCCACGCAGTTCGCGGGCGGCTCGATCAACATCGGGACAGGTGTGTCGATGAGCATCGCGACACTTGCACGCACAGCAGCGCGATTAGCAAACTGCACCACCTGCGTGGAGTTCGGCGCTGCGCGTCTAGGTGATGTGCATGAGAGTGTCGCGGTCATCGCGAAGGCACGAGATCTGCTCAACTTTGCGCCCCGCGTTTCACTCGAAGCGGGCTTGCGTGAACTTTTTCAACTTCAACCATCCTCAAGGAAGTCGCTCGCATCATGAATCACATGCACATTGATCCCGATCTCGCGCGGCTCGGACTCGACGCCGCAATCGAGCAAGCAGAAAAAGGCTGGAGCGAAGGAGGCATTCCCATCGGGAGCGTCTTGATGAATGAGTCGGGCATCATTGTCGCGCGCGGTCACAACCAGCGCGTGCAGAGTGGTGATCCCACCGCGCATGCTGAAGTGGATTGCATTCGGAACGCAGGTCGTCGTCGCGATTGGAAGAAGCTCACGCTGGTCTCCACGCTCTCGCCGTGCCCGATGTGCACAGGCACGACGATCTTGCACAAGATTCCGCGCGTCGTGATTGGTGAACACCGCACCTACATGGGCGCTGAGCATTGGTTCAAGGAGACGGGCGTGATCTCGCTCGTACTTGACGATCCGCGTTGCATCGCGCTCATGGAACGCATGATCCGCGAGAAGCCAGATCTGTGGGCGGAAGACATCGGCGACTGAAGAGGGAAGTCCGATCAGCCGAATGCCGGCTCCGCCGTCGAGGCGTACGAAAGTGAGCGAAACCGCGCGGCAGACATACCGCTTGTCGAACACATCGCAACGCGCGGTCAGTCGCGAACGCTCAAAAATGCGCGAAGTCGTCGCGATGCAACACAAACAGCGCGGTCGTCGCGCGTGAACACGCGGTGTAGAGCGCGCGGGAACTGACGTTCACGCCACTTCCATGCACATCATGCAAGATGACGACTGGACTCTCCGTGCCTTTGAATGTGTGCAGCGTTTCGTAGCGCAAGTATTCATCGGGATCGCGGTCAAGCGGATACTCACTCGCGCGCATGAGTTCCATGCCCGACAGCGATGTGATATTCGCAAGGCAGGTTCGATCGCGACGGAAGGGACTCAGAAGCACGATGTCGCGCAGTCGAACGTCTTCGGACTCGAGAAGTTCCACGAGCAGTTGATCGATGTGTTGCAGTTCGCGCGCGGTGCTCTGTTCACCGGCGGGATAGGTGAGCACGCGTGGCTCGCGACCCTCGCGTGACTCATGCGGCAGCGCGTCGTCGTCGACAGCGGACACGCCGAAACGGTAGAGAAACTGCGCAATGTTGCGCGTGTTGCGGAGATTCCGACTGAGCAGCAGCGGAGTACTGAAGCGTTGCAAGAGATGCTCCGGCTTCTCGTGCTGGTAGATGCTCTGCGCAGAATCTCGAAACGCGCACGCGGTGCCGTCAGGTGCAAGGAACCCATCGAGCAAACAGTCGATCCACTCAGGTTTGAAATCCTGCGCTTCGTCGATCACGATCGCATCAAACTGCGGAACCTGTCCGCCGCTCTTCACATGCGCGGCGAGTGTTGATTCGATCGCGTCATATCGCGCGTTGCCGTCGAGTGCTTCGACGCTGCTCCACAGCGGCGTCGCCTGCAAGGTCTCTTCCGCGAGTTGATGGAAGTGCACGCACTCAATGCACGACTCGTTGGGCAGCATTCGTCGCGCAATGTGCTCCGCGAGAAATTTGTTGTAGCAGGTGACGAGAACGCGCGGCGCTCGCGTAAGTATTCCTTGCAGCCGCGCGCGTTCACGGAGCGCACGACGCACGGCAGCAAATGTTTTTCCGGTGCCCGCGGAGCCTTCGACCAGCACGCGCGGGTGATTGCGCGCTGCATCGATCACATGTAGCGCAGGGGACACGAGATTCTCTTCGAGCGTGCGATCGCGTTCGATCTCCGCAACGATGCGAATGCGCGGCACCGCATGCGGTCGAAGCCACACGCGTCGCACTGCGGCAACGGTGTTCGCGTGACCGAGGGTGAGGTCGGTAAATCGCAACGCGAGTTTCGCAAACTCCTCATCGACCCACGCACGGAGTTTCGCTGGATCCATCGCGGTACGCGCGCACACGAAATCGTTTTCCGTGAAACCGCTAGGAATCACAGTCAGATCTGCTTCGGGAAGACCGACGAATGCGCGGAATCGAATACGCGGCTCGCCTTCCGTCCACGCGAATCGTTTGCAGAGCGCACGCATGAGTGCGTGTGTTGCGCTGAGTGACTGCACCATCGCGCCTTGACCATCACCACTGAATCGCGGCTGACGAAACCATCCCCAACGACCCGTTGTCGAATCGAATCCGTACGCGCCGCCCTTCACTTCGATCGAGAGCACGCCGCGCGCGTCATCGACGATGAGAAAGTCAATCTCGCGCGTCCCTGATTTCGGTGGCACCGCAAATGTCAGCCCGCAGTACACCTCGTAGTCGAGACCTTCGAGGGCGGCTTCGAGTTGCGCTCGAAAGACCAACTCCCCGTGTGGCGTCATCGGATCAGGCGTTGAGGGATAGAACTTCGTCATTCCTCGTCGTTGATGTCATCAGCCCAGTGGCCATCGCCTTCAGTAGCATTGCGCGCTTCCTTTGGTGTGAACGAACTGTTCGCGCTCACAGGCGTGCGTGAACTCGTGCTACTCAGCACCGCATCGTCGCGCGCCGTGGCGAAGACCGTGCCTTCACGCTCACCCGCATCGCGCATCGACTTCATGCGTTGCCAATCATCGCCTGAAATGAGCACTTCACGCGCAACCGATCCCTTGTGATCGCTCAAGATTCCTGCAGCGCCCATCTGATCGACGAGGCGCGATGCGCGACCGTAGCCGATGGCGAGTCGACGTTGCAAGAGCGACACGCTGCCGCGACCGGAATCGATGATGACATCCACAGCCTTATCGAAGAGCGGATCGCGCTCCGCATCAGCAACTGCGCCATCGCCATCGCCGTCGCCATCGCCAGCCTTCGACGCCGAACGCAGCGTCATGAGTTGTCGTTCAAACGTGGGCATCGCGACATCTTTGAGGAATCGCGCGACCTTGCGTGTTTCGCCATCGGTGACGAGCGTGCCTTGACAACGACGCGCTTCGGTCTGACTTGGTGTGACGACGAGCATGTCGCCTTGACCGAGCAAAAGTTCCGCGCCCTTCTGATCGAGCACGATGCGACTGTCCATGCTCGACGCAACTTTGAAGCCGATGCGGCAGGGCATGTTCGACTTGATGAGACCAGTCACGACCGACGCTTGCGGACGCTGCGTGGCAAGCACAAGGTGAATGCCAACCGCGCGCGCCTTCTGCGCGATGCGCACGATCGAGTGCTCCACTTCCTTGTTGGTCATCATGAGATCAGCCAACTCATCAATGACGAAGACCATGTAGTGCATCTTCTTTGGGAACTTCGCCCACTCAATGTCGTTCTCAGGAGCGACGCGAGTTTTGAGTTCTTCTTCACCGAGCGCGTTGAAGCTCGAGATGTTTTGCACGCCGACTTCCTTGAGAAGTTCGTAGCGCTCGTCCATCTTCAGCACAGCCCACTCCAACACCGCAGCGGCCTTCGACATCTCTGTGATGACAGGGCACGCAAGGTGCGGAACCTCTGCAAACTGCGCCATTTCCACCATCTTTGGATCAACCAGCACCAGCTTGAGTTCATCAGGTCGCTTCGTGTACAGCCAACTCATGATGATCGTGTTCATGCACACGCTCTTGCCGGAACCAGTGGTACCCGCGATGAGCATGTGCGGCATCTTCACAAGGTCGAGCACGAGTGGCTCGCCCGCGCTGTCTTTGCCGAGGAACATCGGAAGCGTCATGCCCGCAGCGTGTCCGCTCGACATGAGTTCCTTGAGACGAACTTTTTCCTTGTTCTGATTCGGCACTTCGATACCCACCGCAGTGCGACCCACCATGTTGGGAATGATGCGGATGTTGGGCGCCTTCAACGAACGCGCGATGTCGAGCGCAACCGTTTCGAGTCGCGCCACACGCGTGCCTGCAGCAAGTTCAACCGAGTAGACCGTGACAACAGGACCGCTCTCGATCTGCGTGATCTCACCTTCGATGCCGTACTGGCGAAGCGCGCTCATGAGCACCGTCGCTTGATCGCGCACGAAGGTTTCCATCTTCACGGAGTAGTTGTCTTCCGCTTCTTCAAGAAGTTCGAGCGTAGGGAACTGGTAGCCCGAGTAATCCGGCGTGCGCGGAATATCTTCGTCACGCAAGATGGTGGCATCTGCGCGCGACGCGATTTTCACGGGCAATTTGCCGATGCGCGATCGAAGTTCTTCGTCGCTCAGCGGCGCGCGAGTTGTCGAGTCTGCTTCGGCAACTGTCGTTGCAGCAACTGCTTCTTCTTCCTCGCGTTCTTCATTACGGGCATCCTCGGTGCTCTGCGCGATCTGCTCCGCGTCTTCTTCATCGAGGTCGCTGATGGCTGGACTAATTGTTGTGGGAGTTGAACTCACCGGCGTCGCAAGACTCGCCACACGCGACTTCGCACTCTTCGTCGTGCGAGTTGCAGGCGCGCCAGCAGTCACAGGCTGCGGGAACATCGTGCCAACGCGCTGCCGAAGTGATTCAAAGTGACCATTCCAATCCGCGCGGAACACGGGTTCAAGAAACGAAAGCGCCGAACGAATCGCGCCAGGCACACGCGCAACGATCTGATCAGCCGTCACAACCGCGCCCATCAGCAGCGCGGTCATCAACAGAATCGAAGATCCCACAGGACCAAACCGCGCACCGAGTTCAGCCGCGAAGTACGTTGGAATGAGTCCAGCCGACGCGCCGCCAAGAGTTCCAAGCGAAGGAAACCACTGCGCATGCAACGCAGCAAAAGCAAGCATCATGATGAGCGTGCCAATCACGCGAGTTCCAGCATGCGTGATCTCGCGACCAGCCGCCGCAAAGCCAAGCCACGCGCCAAAGAAGAGCGTCGGAATCCACACGCCAAAGCCAAGCGAGTGGTAGCTCCAATACGCAATCGCAGCGCCAAAGCGCCCGCACAGATTCACAGGCGGAATGTTGGGGTTCGCCACAACATGCGTGGGCCAATCCGCAGACTGAAAACTCCCAAGCGAGACAACCAGCACCACCCATCCCGCAGCCGCAGCCGTCCAAAGAATCTTCTTACGAACATGCTCAGGGATGGGGAGAGGAGTTTCCTCATCGGTTGAACCCGATTCCGACAGCGTCTTCGACCTAGCCATAGTCAAGAAACATCGGCGTTT
>QWPV01000075.1 GCA_003671055.1 Planctomycetota bacterium
GCTCGGGCATATTCCACGGCAGTGCGCCATCCTCATCTTGGAAGTTCATGCCATACACGCCCGCGACAAACGAGAGTGGCATGAAGATCGTCGAGATGATCGTGAGCACGCGCATGACATCGTTGAGCCGATTGGAAATCGCGTTGAGATAGAGGTCGATGAGTCGTTGCACGCGATCGCGTTGGAAGTCGACGATGTCTTGCAACGCCGCAAGTTCATCTTCAAGTTCGCGAAGGGAGAGTTGCGTTTCCTTGCTGAGGGAAGATTGCTGCAGAAGTAAGCGCACGATCGACTCACGCAGCGGGATCACGCATGAGCGATACGTCATTAACTGTGTCCGCAGATGGTGAATGCGGTGCAGCGTTGAACGGTCGGCGCGACGAGAGAGTGAATCCTCGATGCGGTCGACGCGTCTCTCAAGTTCTGCGAGTAGTGGGCGGTAGCTGTCCGCAATCGCGCGGCCGAGATGCATCAGAAGGAAGTGCGTGCCGAGTTCACGGATGCGACCTGAGCCATCTTTGAGTTGCTCACGCACTCTCGCGAAACAATCGCCTGGTCGTTCTTGCACGGTGACGAGTACTTTTTCGGTCACGATGAAGTCGATGACTTCCGCATCTCTCGAATTGTGGATGAAGATCATCGTCGCAAGAAGGTGCGATCCGAAGTCCTGCACCTTGGCGCGCGCAGGCCCGTCGCGCAGCGTGTCTGCCGCGATGGGATGCAAGCCGATGAGACGATCTACTTGCGGTTCGACGACTGACATCGGTGCGCCTTCGATGTCGAGCCACGCGAAGCCGTTCCACTTCGCGATCATGTCGTGCACGCTGTCGAGATCCGCGAGCACGGTTTCACTCGACTCTCGCTGATTCCACAGAATCAACTCGTATCGAGGCGCCCGGATCGGCGTTCCCTCCGACCCTGCGACTGGATTGTGTGTGGATTCATCACTCATGACTGAGGTTGGCGCCGGAGTTCGATAGCGAGCGCGTCTGCAAGCGTATCGCAGAGCACGGGCTGCGTTCGCCAGTGTTGCTGAGCGCAGCGGTCTGAGGAAGAAGTCTTTGGAGCGACGAGGGGCAAATCCCGCACGAACGAGAATCTATCAAATTCAGAGCGCGTCGCACTCGTCGACTTCAATCCACTCTGCAGCGCCCGTTTCAGGTTCAAGCAGAAGCACGGTGAATCGACGCGCGCGATCGAGTGCGCCGGGGTTCATGCAACGCGTGGAGCCAACGCGTTGATCATGCGCTTCGTGTGAGTGGCCACTCAGTAGATAGTCGACATGCTCGCCGAGAAGAAAATCAATTGCTTCGGGCAGATGTCCGTGGGTGACGCCGATCCGTTTGTCCCCACACTTCACCACGCCAACTGGATGCTTGATTTCAATGCCGAGAAAATCCGCGTAGCGATGCAATGGTTTTTCATCGTCACAGTTTCCGAAGACAACCGTCGCCTCAAGTCCTGCAAACATGTCAAGAACTTGTTCGCTTCCAACATCCCCGAGGTGCACGAACCTGGTTGCGCCGCGCGATGCGAGAGCGGTGATTGCGGCGCGAGTGCGCTGCCAACGACCGTGAGAATCCGAAAGTACACCAATGATCTGGCCCATGATTGCGAGCCTCCACGTTAGGTTTTCGTTCTTCAGGGTACTCTTCCTTTGATGGATTCCAATAGCGAAGTTTCGATTTCTTCACCAGTTACTAGATTTGCCCCATCGCCGTCAGGTCACCTGCACGTGGGAGGCGCAAGAACTGCCTTGTTTTGCTGGGCCTTCGCGAAGGGGCGCGGCGGGAAGTTTGTCATCCGCATTGAAGATACGGATCAGAAGCGATCGAGCGATGCAGCGAGCGTTGGCTTCCTCAAGGATCTCGAATGGTTGGGCATTCGTTGGGATGAGGGCCCTGTGTATGGCGCTCCAGACGGCAGCAACGTCGGTGGCGGACCTCACGGGCCGTATTTTCAATCCGAGCGATTGGACATCTACAACCATCACATTCAGCGTCTCCTCGATGCAGGCACCGCGTATGAAGCGTGGGATACCACGGAGGAGTTGGAGGCGTTCAGGAAGGAATCACTCGCGCGCAAGGAAGCATTTCGCTATCGATCTCGTGGCGAGATTTCTGCGGAGCAACGCGCTGCGTTTGTTGCTGAGGGACGCAGCGCCGTCATTCGCTTCCGCGCCGCGATTACGCCTGTGACGATTCCTGATGAAGTGCTTGGCTACACCGTGCTGCCTGCGGGAGAAGTCGATGACTTTGTGATCCGCAAGAAGGATGGATTTCCGACGTATCACTTTGCTGTGGTTGTCGACGATGAACTCATGCGCGTGACGCATGTTTTTCGCGCGCAAGAACACTTCACCAACACCGCGAAGCATGTGCTGTTGCAAGACGCGCTCGGCTTCCGTCGCCCTGTGTACGGCCATCTCTCGATCATCAAGAATCCTGATGACTCGAAGATGAGCAAGCGCGACAAGGACAAGGTGCTGCGCAAAGCAGTGAAGGAACGCGCGCTCACAGCGCCGCCGCAGGACACTGTGAGTGTTGAGCAATGGACGGAGTGGCTCGCGAGCGACAATGTGCAACTCTCGCTTGATGCTGCGATCAAGCTCGCAGAAGCACTCGGCGTGCAGTTGCCTGAAATCAACGTCGATGACTTCCGCCGCTCGGGCTACTTGCCTGAAGTCATCTGCAATTTCCTCGCGCTCAACGGATGGAGCCCTGGCGGCGATGTCGAGAAGTTCGACAACGCGTTCTTGCAAGAGCGCTTCGGACTTGATCGCGTGCTGAAGACGGCCGCGAAGTTCGACCGCGTGAAATTGCTCGCGTTCAATACGGATGCAATGAACGCGATGCCGCACGATGTGTTTGTGCAACGCTGCCGCGCGCACGCAGAGATCTTCCGACCCGAGTTTCTCGCGATCCTCGACGCTGCGAAGTTCACGCTGTTGATGAAGGCGACGCACGAGCGCTCGAAGACACTCGATGAGCCGTTCAAAGGCAACATGTTCTTACTCGAATCCGATGAGTCATTGCCGTTCAAGGATGACAAGTCAGTCCGCAAGGCACTCGGCATCGGCGCGGTGCGTGAAGAGGGCGTGAAGTCTGGCCTCGAGCATCTCGTCGCGATTCGTGCGATCTTTGAAGGATGCACTTGGGAGCACGCCGCAATCGAACATGCCGCGCATGAGTACGCGAATGCACATGCCGCAGGCAAAATCGGCAACGTTGCGCAGCCACTTCGCGTCGCAGCTAGCGGCACGACCGTGAGCCCACCCATTTGGGACACGCTCATCCTCGTCGGAAAAACAGGCGTACTTCGTCGCATCGAACGCTGCGTGCAATGGGCAGAATCATTGCACTGAGAAGCAGCACCACGCGCGTTTACAACCGTCGACGCGATGGCTATACTTTCCGCCCACGGACCATTGGCGCAGTTGGTTAGCGCGTCTCCATGACACGGAGAAGGTCACTGGTTCGAGTCCAGTATGGTCCACTCCGTGAAACCCCCGCATGTAGGCATGTGGGGGTTTTTCGTTGGTGCGTTGCTTGCGTTAGGCTCGGGTGCAATGGTGCGCGATGAGGGCGCAGGCGCGGGCGTCGCTGAGGGCGTCGTGGTGTTGGAGCGGGATGCCGAGGTGGGCTGCGACGATGTTGAGTTTGTGCGCGCCGAGTTGTGGGAAGGACTTGCGTGCCATGCTGACGGTGCACTCGAGGTGGAAGGGTAGGGTTTCACCGAGGGCGGATTGGATTTGTCCGCGGTCGAAGGGCGCGTTGTGTGCGACGTACATCGGTGCGTCGTGGAGCGGCGCATCTTGGAAGAGCGAAGGTTCGTTGAGATCTCGTCGAGCTTCGAGGATGAAGGCGAGAACTTCGCTCCAGCCGCGCTTGAGTGTTGGTCGTCCGCGCACGTTGCGTTCCGTGATGCCGTGGATGCGGATGTAGCGTGCGTCAAATCCTGTCAATGGGTCGTAAAGCCAATGACGCTCGCGCACGACTGCTCCCTTGAGCACGATCGCGATGCCGAGTGCGCAGACTGCGCCGCTGTTCGGATTGGCTGTCTCGACATCGACGCCGATGATCATGGTGATGCACGCGGTGAAAACGCGTGCTCTCCCTTGAAGGTGCGCTTCAATTCTTCAACGCCGCGTACGCCCAGCAAGACGCATTCGATTTTTCCATCGGTGCCGATCACGATGAGCGTGGGTCTTGCTCCCGTCGTGTTCAGTGGCGGGGGAAGTGGTTGCGCGCCGTATGCAGTGAGGCATCCTTGCGCATCGGCGCCGAGAAACGCTTCGCCGGTTTCGCGCGTGTCTTCGGGAGCGATGCCAACGACGACAACATCGGTGACGCCTGCTGCCGCATGCATCGCGTTGGCGACGCTTTCGCGGCACGGATCGAATGCACTCGACCAAACGAGCAGCACCACGCGATGCGATGGATGAGTCGTGCGAAATTGTGCGAGATTGAATCGACTGTCGTCTTGGAGCGTGACAGAGAATTCTGCAACGTCGCGCCCGCGCCAGACGACAGCTTCGCGTTCGACTTCACGACTCAACAAAATGGTTGCGAGGGTGCCGCCCCACATGATCGCGGCAACAATTGAGAGCGTGAGTCCAATCGCGCTGAGTGCGAGTCCGAGAGGGATGTACGCGTGACGGAAACCCATCCGACGCGCGTCAATCGCAGTTCGCAATCCCAGCGCGCCCGGCAGAACACCGAGGACGATCGGGCTGAGGAGAATTGATGCGACGCCGAGGATCGCGCACATCGCGGGGAGATTCGCGGTTTGTTTCGGTTGCTGCGTGGGCTCCTCGTCCTTCGCAAGAATTGCTTCAGGTGAAGAGGATTGCTGCTTGCGCGTCATGCGTCGCAACAGCGCGCGGATCTTCGTAGGGAGTTTTGCATCGCCCCAATTCACTAACCGTCGCACTCGATCACTTGCGGATGCGAGCAAGACTACGCCGAGCATTGTCAACGGAAATCCAGGGAGGAACGGCACCGGACCGAGGGAGAGCCCCGCAACCACGAGGATGCAGCCTGCGGTCAGCAGGAGCGCGCGCCGAAGCGTGGAATGTTGCTGCGCGCGTTTGGCGAGGAGTTCGTCCGGCGGCGATAGGGGAGAAGTCATGCGCGCCTCCCAGATGACGAGATCTTCAAACAGGGCGAAAACGCGGCCAGCAGGAGTCGAACCTGCAACCCCGAGCTTCGTAGGCTCGTGCTCTATCCAATTGAGCTATGGCCGCAACTGAGGGGAAGATTATAGCGAGTCGAACGCGCGCTGTCTTAGCGATCAAGCGTGATCGTGTGAGTGACTTTCGACGCGTCGGCATCCGTGGATGCAGCGACCACCGAGGGCGCTCTGAACGCGCGCTGGGCTGCTTCAAACACAGGCTGCGCGAAGATCGCAAGCGCGATGATGCTCACGCCACCGATGACTGCTGCAAACTTCGGCCAAGGTGACTGCACCGCAGTGACAGTCTCGCTGCGTGGGTTCGACTGCGCGAGCATCGGAAGTACCACCAACTGCATGTAGTAGAAGACCGACACTGCGCTGTTGACTGCCGCAATGATGACGAGCGCAGTTTGACCTTGCTCAAGCACCGCGGTGAAGAGGTAGATCTTTCCGAAGAACCCGATCATTGGCGGAAGACCAACGAGACTTGCGGCTGCGAGTGCGAGTGTCCACGCGAGCAGCGGTTGTCGATGACGCAATCCTGCGATGTCTTCGAGTGTTTCAACTTCTTCGCCGTTGCGCTCGAGCGCGCACAGCACAGCGAGCACCACAGTGTTCATCACGCCGTAGCCGACGAGATAGAAGAGCACTGCATCGAGTCCGGCTTCAGGACCTGCGAGCAATCCCATCATGAGGTAGCCCGAGTGCGCGATGGAGCTGTAGCCGAGCATGCGCTTCACATTGCGTTGCAGCAGCGCACCGATGTTGCCGAGCGTCATCGTCAGCACGCTCATCATCCAGAGCATTGCAGCAATCGGCGCGGGAAGACCTTGTAGTTTGACTTCCTGACCGTTGAGCACCGCTGCATGTCCAGACCAACCGAGCATCGAGAGAAGCAAGATCAACGCGAGAATGCCCGCGACTTTCGGACCGAATCCGAGGAATGCTGTGACTGGTCCTGATGCACCTTCGTAAACATCGGGTGCGTAGAAGTGCATGGGCACCGCAGCAAGTTTGAACGAGACGCCGAGGATCGCCATCACGGCGCCAACGATTGCGAGGGTAGAGATCCCGCCCTCGGCTGCTTGCCTCGAGAGCACCTCCGCCATTTCGGTGCATTGCAATGTGCCTGTTGCGCCGTAGAGCAACGCGAATCCGTAGAGGAAGACTGCGCTCGACATTGCGCCGAGGAAGAAATACTTCACGCCGGCTTCTTGTGCTTTGCGTGCGTGTCGACCGACGGCGACCATCACGTAACTCGGAAGGCTCGAGAGTTCGAGCGCAAGAAAGAGCCAGATCAAATCGGTTGCTGATGCGATGAGCATCGTGCCCGCGACGCTGAGGAGCATGAACGCGTGGAACTCACCGCGCAACACGCGCACTGCTTCGAACGGAACGCGACCAGAATCAAACGCGGCTTCGAGCCGTCGATCGACTGCAGTGCCACCGATCATGACGAGCAAAATTGCGATACATGCAATGAGTGGTTTCGCGAAGGAGCCGAGGTACGGGAGAAGAAGACCGCTCGATTCTGCTGCGTCTGTGCTGTAGCTCCAGGTACACGCGACAACACTGAGCGCGAGGAAGAGTGCAGAGATGAGCGGCACGCTCCGTCGCAGTGACGCGTTCTGCATGAGTCCGAGCACCGCGACAACTACGGCGCCGAAACAGAGCACCATTTCTGGTGCGATGAGGGTGAGCTTGGCGGTAGTCGGATCCATGGTGATCGGTTCGAAATCAAGTCAGGTCGAAAAACATCTGCGTTACTTCTGCGTCGCGTCAGCAAAGGGAGAATTGGACGTTTCCGTTTCGTCGTTGAGCAGCGTGCCATCACGGACGTAGCGCTCCACGAGCGCGGGGTATGGCTTGAGCATGTTTTTCACGCTCGGTTCAATCGCTTTGAACATCGGCTCTGGGTACAAACCGAGGACGAGGCATGCAATCGCAAGTGGAAGCAAGATGCCAATCTCTCGCGCGCCGATGTCGACGGGCAGCGCACTGGTTGGTGCGTGATGCGAAGTGTGCGCGTGATCTTTGTCATGCGCGCCCGGCTCTCGTAAGGGTCCCCATACAAGTCTTCCGACAAGCATGAGCAAGTACATCGCTGCTGCGATGAGCCCTAAGCCCGCGATGATCGCGAACCACGGTCCCATCAAACCTGGATAGCCAGTTGCTGCGGTGTCTTCAGCGATGAACGCGCCTACTAGGCAATAGAACTCGCCAGGGAAACCGTTGAGGCCTGGAAGTCCGAGGCTTGCGAGCGCGAAGAACACCATGAAGAAGGACCAGATCGGCATGCGGCGATAGAGACCGCCGAGTTCATCCATGTCTTTCGTGTGGTAGCGCTCGTACACCATGCCGATGCAGAGGAACAACGCGCCTGTGGAGAGTCCGTGGCTGATCATGTACATCACGGAACCCGTGACGCCGATGGAGTTCAGCGAGAACATGCCGAGCATGCAGAACGCGATGTGCGTGACAGAGCTGTAGGCGACGAGTTTCTTCGCATCGTGTTGCACCCAACAGATGAGCGCAGCAGCAACGATGCCGATGAGACAGAGCACCGCGAGTACGAAGTTCCATTCGACGCCGCCGATAGGAGCCATTGGAAGCGCGATGCGGAACTCGCCGAATGTGCCGAGTTTCAGCAGGGTTCCAGCGAGGATGACCGAGCCGCCAGTGGGCGCTTGATCGTGCACGAGCGGCAGCCACGTGTGCAAGGGAACGAGCGGAATCTTCACCGCGAATCCTGCCATGAGCAGAAGGAAGACCCACACTTGCTCGGATGCAGGAAGTGTGGTGGAGCAGAACTCGGTCATCGGTCCGATGCCAAAGTTCCACTCACCTGTTGCGGCATGCATCTTCATCGCGACGTAGAGCAATCCAACCAGTGTCAGGATGCCACCACCGAATGAGTACAGCACATACTTCACCGCAGCTTGACGGCGTTGCAGTCCGCCCCAGTTTGCGATGAGGAAGAACATCGGAATCATCGTGAATTCGTAACTCACGAAGAAGAGCACAGCGTCGCGCGCGAGGAATGCGCCGAGCATCGATGCTTCAAGCAGCAGGAACCAGAAGTAGTACTCCTTCACGCGCTCGTTGATTGCGGTGAAGGATCCAATGAGGATGAGCGGCATCAGGAATGTCGTCATCAAGATCAGCAGCAGTGCGACGCTGTCGGCGCCGAGACTGATGGAGACTCCCATCGCGGAGAACCAACTAGTCGCATCATTGGTTGGTGCGAAGAGGCCATCCGTCCAATGTGGGAATGTCCATGCGAAGAGCATTGCCACGGCGAGCGTTGCAAAGGCACCGAACGTGCCGATCCACTTCGCCAGATTCGACGGAGAAAATCCAACGATCGCTGCGCATGCGATCGGGACGAGAATAAGTGCGTACGCGAGTGTGACTTCCATCAACCGTTCCCTCGCAACCAAATCCAGAACACCCAACCTGCGATGAGTACGAATCCGCCCGCCATTGTCGCGGCGTATCCCTGAAGGACACCGTTGTAGAGCGGTTGAAAGAGTCGCGCGACAGCCACGGGGACTCGACCTGTTCCGTCGACGAGGAATCCATCGACGACTGTCTTGTCAAAGAAGTGGAGGATGTGTGATCCAGCCCACAGTGGCAAGCGGAACATCATGTGGTAGATCTCGTCGACATACCAACGGTTCTCGAGCGTCGTGGGAATCCATCGCGTGAGGATGAATCCACGCAGCGCGCTGCGCACGCGATCGGCTGCAGAGCGATCCGCGAGATGCATCCAGAACGCGATGCCGATGCCGATGACGCATGCTGTGGATCCGACGATCGACGTCATCAAGTGCGCGCTGAGTCCGAGCACGTCTTGACCGTGGACTTCACCACTGCCTGCAACAGCACTCGAATGCGCGATCATCGATTGCACCCAGTTTTCACCGTGGAAAAAGAGCACGTTGTACGCAGGCCATCCTGCAGCGACCGCCCCGATCGCAATCAAGATGAGCGGAATGCGAATCGCCCAACGAGGTCCGTGGGGATGGAAATCGTGCTTTGCGCCGAGGCTCAGCCCTGCAACTGGCGCGTGATGCGGATCATGCGTGTCGTCATGTGCATCATGCTGCTCGTCACCTGCTTCGAAGTGCACAGGACCTGCGAATGTTCGGAACCACACGCGGAAGGTGTAGTAGGCGGTGATTCCTGCGGTGAGCAGTCCAAGCCAACCGAGGAATTGGAAGTCACTGCGTTCGGAGCCGAGTGCTGCGGTGAGGATCGTGTCCTTCGAGAAAAACGCAGCAGAGAACGGGAGTGCGCTCAGCCACAGGCATCCAAGAAGCGCGAGGTAACTCACGAGTCGGAAGCCAGGAACCTTGCGGAGTCCTGAGAGTTTGCGGATGTCGATTTGCCCTGCGAAACCGTGCATGACTGCGCCAGCGGTCAAGAAGAGCAGCGCCTTGAAGAACGCGTGCGTGAAGACGTGGTAGCCAGCGCCGAAGGTGGTGCCGACGCCGAGACCGAGGAACATGTAGCCCAACTGCGAAATCGTTGAGTACGCCCAGACGCGCTTCATGTCGTACTGCGCCATGCCGATCGTCGCGGCAACAAACGCAGTGAGACCACCGACCCATGCGACTGTCGCGAGTGCATCTTCATGCAGCGCGAAGAGCGGATACATGCGCGCAATGAGATACACGCCTGCAGTCACCATCGTCGCTGCGTGAATCAACGCAGACACTGGCGTCGGACCTTCCATCGCGTCAGGCAGCCACGTGAAGAGCGGAATTTGCGCGCTCTTTCCGAACGCGCCGAGCATGAGCAAGAATGGAATCGCGCCCGGCATCCAATCGCCGTGGCCCGCAGTAGGTCCAGCTTCAAGCACGCTAAAGAGTGTTGCGTAATCGACCGTGCCGTAGTTCACCCAAATCAAACTGATGCCGAGCGCAAGCCCGAGGTCACCAATGCGATTCATGATGAACGCCTTTTTCGCGGCAGCCACTGCCGAAGGCTTCGAGTAGTAGTAGCCAATGAGCAGGTAGCTTGCGAGACCAACGCCTTCCCAACCGAGGTAGAGCACGACGAGATTGCTCGCCATCACAAGCGTCGCCATCGCTGCAAGGAAGACGCTCACGCCGCCGAAGAATCGCGTGTAGCCCTTGCCGACATCGGATTCCATGTACTCGCTCGCGTAGATCGCGATGAGTGAACCGAGTCCGGTGACGAACAGCATCCAGAAGAGCGTGAGTGAGTCGACATAGAGCGCGAAGGGCGCGCTGAAAGACTGGAATCGATCGGCATTGCCCCAACTGAAACTCATCCATTCAAACAGGCCAACGACGCGTGGTGCGCCTTGGCCTAGTTGTTGGAAGAGCATGCACGTGAGCACGAAGGAACCGATCAACGCGACGATCGTGATGAACGCGGGCAGCTTGCTTCGGACGCGCATCGCACCGCAAATAGTGCAGAGCAATGCGGAGAGCGCGGGAAGTCCAATGATGAGCCCCGCCCACTTGAGATCTGGCGCGTCGACCGCGGGTTGGATGACGCCGATCGCGGTTGCGGCGGCATGGTCCGTTGCGTCAGCGAGAAGAGAAAAATTCAGCATTCCTTGAGCTCCGACCATGCTTCGCTGTCAAGCGTCTCGCGCCTTCGATAGAGAAGAACAACAAGACCGAGTGCGAGGGCTGCTTCAGCTGCCGCAATCGTCAGGATGAAGATGACAAACGTCTGACCATCTGGATTTCCGTGGACTCGGCCGAAGGCAATCATCGCGAGGGCTGCACCTTGAAACATGAGTTCGGTGCAGAGGAACATGACGATCATGTTGCGACGCGAAAGGAAGCCCACGAGTCCGATGCCAAAGAGCACGGAACTCGTGAGGAGCGCTGCGTTCACGCTCGACGCGTCGTAGGTCGCAAGGAGTTCGGTCATCGGGGTCCCCCTGATTCTGGTTCCACCGAGAGACGCGAGAGTCCGGCGAGTACTCGTCGTTCATCTTCGCCGAGTTCGACTTGTTTGCGCGCGAGAACCACTGCGCCGAAAAGTGCCATGGTCAGAATCACGCCAGCGACTTCGATTGACGCGGGATAGTCGCGCACGAGCGTCGTGCCAACAACTTGCGCATTCATCGGAAGATCAGCAGCACTCAGAGCAATGCGTTGGTCTTTGCCTTGCGCAGTCACGACAACGAAGTGATCTTTACCATCACTTTGGACGACCGCATTCGGATCACTTGCAACAAATGTGATTGGCTCGTCTCTAGAGAGTTGCAACCTCTCTCGTGCGATGCTCTTCAAATGCTTCGGCATCCTTGAAAGCGTGTTCCAAAGATCTGCCTCCGCTTGGACTTCGCCTTGCACCGAACTTGCAACGCGGCGAGCTTCTTCGTTCGGATTGAAGAGCACCTGTCCGAGCGTTGCGATCATGACGAAACCGATAATCACGCAGGAGAGTGCTTCGCGTGGCGCGCGGTCGTACCAGTTCGCGCTGGTCTCACCGTCTTGCGGCGATTGCTGCGCCAGCATGAGGACGAACATATAGGTGACGAGAATCGCACCTGCATAGACGATGATCAGCGCGAACGCCATAAAATCAGCGCCTAAGAGCAAGAAGAGCCCAGCCGAGGCGATCACGACGAGGATGAAGTAAACCGCGGCGAACACGGGGCGTGGGTGCGTGATGACGCGCGCAGCTCCGAAGATGGCGATTGCGCCAAAGAGCACTGGGAGCACGGGGGGAATCCCTGCGCCTCCGGATGCAAGTTTCAAAACTTCGACGAAGAGTCCCGCAACTCCTGCGAGTCCGAGCACGCTTCCTGCAAGACGGATCGATCGTGCGCCGGGGCGCATGATCATCACAAGTCCAGCCGATGCAAAAGCCGCGAGTGCGAGCATAGCGGTCGCGCTCGAAAGCATGTCTGAGGGCGCTGACTGATCCATCAAGTGATCCGTGGAGAGAGGCAATGCAGAAAGCAGAACAGAGGTTGGTGCGCACTCGGAGTGTCCTTCGAACGCGCCTCAATCGAACGGGGGAATGTATGAGAGAAGGCTGCTTCTCGCAACCACGGCACGGAGTAGAGAGTCTCCTCTACCATGTGCGCCCATGGCAAGCGTGACGACTGGGTTTCGACGGACCATTCCCAACGCGATCACGCTTTCGAGGCTTGTTCTCGCACTCGCGTTTTTTGTGGGTGTCGAGTTTATCGATCGCGATGGTGATCCAAAAACTGCAGCGTCCTTGGGATTGTTCTGCGCGCTGCTCTTCGCGGTCGCCGCAGGAACAGACTATTTCGATGGCTATCTCGCACGTCGATGGAATGTGGTGAGTGCGTTTGGCCGCGTTGCAGATCCAGTGGTGGACAAGATTCTTGTGCTCGGTGGTTTCATTTATCTCGCGTCACCAGAATTGTCCATTGCGCCGGTGCAGGGATTCGCAGGAAGTGGCATTGCCTCGTGGATGGTTGTTGCGATTCTGTTGCGAGAATTTCTCGTGACGAGTCTGCGATCGCTCATCGAGTCAATGGGTGTTCCCTTTGGCGCGGACATGGGCGGCAAGGTGAAGATGGTCATTCAGTCGTTCTGTGTACCGTGGTGCCTCTTTACTGCGACGCGTCCCGATGCAGCGGGGGAGGCAAGCTGGACCGTGCTCCGTGATGTGGTCATTTGGATCACGATTTTCGCGACGCTGCTGAGCGCGATTCCGTACCTCATGCGCGCGATGCGCATTCTCACTCAACAGAAAGTTTCGGCATGACTGCATCAAACTCACGGTCTGAGAAGGGCGGCTTCCGACTCGCAGCCTGTGAAGTCTTTGGACTTGGACGCATGCCATTCGCGCCTGGAAGCTGGGGTTCGCTTCCGCCAGTCGCGCTTGCGTTTGCGCTGACACTCGTCAACACGGATCACCGCGTGATCGACATGTCAGTGGGATTGCTCGGGATCGCGTTCGGCATCATCTGTCTCGTGTGGGGTGACCATGCGGAGCGTTGCGTGGGCAAGAAGGATCCTGGCAGAGTGGTCGCGGATGAAGTTGCGGGCCAAGCGATCACACTCATGTGGTTGCCGTGGAGTACGAACTGGGCGAACAACTTCGCGATTTGTTCGATCGCATTCGTCGCGTTTCGATTCTTCGATGTGATCAAGCCGCCACCGGCTCGACGCTTGCAAAAGATCCATGGCGGCGCAGGCATTCTTGTGGATGATCTCATCGCAGGTCTCTACGCGCTCGGACTCACGCACATCATCGTTCGATCCGCGAGCCTCTAACGACTACACTCGATTGCATGCAGGAGTTTCAACTCCTTGAACGCGT
>QWPV01000076.1:0-9039 GCA_003671055.1 Planctomycetota bacterium
GGCATCGTAAGTTCAATCGGCATAAGTCCCTTTCAAATCACTGCCAGACAATCACGCGCGATAGGTCGCGCTGCGCACCGCTTCGCAAATCTTGCGCACGTTCGGTAAGTACTCTTGCTCTAACCCAGCCGCGTACGGCGTGGGCACATCATCCGAATGCACGCGATGCACGAAGTTGTCGAGTTCATCGAAGCAATGCTTGTGAATCTGCGCAGCAAGCTCGCTGCCTGGTGAAGCGAAGCTCCACGATTGATCCACCACCACCGCAACGTTCGTCTTGCGCACACTCGCGACCACCGTCGGCAAGTCCAACGGACGAATCGTGCGAAGGTCAATGACCTCGCAATCGATGCCTTCTTTCGCAAGGATTTCCGCGGCTTCCATGCAGAAATGCACAGGGCGACCCCACGAGCACAGCGTGCAATCCTTGCCCACGCGACGAATCGCCGCATGACCAAATGGAATGAGATACTCGCCTTCAGGCACATGCCCCTTCATCGAAAGCAATCGCTCGCTCTCTAAGAAGAACACAGGATCATCATCGCGAATCGCTGTCTTCAACAGACCCTTCGCATCAGCAGGCGTTGACGGGATAACAATCTTCACGCCAGGCACGTTGGAGAAGAGTCCTTCAACGCTCCACGAGTGCGTGGACGCAAGTTGACCACCTGCGCCGTCATTACCTCGGAACACGATCGGACAACCAAACTGGCCGCCGCTCATGTAGAGCATCTTCGGCGCGTTGTTGAGAATCGGATCCGCTGCAACAAGCGAGAACGACCACGACATGAACTCGACGATAGGACGAAGTCCGAGCATCGCCGAACCAATCGCCATGCCTGCAAATCCCGACTCAGAAATCGGCGTGTCGATCACTCGTGCAGCACCGAACTCAGCGAGCATGCCCTTCGAAACTTTGTACGCGCCGTCGTACTGCGCAACTTCCTCACCCAAGAGGTAGACGCGCTTATCGCGGCGCATTTCCTCGCTCATCGCTTCACGCACAGCATCGCGGAATTCGATTTCGCGATGCGCACCAGCGATGGACAACGGTTCACGGAACATTGGATTGGACATGATCGCGGTCAAACGAGCCCCTCTTTCCCATTCGTCGAACGGAAGGTGCATGCGTTGGTCGCCCCACCCAAGAATGCTGGCAGTGAAGAGCCCGGATACGGACCCCAAGGTTCAACAAAAACATCGGTGTAGAGTTCGCGATCAGGCGTGACCTCGCTCGCGCTAGCAAACGCGATCGATTCCTTCACTTCCTCACGCACAGACTTCAGTATGGATGCGAGGATCGCGTCGTCAAACACACCAGCCTGCCACAATGCGCGTTCGAGATTGATGATCGGATCATTCGACTCATGCGTCGCTTCTTCTTCGCGCGTTCGATACTTGCGCGGATCGGACATCGAGTGCCCCTTGAAGCGATAGCACGTCATGTTGACGAATGCTGCGCGTGAATGCTCGCGACACCAGTCCGCAAGTTCCTTCATGTCGCGATACACCGAAAGCACATCCATGCCGTCGATCGTTGCTTCGCGCAAACCATGCGCACGACCCTTGATGCAGAGATCATGGCTCATTGTTGTACCGCGTTGAATCGAAGTACCCATCGAGTAGCCGTTGTTCTCCACGATGAAGATCACCGGAAGATCAAAGAGACCCGAGAGATTCATCGCCTCTGAAAACGCGCCCTGATTTACCGCGCCGTCGCCGAGGAACGAGAGCGTCACCCGCGAGTTTTTCCCGCCGTTGATGACCTCATCTTCGTACTTCGTGCCGAACGCGAGCCCTGCACCAAGCGGCGTCTGCGCACCCACGATGCCGTGACCGCCAAACAGATTGTTTGGGCGATCGAACATGTGCATCGAACCACCCTTGCCCTTCGCGCAACCGTCAACGCGTCCAAACATTTCCGCCATGCACGCGTTCGCAGTCATGCCGCGCGCGAGTGCGTGACCGTGATCACGATACGCAAGCACGATTGGATCTTCGGGGCGCAGCGCAGCAACACAGCCGACCGCGATCGCTTCTTGCCCAATATAAACGTGGCAGAAACCGCCGATCTTCTTTTCTTGGTAGCTCTGCATGCAGCGCACTTCAAACTCTCGAATGAGGTGCATTTGTCGAAGCCAGTGCAACGCGGTTGCAGGCGGCACAGGAAGCGTTGACGCCCCTGCACTGGCGGCGTGAACCGCAGGGGTAGCAACATGAGACATGGGAACCGTTGGATCCTTCATAGGAACTGCCGTGCGGGGACAGCGGTGCGAACCACCCGCAGCACGCAAGGAGCGTGCCCTCAAAGTGAAGCCCTGAAGGATAATGGAACGCGCCCTCGCGGACAAACCGCAAGGGCGCAATTTCAACAATGAGGGTCGAGAATTATGCGATTGCGTACTGCTCACGCAACCTTGAGCGCAATCCGGTCACTGAATCGCCGCGCCCGACTGTGGAGTCGCCGCCAACTTCTCCGCTACCTTGAGCGCACGCGCTTCAAGAATCAACATCGCAAACTCTAGTTGTGCATCATTACCGCTCGAAAGAATCTCTTCGGCCTTCGGTCGCTTGGCTGCGGTGGTGTCTGCGGAACGCATCTCTTCGATGACATCCGCAGCAGTGCGCATTTCGACCGACTTCTGAATCTGCTCTGGGGTCATCTTCACGACAAGGTCGGGAAGCACGCCCCAATCGAGCGAGCCTGGACGCTTGTGCACGAGTCGCCCACCAGTTTCGCCGGGTCCTGGCGGGAGCACGTAGTACTGCGTGGTGAGTTTCAACTGCGCATCGTTGGCTTGATCACCGCAACCATGCACAGTCTGCACGCTGCCCTTGCCGAAACTTCGTTCGCCAAGAACCACCGCAGCATTGTGCGCCTTCAAAGCACCGGAGACGATTTCACTCGCGCTTGCGCTGCCTTGATTCACTAACACGACGAGCGGCAAGTCACGCAGGATCGCACGCGACGGATCAGCATCAAGTCGCCACACGGTGTTGCCTGATTTATCTTGACCACTCACAACCGTGCCCTTCTCGACAAAGAGATTCGAGAACTCGACCGCGCTCTTGAGTAGACCACCTGGATTGAAGCGAAGATCAAGCACAAGACCGTTGAGCGATCGCTCGGCCTTCATCTCACTCACTGCATTGAGGAAGTCCTTGAAACTGTCGTCATTGAAACTTGTCAGGCGGACATATCCGATGCCGTTTTCCTTGTCTGCATACCACTCCCAGCGAGGCGCGCCAGTCTCATCGAGACCGGTCTTCCACCAACCATTCACACTTCGAATCTTGATCGATTCGCGCGGAAGTTTGACATCAATGGGCTCAACCGCATTCTCGCGCTTCAAACTCAGTGTGACGGATGTGCCTTCAGGACCGGTGATGTTGTCGACAGCCTTGTTCAGCGACCAACCAACGGTTGATTCACCATTCACGCCGACGATGCGATCCTCAGCCTTGACACCAGCGCGCGAAGCAGGACTTCCTTCGAGCGGGCTCACGATCATGATCTCGCGCTTGTCGTCGTAACGAATCTGCACGCCGACGCCGACGAAATCGCCTTGCACCATTTGTTGGAAGCGGCGAAGTTGATCGGGCCAAATGACCGCTGAGTACTCATCCTCGAAGCGATCAGCGAGTTCATTAATCGCGCCATCACCAAACTCGCGATAGATGATCGCGTCGGGAAGCTCAGGACCCGCTTTGTTGGCTGTGAGAATCGCGCGCAAAGACTGGTTGTATTGCGGCTTGCCCACTTGCTCCGCAGGAATCGCCGCAACGAGTTCGCGCTGCGCCTGCACCGCATCAATGAGCGGCTGCACCTTGATTGGATCCGCAAGACCTGGGAAATTTGCTTGGAGTTCTTCAGCATTCGCGAGCGCGAGCATTCGATCGAGTCCGCCTTGAATGAGCGGCGACCATCCACCGCTCGAAATGTGTTCGTTCGCTGCAGTGGTGAGTGCGCTTGTGAGCATGCCCTTCGAAACACCTTCGAGAATCTCTTTCCAATCATCTGCAAACACTTCGTTGTAGGGAGGAAATGGCTTGTCGGCTTCGAAGCGATCCGCGTATGACTTACGCATGTCATAGAGCGCCTTGGGTGCATACGACGCGAGCAAACCAATGCGCTCGTTCACGGCTTCGAGTTGATCGTTGTAACGGCGCGCGCGCGCAGCGTCACCTGTTTCATCAAAGAGCATGCGCAATCGGAAGAAGTATTCCTGCGCAACCATCCAGTCCTTCGCATCCTTTGCGGTGAGCGCGCTTGCTTCAGCCTCGGTCACGAGCGCTTGCATCTCTGGAAGATTGAGCACAGCCGACCAGTCATCCGAAAGTGTCTGCACTTCAACTGCTGCGAGCAGTGCCTTCGAAACATCTTTCTTCTCCAGTGCAGCGCGCAACTTCGTGAGCGCTTCATCGCGCTTCGTCACGCGCTCAGCGGTGCTGAGTTCGAGGTGCTTCGCTCGCGCATCGAGCATCGTTTGAATAGTTGCAGCAGCACCAGCAGCTTGCGCCTTTGGAACTTGCTTCAGCGTTGCTTCGAGCACACCGAGGTCGCCGCTCTTGGCAGCGTCCCACACGGCATCGCTCCAATCTGAAACAGCATCTGGCACGCGGGCCAACGCAACTTCTTCGACGGGTTGCTGAGCCCAGGCAAGAGGCGATGACAGCGCGGCGAGAAACATCGCAGCGGAAACCATCGTGCTTCGAAGAGGGTGAACTGAGGAAACTGCGGTGGAAGTAAACGACATTTAAAACCTCAAGTCGGACGAATACTGAGGACCATTGTTTGACGGAAGAATTCCGCCTAACCGAGAGTCAGATAGGGTTTATATCGGCATCAAGTTCGTTGGTTCCGAGTGAAGTTAGGATAGTTCGTTGTAGATTCGCGGATTGAGTCGACAGAAACCCTCCTGCCGCTCGAGCCCAAAAGGCTCCTGCAGCCGATAGAGATCGAACGATCAATGCCGATGTCTCCAAACGTTCCCGACACCAACGCAAGCAACGACGCCGCAAGCCGAGAGCCCTGCCCCAACTGCGGTTATGACCTTCGCGCAACTACCGTTGGCGCGCGTTGTCCGGAATGCGGGACGAAGCGGATCACGGTTGCGCGCTCGCAAGTACAAGACATCGCGCGAGAAGCGGATGCAGCAAGAGACCGACTCGAGGACGGCTGGCGCTTGTGGGCGCGAACGCTTCTCATTTCCCCGCTCATTGTGTTCGGGCTCATGGGCTCATGCCTCGGACCTGCGCTGCTCGTTGCATTTGCGTTTGTCGCACCTTTTCGACTTATTGCACTTCGCAAGATGACGCCGAAGGATCCCTACGCGCAGCGGCTTCGAAGTATGGAGATGGACCTTGCGCGCGCAAGAAAGTTCGCAGTCATCGAATGCGGCATCGCAATCGCGGTCGTGATCATCGCAATCTTGCGTTCGCTTCCCTCCGCGTTCATCTCACACGAGTTCTACCTCGGTGTCGCGTTGCTTTGCGCGATCTGGCAATGCGTCACCTTGCTCAACGCGCATCAACTTGCGCGCTCGACTCCGCCACTGCTCGTCGATGCATCGCGACTTCCGACGAGCTCACACGCCTGGATTTGGTTTCCCTGCACGATCTCGATCATGCTGTACTGCTTGACTGCAAGCGCGATCGTCGTAGGAATGCAGATGCAGTCGGACGCATTTCTCGTGCTCGGATCGTCGTTCTGGTTCCTCGCCGCAGTCTCGATGTGTATCGCAGCGGTGTGGAGTCGCGCGCACGCATCGCTCGTATGCGATTGCCTCTTCGAATCACAGCTCTTCAACGCGCGTCGAATGCCAGATTCGTTCTTCAATGCGGACAACGCATCCACCCCGCTGCGCTTTCCATCACCGAAACCGCCCGAGGACGACACGCCCATTCCGCTCGCGGATTAAATTCAAGCGCGGCCGAACGCGTGCTCCGCAAGATCAATCGCGCGACCGAGCGCTGCGCTCTTATTCACGGTTTCTTTCCACTCAAGCGCGGGATCTGAATCAAGCACAACGCCCGCACCCGCTTGCAAAAATACTGTCCACGGACGCGCGTCGTTGCTAGTCCGACCGGCTGTGGGAATCACCATCGTCCGCAGCGCGAGTGCGATATCCATGTCGCCGCCGAAACCCACCGCGCCGATACCCCCCGAGTACGGACCACGCCGCACGGGCTCGAGTGCATCGATGATTTGAATCGCACGCACTTTCGGCGCGCCTGAAACAGTGCCTACTGGAAGCGTCGCGCGCAGTGCGTCGAAACTGTCGAGGCCATCGCGGAGTTCACTCGTCAACGTCGAAGAAATATGCATGACATGGCTGTAACGCTCGACTTCCATGCAGCGATCGATCGACACGCTCCCGCTTCGCGACACGCGACCGAGATCGTTGCGCCCGAGGTCAACAAGCATGGTGTGCTCTGCACGTTCCTTTTCATCCGCAAGCAACTCTTGTTCAAGCGCGAGATCTTGTGCTTCAGTCGCGCCTCGCGCGCGTGTGCCCGCGAGTGGACGATTGAACACCGTGCGCCCTCGCACTCGACAGAGAATCTCAGGACTCGACGCGACAAGAATCGTGCGCTCGGCTTGCAGATAGATTTGGTACGGACTTGGATTGACGATGCGAAGCGCGCGATAGATGTCGAACGGATCCGCGTCGGTTTCACGCTCGAAACGCTGCGAGAGAACAACTTGAAACGCGTCACCCGCAGCGATGTATTCCTGTGCTACACGCACCGATTGCTCAAACGCTTCCCGCGTCATGTTCGAACGCGCAGCAGCTGGACGCGCAGCAAGATCGAGATCGACCACGCCAGCAAGCAGACTCTGACTCGGTGCTTCAAGTTGCGCGACCAATCCAGCAAGCGAGCGCGAAACTGCCTCAAACGCAGCGTCAGCATTCGCGTACTCACGCGCATCCACACTCGCGATCGCATGCACGGTCTTCGACACATGATCAAAGACCACGACCTCGCGATAGAGCCCGAAGTGCAAATCCGGAAGCGCGCGATCATCCAACGGCGCGCTTGAAAAGGGCAACTTCTCTGGCTCGAGGTATCGCACCGTGTCGAAACTCGCAAACCCCACGATGCCGCCGATGAAACACTCCGGCAGCGCGAGGCTCGCACGAGCAGCGCCGCTAGATGGCCGCGCATCCGTGAGCAACTCTCGCAACATTTCAAGCGGATCACTGCGTGTGCAGCGCGTCACGTTCCCCGTGGCATGATCGGTACAGACTGCGTCGAACTGCGTCACCACAAGTTCTTTCGCGGGCCGCGCACCGAGAATCGAGTACCGCCCCTGATTTGCCCCGTTTTCGACGCTCTCAAAGAGAAAACTCGGCGCCGTGCGCTCATCCGGCAGCACAAGTTTGCGATAGCCCAACACGGGCGTGAGCTGATCGCTCATCAACCGACGCGAGAGAAACACGAGTGGAGATTCGATGCGTTGTTCATCGAATGCTCGGCGAAGCGTCGCGTTGTAAGTTGGCACCTCAGCCATCGAACCGAGTGTATCGACTCGCTCTACACTGCTCCTTCACCGTGTCCGCCTTATCGCATCCAACTTCTTCACGCGAGTCGACCAACGCACCGCATCCCGCGGCGCGATTGCGCGGCATTCGCAAGATTTACTACAAGCCCGATGGAAGCATCCTCGTCGAAGCACTTCGCGGCATCGATCTTGATATTCCACGCGGCCAGTACGTCGCGATCATGGGCGCGTCTGGTAGCGGAAAGTCGACGATCATGAATCTGCTCGGCTGCCTCGATCGTCCGTCGAGCGGCAGTTACGAGCTTGACGGCATCAATGTCGAAGACATGGAAGACACAGCGCTTTCAAAAGTGCGCGGTCAGAAGATCGGATTCGTCTTCCAAGCGTTCAATCTGATCAGCGAACTCACGATCGTTGAAAATGTCGAAGTGCCACTGCTCTATCGCGGCTTGCGATCCGCAGCCCGTCGCGCGCTCGCGCTTGAAAGCCTCGACAAGGTCGGTCTCGGCGATCGCCTCACGCATCGCCCTGCCGAACTCTCCGGCGGTCAACAGCAACGCGTGGCAATCGCGCGTGCGCTCGTGGGAAATCCCGCGATTCTGATGGCAGATGAGCCCACCGGCAATCTTGACTCTGCAACCGGCGAGAGCATTCTGCGCCTCTTCGAAGATCTCCATCGCAGCGGACTCACGCTCGTCATGGTCACGCATGATGATCGCATCGCGGATCGCTGCGAACGCATCGTGCGACTCTGCGACGGACTCATCGAATGGGATCGCGCTGGCGGAAACAATCGACCGCGCAGCGCCTCGACGGAGCACGCGTGAATCGCCCGACCGCCGATCACGCACTCGTGCTCGGTATCGATCCTGGGAGTGCGATCACTGGGTACGCAGTCGTCGAAGTCAATGCGCGCGGCGATGCATCGCTCGTCGAAGCTGGCGCGCTTCGCCTCAAGCGATCCGAAACATTGACACAACGACTCGCCGCACTCGCAAGCGATATGGACGCGCTGTTTCAAGAGCATGCGTTCACGCACATCGCAGTCGAAACAATCTTCAGCCATCCCTCGCATGTGCAGAGCGCACTGCAAATGGGACACGCGCGTGGTGTTGTGCTGCTCGCCGCCGCGCGCGCGCATGTCGAACTCATTGAACTCGCGCCAGCCGAAGTGAAGAAAGCAATCTGCGGCAATGGTCGTGCGACGAAGGAGCAGATGCAGCAAGCAGTCACGATGCAGTGCGGTCTCGCGAAGCCGCCCACGCCGCATGATGTGGCTGATGCGATCGCAATTGCACTTACGGCGTCGCGGCGTTTGAAACTGCTCGCGTGACTTGTTCTTCCGGTGTTCGCTTGCGAATCACCAGCGTCACTGGCGTTCCTGGCGCAGGAATACGCGATGAATCCACTTCCCACTCCGGCGTTGCGAGATCCGCGCGATCGGGAAGCACTTCATCGAATGCGATCACTTCATCGCCAAACGTGACGATGCCGATGATTTGTCCAGTGAGATCGGCCACATAGTGTTCGCC
>QWPV01000076.1:9888-13346 GCA_003671055.1 Planctomycetota bacterium
ACCAAATTCTTCCTCGGTAAAGTCGAATTCGATCGATGGATCGAGGTCGAATCCGCGGTCACCGGCGCGCCGGACCCTGAAACCGGCTATCTGCTCGACATCACCGAGATCGATTCCGCGGTGCGAACGGTTCTGCCCCCACTTCTCGTTGATGCCAAACAGTCGGGCGAACCCCTCACGACCACCATCGCGAAGGCCGCTACCGCTCTCGCCCCACTTCTCGCCGTTGCAGGTCGTAGCAATGGAAGTCACGTCCAACTGGCGTGGATGAGTCTCGCGCTCTCTCCATTTCGCTCGGTTTCATGCCACTTGCATCCCTCGTCAACTCTCGCGAATCCAAGCAACTCCATGACGCAGCCTCACATCGAAATCACCGCGTCCTACGAATTCGCAGCGTCGCATCGATTGCATTGCGCAACGCGCAGCGATGAAGAAAACCGCCGCCTCTTCGGAAAGTGCAACAACCCCAACGGACACGGGCACAACTACACAATCGAAGTTCGCTGCAAGGTTCCGAAAGATCATGCGCGATCGTTTGAAGCTGTCGACGCTGCCGTGGAGAGCGAGATTCTCCGCAGATTCGATCATCGCCACCTCAACCTCGACTGCCCAGAGTTTGCAGCGCTCAATCCTTCCGTGGAAAACATCGCCATGATCTGCTTCAACTACCTGAAGCCCGCGCTCCACAACGCAGGCATCGAAGCGCGCAGCGTTCGAGTGCATGAAACGCCAAAAACAAGCGCGATCTATCCCGGCTGAGGAAACTCTGGCCGCACCCCTCGCCTCAGAAGCGCTACAACTACGACTCAGGCGAAGGCGATTCACTCGCCGAGCCGTACGAAAGCGCGTGATGAATTTGCCGCTTGGGGCAGAATTCATCAGAAGCGCTCAACTACGACGCCACTGGACACCTATGCCACTCGACCTCTTCCGCTCACTGTTCACCGCGTCATTGCTCATCGCGAGTCCACTCGCTGCGCAAGCACCAACGGCTCCGCCCAGCGCGCCAACGACAGTGCGGCAAACGCTTCCCACAATCCCCGCACCAGGACCAGTCGCGCCGAGATCTCCGCGCACCACTCCAGAAAGCGCCGTGGCTGGAAGTCCCGCTGCTGACGCATTCGCGGCGATCGCCAGCGCAGTGCAACGCCGAGGTGGCATGGATGATTCGATGCGCGTGCAAGTTGCTGCCGCCAGCGAAGCACTCATGAGTGAACTCGCGGATAAGACGCTTGACCCACTGGTGCGCGGAAAACTACTTGCACTGCAAGCGCAATGCGCGATGTGGTTACGCGATGATGTTGCGATGGACGCTGCGTACGGCGCACTGCTCGAGATCAATCCATCGAATCAAACTGTCCGATTGCGTTGGGCGCAACAGTGTGCCGCTGCTGGGCGCTGGCAGATGGTCGTGGACTTGCTCTACGGAAAAACGTGGGCGCCAGCGATCGATGTCGAAGCGCACATAACGCTCTGCGAAGGGCTCATGGGGATCGACAAGTTCAACGATGCACAGGGTGCGTTGAACACGGCATTGCCACTACCCACTCGCACCGGCATGCAACAGTCGCGCATCAACGCGCTGTCTGCTCGCGTCCAATCGCTCTTCGCTGAGTTCACGAAGGAAACCGCAGCTGTACAGCGCGACATCGCCGCCGACGATCTTCCCGTCGTGGAAATCTTGACAACGAAGGGAACGATCACACTCAAGCTTTACGAACGCGAAGCACCGAACACCGTCGCGCACTTTGTTGAGCACATCGATCTCGGCACCTACACAGGAACGAAGTTTCATCGCCCGATGCGCGGCTTCGGCGTGCAAGGCGGGGATCCAAACACGAAGGAAAACTCTGGCGCAAGCGCGTCTGCAGTCGGCACAGGAAGCGGCGGTTGGCTCACCGTTGACGAATGCACGCGCGACGATCGGCGCGGCCACTTCACAGGTTCTATCGCGCTTGCGAAGCGCGGCGCAGAAACGGTCGGCGCTGCACCGTTGACATGCGGTAGCCAGTTCTACATCGTCTTCGGACCAGCGGAGTATCTCAACGGCGGATTCACCGTCTTCGGCAGCGTTGTCGATGGACTCGATACCGCGCGCAAGCTCACTGCAGAAGATTCAATCCTTCAAGTCACCGTGTTGCGACGCAATGAGCATGCATACACAGCAACGCGGCTTCCCGACTCTTCGCCCACCGCGTACGACCATCCGCAACCGTGGGGCATGAAAACTGCATCCAATGCAACGGCATCAAAGGTTCCCAACACAGGCGCGCTGCAACCGATGCCCGCTCCAATCTCCGTCAAGTAACGAGCGATCCCAACGTGCGAACATCGCTCACGTGAGGTCTGCTTCGCCAAGCACACGACATCCCTTGCGGCGCATGACTTGTCCAGCAAACGTCGGATCGTCCGCGCAAATGACGAAGACCGACGAGCCCGTGCGCGAAGGCATGAGCGAATAGCTGAAGTGAATGTTGATCTCTGCGCGAAGCAGATGTCGGCACACCGACGCGAGTGTTTGATCCTCGCCAAGTTCAACCACCAGCACTGCCGTTTCGCAATACGCACAGTTCTGTTGCGCAAGCACTTTGCGCGCAGCTTCCGCATGATTGAAAATAAATCGCACGACCGCGTAATCGGAACTGTCAATGATCGACAGCCCCCGAACCTCTGCCGTGTGCGACTCATCAATCGCCTCAAGCACCTCAAGCAATTTTCCCACGCGGTTATCAAGAAACACGCTGAATTGCCGCACTGTCGGAGGCGCGTATCCCTGCTCGGTCTCTTGCTCGGTTGGCTGCATGGTCGCAGTCTATCGGCGGCTTCCGCACTCAACTCCAAGCGTTCAGCAGAATCGCAAGATCACTCGCGCCAACATCGCCATTCCCATCAAGGTCAGCACTCCCCGCGCCACCCCACTGGCTCAGGAGGATCGCAAGATCAGCCGCATCGACAACACCATCGCCATTGAGATCACTCGGATTCACCACGGCGTAGGTCCCGCTCATCGAAAACGCACCGGGCGCAGGCGCAATCGTGATCGTCAACGCAGTAACGCCCGCAGGAAGCAGCGCCGGATCCGGCACAATCGTCATCGGCGAAAGCGTGAGTTGATCAAGTTTGAGCTTGCTCTTCGGAAGCGCCTGCACACGAGTCGCAACGCTTGAAGCAACAGTTCCATCAAGCACCCCACTCGCAGTCGCGACACCAGTCGTCGAGTAATTCCCAACAAGCGCCATCTGCATGCTCGGACAATTCGCAACCGAATTCACAATCGGCGAAGCGCAACTCCCAATCTGCACCATCGAAAACTCAGTCACCGCCACATCAAGCGCCTGACACCCAAGAAACGGAAAGCAATACAGATCAAAGTGAAACGTGACATTCGCAGGATCAATAGTCAACGAAGTCACCGAAAGATTCGTAAACACCGGCGCATCCGGCGCACACCGCGCAAA
>QWPV01000077.1 GCA_003671055.1 Planctomycetota bacterium
AAGCATGCTGTAACGAAGTCTGCGCCATCGACGACTACTGCTGCACGATCGAATGGGACAACACCTGCGCCGCACTCGCGGGCGATGTATGCGATGTCTGCGGCGGCGGCATCGGTTGCGGCTCAAAGGGAACCGGTAGTTGCTACAACGCGCACGTCACCCCCTTCTGCTCCGACAGCGCATGCTGCCTCTTCGTTTGCAGCGTTGACCCCACCTGCTGCAGCGATGCCTGGGACGACTTCTGCGTCGAAGCAGCGCTCTTTTTCTGCAATGGAAACTGAGTCTGAGGTAGAGCGGCTGTCACCATTGCTTTCCCTGCACCAATTGCTCACCGCGTTGGAGCGGGTACGCTGTCACGCATGGCGGAAGACCCAACCCTCACTGCATTGCTGAATCAAGCGCTCGCTGGAGATGCGTCTGCGGCTGAGCGTGCATGGAGTGAGATTTATCAGGAAGTCCGCGCTGTTGCAGCAGGCGCGATTGCGCGAGAAGCATCCGAAAATCCTTCGCCGCTGGAAGTTGACGAGAATGATCTGTCACCGACTCTCGTCGTCAACGAGATATTCATCCGCCTAGGCCGCTCGCCGCCGCTTGCTTGGGACTCGCGCCGACATTTCTTTGGCGCGGTGCGCAACACATGCGAGCAAGTCCTCGTGGATGAGGCACGGCGACGCAACGCGCGCAAGCGTGGAAACGGTCGCAAGCCGATACCGCTGACCTTTGTGAAAGGCGAACTTGCGAAGGACGACACCGCTTACGACGCCCGAGACTTTGGTCTTCCCACCGCGCTTGAAGCACTTGCACGCGCCTACCCCCGTGCGGCCGAGGCTGCACGATTGAAGTACATGGAGGGCAAGTCGAGCTCAGAGATCGCGGCGATCCTTCACATCAGCGAATCGACGACCGAGAAGAGCCTCGCGTTCGCGCGAGCTTGGCTCAAGCGATGGATCGATGAAGGGTTGTAATCTTGGTCGCAAATCGGAACTCTGATTGAGGATCCGTCCACGGTTGACGCATGTTTCAGATGACCGTTGCGCCATGTCTTCTCTAGACCCTCCATCCAACCCATCGACCTCCGACCGCGTGCAGCGCGCGTTTGACGATGCGATCGCATTGACTGGCGTCGCGCTGAGTACGTTTCTCACGCAACTCCGCGCAGAGAATTCCGCCGCCGCTGACGAAGTTGAGTCGCTCCTGCGCTATCACGCGAAAAGTGGAGGCGCTCTCGATACACCTGTCGACACGCGAGTGACGCCTTCACTTGTCGGCCAAACTGTGGGTGGCTGCAAACTCGAACGCCTCATCGGCGCGGGCGGCATGAGCGTCGTGTATTCGGCGGTGCAAGGATTTCCTCCTCGGCGTGTGGCTGTGAAGATTGTGCGCAGCGAACGCATGGGAACGTCCGCGCGGCGTCGTCTGCGAGTCGAAGCTGAAGCGCTTGCGCGACTTGAACATCCAAACATCGCGCGTGTCTACACCGCAGGCTCGCAAGAAATCGCAGCAACCGGCGATGATGAAGAGTCGCCGTACATCGTGATGGAGCTCGTTGAAGGTGCGGTCACGATCACGCGTTGGGCGGACAAACAGAATCTCACAGCACGCGCACGTATTGATCTGGTTGCGACCATCGCCGATGCTGTCGAGCACGCGCATCGTGCTGGCGTCATCCATCGCGACATCAAGCCAGGCAATGTTGTTGTCGGCTCCGATGGCATCTTGAAAATCATCGACTTCGGCATCGCATCCGTAGCAAACTCCATGGTGACTGCTGCAACGGAAGGCGTGATGGGCACGCTCGCGTACATGAGTCCTGAGCAAGCGCGCGGCGACACGATCGATACACGCAGTGATGTGTGGGGACTCGGCGCGCTGCTCTACGATCTTCTCGCGGATCGTCCGCCGTTTGATATGCGTGACACCTCGCTCGCGCGTCACATCGATCGACTGCTCCACGATCCACCTATCGCGATCGCGCACGCAGCTAATGAAGCACGTAGCGTGCGATTCGTCGAAGAAATTCCTCCCGCAACGGATGCGGTGTTGCATCGCGCACTTGCGACCGATCCCGAGCGCCGCTATCGAAGTGCGGGCGAACTTGCGGATGAACTGCGTCGACTCTCGCGTGGCGAGCCGTTGCTGGCACGACCCGATTCCGAGTGGGATGGCGTCGCGCGACTCATGCGTCGTCATCGCAGATCGCTCTTCACCGCCGGGTGCATCATGCTTGCTGTGGTGGGCGCGCTCATCGTCTCGCTCGTCCTGCTCAAGAGTGAGCGTGAAGCACTCGAGCGCGAAGAGTGGAGTACGTATGTCGCGTCCATCAGCGCAGCGTCATCATTGCTCGAACGCACCGACGCGAGTGAAGCGAAGAAGCACCTCGCGAAGTCTGCGCCATCGCTGCGCGGTTGGGAATGGGAACATCTCAGCGTGCGCTGCGATCAAACTGCGTGGCAGGTCGAACTTCCCGAAGGCAATCAGGTCTACGGGCTCGACTACTCGCTCGATGGCACGATGCTCTTCGCTGCCGCAAGCCAATTCGCAGTCGCGATCGATACCGCGACACACAAAGAAGTCTGGCGCATGCGCACCGCTGGGCAGCCGTATTGGCGCGCAATCGCAACGAACGACGGCGGCGCCATCTTCGTGCGGCTCGTGTCAGGGATCGAACGTCGCGACGATGCTGGCGCACTCGTAGCGGCGGCTGAAGATTCGAATGTCACCGACATTGCTTTCGATGCGACGCGCACGCGGCTCTTCACCAACACAGTGAACGGCTTCATCGAACGCGATACGAACTCGCTCGAAGCCAAACGCACCGTGCGCGCAACACCGCCGCTTTCTGAATTTCCGCGCGCACTCGCCGCATCGCCTGATGCATCGCGGATAGTCCTCGGCGACAAGGGCGGAACGACAACATGCTTGGACGCAGACACCGGCAACGTGCAATGGACATGGAAGCCGAAAGGCCCCACGGTCGAAGTGCGCGGCGTCGCGTTCTCGAAGGACGGCACGCGCGTCGTCACATGCGGAGGCCGAACACTTGCCGTCCTCCATGCTCAGACAGGCGCGATTCTCTGGGAAGTCAACGATCCGAGTCGCGGCTTCCGCTATCCACGATTCATGCCTGATGGCAGTGAAGTGATCGCAGTCACATGGCAAGAATCCGTCGAACGCTACGACGCGCTCACCGGCGCATCGAAAGCAACCATCGTCGGCTCGTACTGCCCAGTGTGGACTGCAGTGCCCTCGCCCGACGGAAAGTGGATCGCATCGGGCAACCTCGATGCGCGCGTGCAAGTGTGTGACGCCAATGCAAGTGTCCAAATCCCAGAAGTGAAACTCGATGGCTCCGCGGTACTCCAACTCGCGCCGCTCCTCGATGACAACGCCGCGCTCGCAGTGACGAGAGATGGCGGTTTGTTTCGCGTCGACGCGCAACCGCTGCATGCGACGAAGCTCGAATGCGCACTGCACGCAACAACAGTGCGTCGCGATGGAGACGGCACGATCGCGCTCGGCCATTCCACAGGTTTCGCGTTCATCACGAAAGATGGCGCGATCCTCCGCAACATCGAAACACCAGCGTCCGTCGACTCGCTTGCGTTTGTCGATCGTGGAAAAATGCTCGCCGCACATTTGACGAACGGCACCGAGCGTTTCTACGACGCGCGCACCGATGAGCTCCTCCACACAATTGAAAATCGCGAATTCGACGCACAACCATCCTGCGACACCGCGCGTGAAGGCTTCGCGTTTGTTCCGGGTGGTCAGGGAGGATCCCCTCTCTGCATCGACTTGCGCACAGGCATCACAAGGCCCGTCGCTCCATCCCCCGAGTACGCGATGACCGCATCACTCTCGCCCGATCGCAAGACGCTCGCACTCGGCTGCGTCCAACCCGACGGTGAAGTGACGCTCCTCGATGCAAACTCCCTCAAAATCCGCGCCTTTCTCGATGGCCACCGCGGCATCGTGCGCGCACTCGCATGGACGCAAGACGGAAAACTCCTCGCCAGCGCAGGCAGTGACGCATGGGTCCGCGTGTGGGACGTCAAACGCAAAGTCGAAATCCTCGCCGCCTGGAAAGGCGCCTGCTTCGACGTCGCCTTCGACAACGACGACACGCTCTGGCTCGCGTGCCTCGACGGCAAAGTCAGACTACTGCGCTCAAAGTGATGGATGCGCGCGTTCGATGCATTGCCGTGCTTTCTAGCGCTAGACAACCCCCCATCACACAAACCGCGAAGCGCCCTATCTTTTAACTTCAACTCGCACGCGCGCAACAACACACGCAGCCTTCGCGCCTCGACGCCAGGCGAACAGAACGAGCGTGCCGTTCGATTGGCAATCAAGTTCGCGCGTGACTTTGTCGGCGCCACCGAGCGTATCGAGCGCTTTGCCGCGAACACGCACGCTGCGAAATCGCTCCTGCGCGACGGATGAAAATCGCTGCGAAACTGCGGCGTTTGGCGTCTGCGCGACGGTGCCGGCGATGTCAAAACACTCTGCCCACCGCGAAGTGTGCGCAACATTGCCCGTGAGTAAACCAAGCCCTGGCGCAACTTCCGCTGCATCGAGTTCTTGTGCGAGATCAGCGAGAAGACCCGCGCGTTCGATCGATGCGCATGGCTCAAAGAGATACGCGCCGAGTGCGTCTGCTTGCGGAACACCACGCGGCACACCGAAGCGTGTGATCGCTGCACCACCAAGCTGCGTCGCGCGAGTGGTTCCAGCGTTCGACGCAAGCGCGCCCGTCCACACCACGCACTGCTCCATCACGCCATCGACTTCGATGTACTCACACTCAGCATCAGCCGCAGTCACAAGTTCACGCGCAACACCAGGACCGAGTTTCAGCGCGCCGCCTTTCGCCGCACGCATCCATGCGAGCAACGTCGCAAGATCAAATGCATCACTCGTCTCCTCGCCCCGCTTCCACGCACGCCCCGCAGCATCGCGCCGCGGCGGATCGCAATGCACAAGCGCCGAAGGAATCATCAACTGCACCTCTTCACTTCGCGCATCCGCTTCACGCACGCGCCCGCGCGCATTCGAGCACGCCATCCAAGCGCGCAGCGGATCAAGTTCAACACCGAGCACCGATTCCTCACCACACACTTCCACAAGCGCATGAAGATCCGCACCGATTCCAGAAAAAAGGTCGAGCACTTGCTGGTCACCTACACCCGCCGAACTTCCGCCGCATGCGGATTCACTCCGCAAGGCGGAGTCGAAAGCGAGCGATGGAATTTGCCCGTCTGCGGGCAGAATTCCGCGCGAGCGCTCAACCACGCGATCAAGCACGCGCTCCCCCGAAACACGCGCGCCTTCAAACCGCGCCGCCTTCCACCGCGCGCACAATGTTGAACTCGCCATCTCAACCCCTTCGCGATCCACAAAGAGCGGCCAACTAAAGTCCAACTTTCCCGCCGCTTTCTTCCGCGCAGCAAGCAACTCCGTCGCCGCAGCAATCCGCTCCGCACTAAACAGTTTGCGAAGCCGCACGACGCTCCCCGCAGATTCCACAGGAAGCGAATGGATCGCAGCAAACAGCGCAGCGTTGTCCACGCTCTCTACCTGAAGTTCGAGCCATGTACTGACGCGTCGCCATGCATCCATGGATACAAAGGTATCGCAGCGGATCACTCACGACGAGCGATCACGACGGCTGAGAATCGTGCGCGTGCGCAGCCCTTCGCCGCAACGCACCGCATGGGACGCATTGCCGCGGCCCGAGGACGCACACAACCGGCGTGTCAGACAACGCCTCGCCAAGGGCGCGCTTCACGGATCGCGGAAGTGGTCTCGGATCATCCATAGGCACAGACAGCGTACCGGCTATTTGCAAGATAGCCCTCCGTCAATTTGCAAGATAGAGCTTCGGCAATTTGCAAACTAGAGCCCCTACGCACGGCAAATTGCCTCATCTTCGACCTCCCGACTCAGGCGCGCAGAATGCCCCCGCACACCCGCAACGACGACCGAAGTCGCTCGAGTTCTCCCGCCGCCTCATTCAGGCGAAGGTGGCTCCCTCGCCGAGCCGTACCACAGCGCCTGATGATTTTGCCGCTTGGGGCAGAAATCATCAGAAGCGCTCAACTACAGGCTCGCGCCGTTTTCGGTTTCGAGATAGGTGTAACCAGCGAGGCCGGATTCGTAGGCTCGGACTAATGTGTTGGATTCGGCGACGGACATGTGGCGGTCGCGGACGGCTCGTTCGCATTCGTGGCGGATGGCTTGCGAGAGGCGGTTCACGTCGTACTGCACGTAGGAGAGCACTTCGCGGACGCTGTCGCCTTCGACGGTTTCGTCGATCCACCAGTTGCCGTTGTCGTCGAGGCGGATGTGTGCAACATGCGTGTCGCCGAAGAGATTGTGGAGATCGCCGAGGGTCTCTTGATATGCGCCGACGAGGAATGCGCCGAGGTAGTACTGGTCGCCGTCTTCGATGGCGTGCACTTCGACACACTTTTTCACATCGTGGTTGTCGACGAAGCGATCGATCTTGCCGTCTGAATCGCAGGTGATGTCTGCGATGGTTGCCTTGCGCGTGGGGCGCTCGGTGAGGCGGTGAATGGGAAGAATTGGGAAGAGTTGATTGATCGCCCAGATATCTGGCAGCGATTGGAAGATCGACAGATTGCAGAAGTATGTGTCACTGGTCGCGTCCTCGAGGTCTTCAAGTTCCTCGGGAATCGCAGGCATTTCGCGTGCCTTGTCGCGAATCTTCGCGCATGTCGCCCAGAACAATCGCTCGACGATCGCGCGATGCTCAAGCGAGAGATAGCCCACCGAGAACAGATTCATCGCTTCATCGCGCGCTTGCAATGAATCGTGATAGCACTCGAGCAAGCGACGTTCAGAGACTGCGTTGTAGGCTTCGAAGAGGTCGACGATGGGACGTGGTACTTCGCCATCCGCGAGCGGGATTCCTTCGAGTGACGCTGGCGCTTTGAATCGATCGACGCGATTGGCGCCGAGCACATCGAAGATCAACACGCTCTGCTGCGCAACCATCGCGCGGCCACTCTCAGTGACGATGGTTGGATGCGCGACACCCTCTTCGTCGCACACACTCATCACCTTGTACACAACATTGGACGCGTACTCGGCGAGCGTGTAATTCGTGGAGAATTCGAAGTTCGTCTGGCTTCCGTCGTAGTCGATCCCGAGACCGCCACCGACATCGAGGTACTGCATGCTGCAGCCCATCTTTGCAAGTTCGGTGTAGATGCGCGCGAGTTCGTTCACGCCAGAGTTCACTTGACGGATGTCGTGAATCTGCGAGCCCATGTGGCAGTGCAGCAACTGCAAGCAGTCCTTCATACCCTTGGTGCCGAGGAACTCCACCGCTTCAAGCACTTCGTTCGTTGAGAGACCGAACTTTGCTTTGATGCCGGAGCTGTGACGCCAGCGGCCTGCGCCTTGCGTCGAGAGATTCACACGCACACCGATGCGTGGACGAATCTCGAGCATCTCCGCATACTTCACGATCAAGCGAAGTTCGGTGAGATTTTCGATCACTGGAATAATGCGACGACCAAGTTTCGCGGCGAGCATCGTGAATTCGATGTAGCGCTCTTCCTTGAAGCCGTTGCAGATGATCAAACTATCGGGCGAGTCACTCGTCAATCCCATGACTGCGAGAAGCTCGGGCTTTGAGCCCACTTCGATACCGAATCCGAGCGGCATGCCGAACTCGCGCACGTCGTGCACAACGCGTCGCTGTTGATTCACTTTGATGGGATAAACCGCGTTGTACGAACCCTTGTAACCGTTGTCGCGAATCGCAGCGGCGAATGCGTCGTGCATGTCCGTCATACGCGTGCGGAGCAAATCGCTGAAGTGCAGGAGCGCTGGCGTTCGAAGGCCACGCTCACGCAACCCTTGCACGACTTCGAGCAAATCGATTTCGCGACCGACTTCGCGCGTGGGGCGCACGACGACATGGCCCTTCTGATTGATATCGAAGAATCCCTTCGCCCAACCGCGCAGGTTGTAGAGATCCGCGGAATCATCAATCGTCCACGCTCGCTCCATCGACGCCCGGAACTGCGCTCCACGCGCAGCGGTGCCAGCGGACGCGCCATTTGAAGAAGTCGCGGTGGGAGCGGCAGGAGCGGTTGGAGCGGTTGGCCCTCGTTCAGGGGCTGCGGTCGGATTCGCCATTCGGAGAAAGCCTTCGCGAGTAATCGCGGTTCTTCCCGGACTTGCCTCACGGCAGGTACGGATTGGTGCGGAAAAATTCGGCAAATACCGAAGCGCACATGATAGGTCGCCTCCAGTGAAATCGGAAGTGTTCGTGAGGAACTTTTTCGACCTTGTTTGGACTTCCGTCGTCCCGGAGGCATACTGAAGGTGATTCCCCACCCCTTTTTGGAGAGCTCAACATGGTCCATTTCCCTTCGATGCGTTCGCGCCGACTTGTCGTATACCCAGTGTGTGCACTCGCTTTGTCCATTGCAAGCTTCACGTACGCAGGCCCCACCTGGGACAGCGACGCGCACGGCGAAGCGGGCGACAGCGCAGCGACTGCGCAAGTCGTCACGCAGACTGGAACAGTTCTTGAAATCAAAGGTCGCCTGAACGCCTCTGCGTTCTTAGGGCAAGCGGATTACGCAGACATGTTCTTGGTGCAGATCACTTCGCCGATGATGCTGAAGATCTCCACTGCTGATGGTGATTCCGGCGGATATGCGCAATTCAATAGTTCGATGTTCTTGTTCAAAGCGGATGGCGTGACCGGCGCACCGCGCGCGCTCGGCTTGCTCGGCAACAGCGACTTCTCGCAGAGTTCGAATGGCTCGTTTCTTGTTGCACAATCAAACGACGGCTCTGGTTTCGTCCTCACGGAGCCGGGCTTCTACTACATCGCGATTTCGCTTGCGGGAGTGAACCCACTCTCTGGCACGCAGTTGATTTGGCCCGAACTGTCCCCCGGCGTCATCGCCTTCGGTAATGGGAGCGCGCAGACTGGCTGGACGATGGATCCATCGACACTCGGTGGCGATTACTCCATTCGACTCACTGGCGTGGAGGGCGTCCCCGCGCCAGGCGCGCTCGCACTCTTGCTGCTCGCACCGCTCGCAAGACGACGGCAACGCTAAGCCAGCAGCGACTGTTCGCAGTTCAACTACCAGCAACCGCTGACAATTTGAATTCCCACTTCACGCGCACTTCCGCGCCTGCTGTGGCTTTGTCATGGATCGCGTCCTTGAGCATCTGTGCAGAACCAGCGATGAATCCTTGCATCGACATGATTTCACCGGTGGCGCGTTGTTCACGCGAACCCCACACCGCGTGCAAGCGAAGCGTCGACTGCGCAACTTCGATGCCCTCCGGCGCTTCAAGAACACCAAGGAGAATCACAGATTCGTTCTCAAGTTCAAAGGTCGCGAAACGCGCCGCCCCGCTCGCATCATCCGAGCCTATCGGTAAGCGCACCGTTGCATGTTTCACCGTTCCGATTGCGCGCACCGCTGTGGGCAATGCCATCTTCCACACTCCAGTCATTCCTGGAAAGGGATTGACCTGAAGGGCCGCACCACTCGACGTTGACATCGCTGCGCTTCGCACGGCTTCGGTGAAGGATGCGAGATCGAATCCTTGCGCATCCCTCGCAATCGCTTCGACTCCGAAAATCCCCGGCTGCAACGATTGAATCCTGATCAACCGCTTGACATCCGACCTCCCCAACTCAAACCAAGAGGCTGCGACGGGCGTGGACTCTCGGGGCGCATGCTTGAGATGAAAGCGGCCATCGGCGGACAACTCTGCACGGGTAACGATCATGTCGTTCGCGTTTTCTCCTAGTGCTGCAGCAGCGCCGTCGAACGATTCCAGATTGCCGAAGCCGAGCGATGGAAGCGGAAAACTAAACGCTGAGCTTGCGAAGAGCGGTACGCAGGGGATGAGGCTCGGCTTCGAAGCGGCCTGCGCCGCGTCCATCGCTGCAGCGTTTTCTGACGCTATCGAAAAGCAACCATCCGCACCGCTCTGAAGTTTGGTGAAACCAAAATTCCAATTGCCACGGCGAAGTTGATCACTCCGCGCGCTCGCGTCGATCGCATTGCCGAAGCCAGCCGTTCGCGCATTTGCCAGAAACGTCTCTGCAACATCGGGTAATCCAGCGGCTTGAAGACTGCGGGAGTATTGAAGAAAACTTTCGCCGCCGAATTTGCGCGAAGAACCATCACCCTTGCCGAGTGCGGTTCGACCATTCGCAATCATCTCGGACGCAACAGCGCGCGCGCATGCGTATCTGTACGCTTCGGCGGGATCCGCAAAGCAGCGGGCAAGCGCGCCTGCACCGAGATACGTTTCCGCGTTATCCCAAAGGAACGGACCGAGTGGATCAATCCACGGACCGCGCTGCTTGCGGCGATCTTCGAGCGCTCTCATCGTTTGATTCTGGCACTCGTCGCCTAACTCATCTGCGTACCGAAGCCAGAGTTCAAATCGCCACAGATTGGGATGATCCGCCATTGCCTCCACACCGAGTTGAGACCAATGCTGAGAGGTCACAGCATTCGTCTTCGGCATCGGCGCAAACATCGCCGTCATAGTCAGCCTCAGAAATGCCCACGACAAGATCTCCCCCTGCTCACCGAACGGACTTTGATCGAAAGACTCGAGTCTTGCATAGATCGCATCAAGTTCTGTTGCGGCTGCCGCGTCATCTTTACGATCGAGCGCGGCTTCCATCCGCGTTTTCATGGATGCCAGGGAGAGCGCACCGAGAAGGGTTGGTGCAGATCGATTCTTCGCGGCAATCGCCTCACGTTCGAGTCCAATCTTCAATTGCGCATGATTCGTTTCGCGCTGTCCTCCTTCGATGAGGCTCGCTTGCTCAAGTTGCGCAATCGCTGCTGAAACGAGCACGGCGACGCCTTCTGCGGTGGCGTGCAGTCCGTCTTGTTGCACGAGCCGCGCGCCTTCTCCCGCTTCGTACCGCAAGCCCGCAATCTCAAACCCCTTGTCTTCATGGATGCACTCTGCAAGCATGGAAACTGCGAGCACACACCGGTTGGGTTTCACAGATGCCCACGAGCGAATTCGAGCATTCGCTTGTGCGCGGACCGCGTCACTAGGATCACGATCATCGCGGAGCAAACCGCCAGCAGCTCGCGTCATGTTCGGCACATCACCCACAACGACGGGGCAATCGAAGCACTCGAGTTCCTTCAGCGCCGCATCGACAGCTGCAAGTCGCATCGCCGCACGCTCATCCGCAGGCAACGATGACGAAAATGATTGATGCAACGGCCAGAAGAGCCAATCGATTGCGATCACCAGAGTCGGATGCTGCGCGGCTGCTGTGTACGCCTGTTCGCGCAGCGCCGCGGTTGGATCCGCCATGACACCGTTGTCGCCGAAGTCGAGCGGCGTTGCGTGTGGTGCCGTCACCACTGCGGCGTAGGCAACTCCTGCATCGACGGAGAGCATTGTCTGCTCGCGCGCCTCGCCAGAAACCACAGCAGCTCCAGCACCCGCCGTCACACTCGCACCGAGAAGCACGGGTCGACCAAGCACTGGATGCGTGCATCCAGCGACGCTCGCGATGCATGCCCCAACCATCAGCACAGTTCGCCATCGAAGGTTGAGTGATTTACCGATCATGACGCGCATTGTCTCCATTCCACGGGCAGATGTGTATGGTTTTGTATTCATATCTGCCCGTAGACGAGGCTTGGACGGACTCGTCAGCCATGGATTCCTGAGGCGCCGCTGTTTGGCCGCTGCACCTAAGGCGCGCGACTCACTCTGCTTTGGGAGTCCCTGCACGCAACCGCTCAAGCAGCACTGCGGCATCTTTGGTCGACTTCGCTTCCGCACCTTTGCGCAGCAAGAGGATGCGATGCGCTTCCATTGCGTTCTCGAGGGCAGCGTCACCTTCGCCGAGTGCTTCTTGCATGAGTGCGATGCTGTACATCGTTCGACCGATACGGAAATCGTCTGCCTCCACGTACGGCGCGAGTGCGACGAGTGCTTCGCGGTACAGCGGAAGCGTCGCAGCGAAGTCCCCTTCCGCGCGGCCGAGTGCAGCCATGCCGTTCAGGATTCCTGCTTTCGTGATTGCGCTCTCTCGTGACTCTTCGAGCAACGCGCTTCGATCGATCGCGCTCTTCAGAGAGCACCGCGCTTCGACGAATTTTCCCTGCGCGCGCTGCGCACTCGCAAGTTGTCGCATCACTTCAACCGTCAGCAGTGCATTTGGCCCAAGTTCTTGTGCATAGAGTGCGAGGGCTGCTTGATACGCGCGCTCGCTCGCGACGAAATCGCCGAGATTGAAGCGCAATCGCGCGAGTGCGAACTCGGCCTCCGCAAGTTCTACGCCCGTGACCTCGCCGCGCGCGTACGCATGGAATCGAATCTGATGCGCACGCTCGATCGCTTCCCTCGCTCCCTCCGCATTGTCGAAGCCGAGATGCACGAGGCCGAGCGTGACGAGGATGCCTGAGAGTAACTCAGGATCATCGCCTAACTCTACATTCACCTGCTCGGCGACGAGCGTGAGGAAATCGTTCACGCCAAGTTCACTCGATCCGCGACCAAGTTCTGGATCGACACTTGTCATCGAATTCTTCAGCGAGTTGAGTGACCGCTGCGCCTTCCCGAGCGCGGCGTCGGTATTCGCGTAGGCAATCGAGAGCGCGATCGATGCCCCAACGATGGTCGTCAACAAGATTCCCGCGCCGCTTGAGACCACCTTATGCCGCCGCACATTCTTCCACACCACGTACGCAACGCTGTCGTCGCGCGCGAGGATCGGCTTCCCTTGCAAGTAGCGATCCAACTCATCGCGCAATTCATCTGCCGTGCCGTAACGGCGATCAGGATCAGGATCGAGCAACTTCAGCGTGATGACATCAAGATCTCGATCGATGCCGGCGCGAATCTCAGAAGGTCGTTTGGGTTTAGCTTCAAGTCGTTGCAGTAAAAGTTCCGCGACATTCGCTGCGGAAACGAAGGGTTTACAGCCGCACAGCGATTCATAGAGCATCACGCCGAGCGCGTACACATCGATGCGCGAGTCGATGAGATCAGGATCACCGCGAAGTTGTTCGGGCGCGGCGTAGGCGAACGTGCCGAGGAACTCACCCGCGACCGTTTCACCGCTAGCGCCACCAAAGCCTTCGAGCATTCCTGCTGCGGAATCTTCCATCGGTCGCGCAAGTCCGAAGTCGAGTACACGCGGATTTCCATCGGTGTCCACGAGCACATTGCCTGGCTTGA